>NZ_JBFAKB010000018.1:0-268038 GCF_040655495.1 Nonomuraea sp. NPDC050404
GGTCGGGCAGGAAGGCTGCTGGGCTGGCTTCGGCCAGGGTGCGGTAGTGGGTGACGGCTTCCTGGATGGTTTCCAAGGCGGCGGCCCGGTACCCGGCTAGAGCCTGCCGGACAGCAAGGTTATTGAGTGCACGGCCGTGGTCAGCGAGTGCCTGCTCATCGGTCCCGACCTCCCCGGGCACCTGAGCTTGCGCAGCGAGCAGCGCGAGTTCGCCGAGCGAGGTGTGCCCGAGTGGAATCTGTTCGGCGAGGGCCGCGAGCGGCAGGGGCGTGCCGGGCTCACGAGCCAGCGTTTCGAGCGCGGGCACGAACGGACCGCCCTGAGCCGCGGCGACGCTCAAGGCAGACCGCCACAGGCCGGGCCGGCGGCCAAGCGCTGCGGCCGCCAGATCCGCCGCCCGGTGAGCGTCGTTCTGGGTGGCGCGGGAGATCGCCTCACACGCGTGATCGAGTTCCTCGCCGGTCGCTGCGTCAATGCAGCGGTCGAACAGTTCGGGGTCGCGGCGATGGGGGCGCACGAGAAGGTGCGCGCCGATCGGGTCGGGCCGGATGGAGAGGGTTCCGCTCTCGGGCTCGGTGACCACCATCTCTTCGACGAGATCGGCCAGATGGTCCCGTACGATCCGTTCATCGATCCCCAGGACCTTGGTCACGAGCCCCGGCACGCGCTCCTCGCGCGGAGACAGCAACGCCAGACAGGCCCCCAGCGACCAGAAGATGTGTTTCGACGGCACGTCGCTCGCGTGCCGCTGTTGGTAGGTCTTCTGCCAGTACTTGAACTCCCGCTCCATGACCTCCTCATAAAGCTCGGCGTGCCCACGCGGCAGTTCGCGGACGCCCTCGGCGGCGAGCCAGGCGTGCAGGACGAGGTCGAGCGTCGTCCACTGGACCGGTTGCGGGATGTCCACCGGCGAAGGGCCGACGAGGTCGTGTCCGGCGAAGGCTCGGGATGCGAGCCGGAAAACGCGCCACGGCGCCGGGTGCAAGGGTTCGAGGCGGTGGGGTAAAACTGCGACGTCATGGTCGTCGTCGGACAGCGCCTGCTCGATGTCGGCCCACCAATCGCCCTTGAGACGTGCGGTGAGGACCACGCACGTCGGAGCGGCCCGGCTGCGGACGACTCGAAGCAGAGCGTTGACCTCTTCCGACCTCGCGGCTTCCGCGTAGTCGACGACGACGAGCAGCGGTGAGACGAGCCAGCCGAGCCAGGTGAGTTGGACGTCGTCGGGCTTGCGGATGAGGAATCCGGTGTACCAGCCCTGTTTGGCCATCGTCGCAGCGAGTTCGGCCGCCAGGTGGGTCTTGCCGGCCCCACCGAGCCCGTACAGGATCGCGATCCTTGTCCGGTTCTCTTGGTCGGCGAGCTCGCACCAGTCGACGAACAGGTCGAGTTCGTCACGCGGCGCGAACGGGATACGCCCCCGCCGTGCCTGAAGCTCCGTGAGCGGCCCTGCCTTGGTCCGCGCCGTATAGTACGGCCTCGTCAACGGCTCGCTCCTGGGCGTCTCTGGCTGCGGCAGGATGTCCCCCTCATACAGCCCTACATCGACCCCGAGTCCCCACCGCCCGCACAGCTCGGCACCCGCTGCGACGGCCTTCTCCCACGACAGCGGATCCTCTCGCCCCCCATATCCGTGCGCTGCCCCGGTGACGTCGATGGCGAGGAACGTCCCGTTCGTCTCCCTGACGAGCCCCGCGGAAACCTGATCAGGCACCTCCTGCTGTACGAGAGACGACAGCGGATAGTCGAACGACACCGGGCGTTGGTACTCCCCGCCGAGCCACACGACGACGAACGCATGGAACGTTCCGCCGGCGGTGGCGGGCTCAGCGATGACGATGATCGGGTGCAGCCCGGCGTCCAGGCACCCTCCCGCGTAGGTGACGGCGATGTCCAGACACGTGGCGTGCCGGTGATGCAGCAGCACTTCGCCCGGCGTCCGGATGACCTGACCGCCCGAGTCGCTCGCCGCGTCCTCGTGCGCATATCTGATGTCGCGCCGCGCGAACGCCTCGTACAGCGCCCGCGCCCGAGCAGACCGCGCGTCCACGCCGGGAGCCGGCGCGCCCTTGCCGAGCATCTGCCCGACGACCCCGCGCTGCACGTACGCGGGCAGCAGGCCCGCCATGCTCTCCCGCGACCACCGCAGCCAACCGCTCACAGCTCAGCTCTCCTCTTCGACGGCCCCGATGACGTCGGCGCAGCTCAGCGGATCCCCTCCGGGGGCCTGTGCGATGACCTCGACACGATGCTCCCCCGCCGGCAGGGGCGGCAGAGCGAACTCCCAGACACCCGCGTCCGTCGCCACACCGGGTACGGCGAGTCCAGCGATTCGTGCCTCCACGACGGTCTTGTCCTCGACGGCCGCGCCGTGCCAGCGTGCCCTCAGCGCCACCGGCGCCCCAGCCGGAACCGTCTCGTCCAGGTCGAGTCCCAGCCATGGCTCTTCGGGCGCGTCTCCGCGCGTCGCGGACGTCGAGGCACCGGACAGGATCGCGAGCGCTTGGATGATCTTCGGGCTGGACGCCATCGGCAAGTGCCTATCTCGGACGGGCCGCCAGCGCGACCGTTGCCCGTCCAACTCCAGAGGCACAGCCGAGAACCACGGCACCGTCCCGTCACCGCCGCGCTCAGGCTCCGGCAGCCATTCGGCGTTGACCTTCTCCACCCTGACCCGGCCACCCTTCAGTGTGCTGCGCCCGAGCGTCGCGTGGCCGGGTGCGAACAGCGGCTGAAGGTCGGGCGCGCGCTCGCCGAGCCCTTCCCACGCGGTCCGGATCTCCTCGTGCATGGCGTACGCCCGCCGTGCGTGCTCCGCCTGGGCGGCTTCTGGCCACGGCAGCTCCGCCGGGTAGAGCGCCGCGGGATCGGCGCCCGGCTCCAGCCCAGGCGTCAACTTCCCGGCCAGGACGCTGCGGTACCGGGGCAGCAGATCGTACGCCGACGGCCAGCGCCGCATGATCTTCGTGAGCCGCGGATCACGCACGGCTCCCACACCGACGCCGTTCCACAGCCAGTCCAACACCTTCGGAGCTCCCCGATGCGGCGTTCCGGCCGTGATCAGGGCCGCGCACGAGGATGCCCCACCCAGCGGCCCCAGCCAGTACCGGGCGACGAGCCCGCCCATCGAGTGCCCGACGACGACCACCCGCCGCAGGTTGTCCTCCGGCCGCCCCAGACGATCCCGCAGCCGACGAGCCAGTTCCTCGGCGGCGACCGCCACCCCGGCCCGGAAGTCGTATGGGAACAACAGGACGTTCGCGGACGAGTCACCGGCTCGGCCGGGCGCGATCGTGTCGAACTTCGCGTTCGGAAAGGCGTTCCGCATGCGGATGACGAGATCGCCGTATCCTGGCACCAACGTCTTGCCGATAAGTCTGATCGTCGGCATCAGCTCCACCGGCACGAGCGGGGCGTCGATGTCGAGTGCCCCCGGCTGGAACACCCGGCGGAGCCCTTCGTGGAGTCCGCCCCACACACACTCGCCACGCTCGTCTCGCAGAACGCTGCCGAGAATACCCGGAACGATCACCACGATGTGCCTGAGCCGCGCCATTCATCGCTCCCGACCCGCTGACTGAGAAAGCCACGATATATGCGCCGTTCCGGGAACGTTGGGTATCTTCCCCACTAGCTTCCACTGCCCTACATAACCGAAATTCCGATCTCGGCCGACCGCAAATGAGAGAGGTCAGCGGGTATTCGCAATGATCGTGGCGAAGATGCGGAACAGCAGGCTGGCCAGCCCGAGCACCGCGCCGGCGATGACAACACCCCGTAGCCACGCCGAGTCCGGCACCGTCCCGGCGAGGACGAGCAGGCACACCGCCAGGTCGGCGATGATGACGGTGGCTACGGTCAGGGCATAGTTCCGGACACGCTCAAGTGTCCAGAACCGGACGTTCCGCTGCCTCGCAGAGAGGCCATCGAAATACTTCGAATCCCAGACCAAGGCCAGCAACACGACGGGCAGCACCTGCGCCACCGTCGCATAGAAGTCGCGCATTCTGCACCTCTCCGGCCAGGAAACACGAGCATCCTATTCCGACAAGCCCGCCGCATGGCCCGAAGCGGGTTATTCTACCCGGCACTGAACGGGCGATATGCCCCATTGCGTCGGGAACGGGAAAGGGAGCTGGCCGATCTTCCTGGCATCGAACATACGATCTTCGTAGCCTTGTTCGGTTGGCAAGATGCCAGTCGGCAGTTCATCGGCAAGGAGCAGCCTGGCACCCCGCCGCGAAGTTCACGGCCACAGACAATCTCCGATGGCCGCCGGAGGCGATGCCGAGCGGCCTGGGCTCCGGCACGACACCGTCGGAGGTCTCCAAACGCCCGCCTGTCTGCTGGACTAGGTCGAGAGCGCGCGCTGGCGCCTCGGCAAGTCGCGATCGCAGCTCCTGCTCCACTATCCGCAGTGTCTCGGTGGCCGATGCGATGTCGTCCACCTGGTTAGCCTCGGCCACTCGGGTGGCCAGCGGTAGGCCAATGGCCAGCAGGTAAGAGTGGCCGTCCTAGGTCGCCGCATTGCCCCAGGTCGGAGCCGTGTGAGGATGGCCAGTCGCTGCCCCGACTCTACTGGAGTCCCAGTATTTAGAAGTGCGGGCGGGCTCCATAGCGCTCTAATTCGATTATATCTATTTTCCAATCTACACTTTCCTGCGCTCTTAATTCTCCCTTGTTTTCTTTTCGGTGCAGCTCGAATCGGGATTCTGTTTCCTCAATTGGGGTGGTTGACTTTCATGGGTGTCCAGCCGAGAATATTGGTAAAGAATCGCCGGATGTGATTGATCCAAGCTCCGTTTCGAGATGTAATTGAAGTGTTCGAGGGCAGCGACGCGAAAGCGTTGCAACGGAAACGGAGACAGGAAATGTCGTACGCGGCTTCTGGTAAGAGCGTTCCCGCCAACGTCCCCGGAGAGGGTCTAACTCCGGAGGACATGGCGCGGGTGACGGCGGAGGACTGGGCGGAGATTCAGCGGCTGGCGCGCGGCTATTGCCGTACGGTGGACGCCACGCGGTCCCGTAAGCGGATGGACGGAAGCGCCACGATCGTCAAGCAGGGGCACGCGCCGTATGGCACCGACGACGTTTCGGATGACGTCACTCAGGACGCGGTGCTGCTCTTCGCCCAGAAACTCAGGGACATCTCCGCGTCGTGCCGCAAGGCTTCCGAGAGCTCGGCGGATGTCCCTCTGTGGACTTACGTCCGGCGGGATGGGGGCGAGATGACCGTCTCACGCACGACGCTCCACAGGTGGGCCGTCCGAGACGCCGCCGCGCGGAACGGCTACCGGGTTGATGTGCCTCCCACTGAGGTCGAAGCCACACCCGGTGCTCAGCTCATGCGGGCGGTGTCGCACGTGGAGAACGCCACACGGGCGGCTGCGGCGTTCTGCATGGCCCAGAACAGTGCTGTCATCTTCCGGCAGGCGTTCGGGGACGGCGGAGACTTCCCGCTTCTGCGGGCCATGATGAGGATCGCGGGACAAGCCGATGATCTGGGGCGGGCGGGGATTCTGGGCCAGGTCGCACAGGCGCGGTACGGAGGGGCGTACGGCTCCCGGCGGGCTGTGATCAGGACGCGTGATGCCGCCCGGGCAGAGTGGCGGGAACTGTCCGAGCGCATTGACGGCGCCAGGGACATGCTCAGGTGCGACGACCAATCCACGGAGGAGTAGCCAGAAGAGAAGAGAAAGGGCCTCAGAGTTGCTCTGAGGCCCTTTTCTTGTGGCGCGTTCAGCGTGGACGCGTGCTTGGGATGGGACGTATTGAAAAGGCGTCGGATGGCGGACGATTGGGCGGGCTGGGCACCTGTATTTAAGTGAGAGCGAGATTCGTCGAATCACGATACGGAAGCCTGGAACGGCTGCCCTGCTTCGCATCGCATACCTGAAAGGAACATGCGAGCGCGGACGATTGAGCCGTTCCGGTCACCGTATTTAAGTGAGAAAGGTTTCGCGGCGTAGCAACGTCACTAATTCTCGCCTCACCGGTTATTTTCGCCAGCGCGCCGCAGCGTCAGCACAGCGCGGTGCTGGATTTTTCCCGTTCACCCGGTCATCGGCCGGGACTTTCTCATGTCCGGAGGTTTCCATGACCGCTGCATCCGAACTCGCCAACACCGTCACGATCAAGAACCTGGCTGATCTGGTTTCGACCGTGCCCTACCTGCTCGGGTTCCACCCCACGGAGAGCCTGGTGGCAGTGGGTATCCATGACGCGAAGGCGAAGGCGGTCGTGCGCCTGGACCTGACACAGGACCCTGCCGAGATGGCAGAGCGGACGGGCCATCTGACGAATGTGCTGGTGCGCAACGGCATTCACCAGGCGCTACTGATCGGCTATGGGCCTGGTTCTCAGGTCACACCGATGATGGACGCCGCTACCGAGGCCCTTCCCCAAGGCGGGGTGAACATCAGCGACGCGATCCGGGTTGATGACGGGCGTTACTGGTCCTACATCTGCACGGACGCCAGCTGCTGTCCTCCGGAAGGGGCGCCGGTCGGTCTCACCAACAGCGTGCCCGCCGTCGCCGCTGTGGTGGCTGGGATGCGTGCGCTTCCCGACAAGGCGGCCCTGGCCGCAACCTTGGACCCGCCTCAGAACTTCGATCAGGCCCGCGCCCTGAGCATCACACGGGAGGTCTGCGCCCGGGCGAAGAGGACGAGCGGAGAGTGTGACGACTGGTTCGGGGATGGTGTGAAGCGGGTCATCGCCGCGCTGGATCGCGCTCAGGCCAGAGAAGATCTCGACGCTGAGACGGCGGCCTGGCTCGGTGTGTGCCTGACCGCGAAGCCTGTACGCGACATGGCCATGACGTACATCCAGCGGTACGGCGCAGAGACCCACCTGCGCCTGTGGACGGAGGTTACCCGCAAGGTTCAGCCCGCGTTCGTGGCGGCCCCTGCGACCCTTCTGGCGTTCGCCGCGATGTGCCGGGGTGACGGGACGCTTGCGGGCATCGCGCTCGATCTGGCTCTGTCGGCCAGCTCTCATTACACGCTCGCGCTCCTGTTCGTCGAGGCGCTCATGGTGGGGCTGCCGCCGTCCGAGGTGCTCGGGCGCGACTGGAGCCAGATGGCCGACGACATCGCCGCGCGGGTCCAAGAGCAGCCCTCGGCTGCTTGGCCGCTGCTTCCCGAGGGCTGGTGATCACCCGGTCGCTGACTCGTACCGCACATAACCGTCTCGCCGCCGTGCCTTGGAACAGGGCGCGGCGGCGAGGCCGTTCCCCGATCCATCAATGCTGCCTTGACGTGCCGAAACGAAGGGATTTTCGATGGATGACGGCAATGTGAATGATCTCGTGCTGGAGATCGCCGCGCATCTGAACGGATTCACCCCCAAGACCCTCTGGGGGACGCCGTACCTGATGGGACCGGACGGTGCGCGCCTGGCCGTGCACCCGCTGTTGGGACGGATCGAGTGGATCGTGGTGACAGGGCTCTACCGCGTCGAATCGCCCGACCTCCGACGCCACTCGATCATCGTGGCAGCCTCCCGGGGGCCGAAGCATGTCGCGAAGAAGGTCACTCGCCGGCTGCTGCCGAGGTACATGCGCGACCTCAAACAGCAGCAGGCCAAAGCGGAAAGGTGTACCGAGCGGGCCGATCTGGTGGGCACCCTGTCGACCTTCCTGCCCGGCAACACGATCACCGCAGGCGAGCAGGCGATCGTCCTTCGGTGGCAGCTCGGCTCCATGAGCGGAGTCTTCGAGGTACGAGACCAGGCCACCCGCATCGAGATCCGCAACGCGGACCGCGAGCTGACCGAACGAGTCGCGTACGCGATCAACCAGCGCTCCACCTGAGCGCACGAGACATCTCCACGGGCACCGGTTCCGACCGGTGCCCTTCCTATTTCAACCAGCCAGAGAGAGGCAGCGCACCATGTCCCGTGAGTCCCTGGAGTGGCTGAACACGAACACGCTGATCGGTCACACCGACAAGCGCGGAACTGCCTGGCACCACCGGGCAAGCATGCAAAGGGAGGAACCCAACCACTACCCGGGCGCGATCCCCGTGGAAGACGTCAAGCGGCGCCTGTTCGGCTGGCAGGCGCTGTCCAGCCCGGTGTACGTGGAGGACCCACGCGGTGGGCTCGCCCAGGTGCCCGACCGGCAGGCGATCCTGCGCAGCGACAACGGCCACGTCATGGGCATCTTCTCCGATGGCTACGAACCACATCCGTATGTGGAATGGCTGGTCGGCAACATCTCCCGCCTTCTGGACGCCGATCTGTCGATCGGCTCGGCCGGACTGCTGAAGGGTGGCGCGGTCGCCTGGGTGTCGGTCGAGGTGCCCGACAACATCCGCACCCCCGAGGGGGTGGAGTTCCGTCCGCACCTGTTCGGAGCGACCTCCTTCGACGGCTCCCTGGCCACCACCTTCAAACGCGCGATCACGAACATCGTGTGCGACAACACGATGGCCGCCGGACTCGCCGAACGCGGCCAGCAGGTCAAGATCAAGCACTCGCGCAACTCCAAGTTCCGGCTCACAGAAGCTCGCGAGGTGCTGAACATCGTCTACACGCTGGCCGACGCGTTCTCACAGGCCGTCGGAGATCTCTGCCGCGTCCCGGTGCCCCGGAGCCAGTGGAACGCCTTCCTGGACGCCCACGTACCGATGCCCGGTCAGCGGGGCCGCAGTCGCACCATGGCCGAGAACAAGCGCGACGCCTTGGCCAGGCTCTGGAACCACGACCTTCGCGTGTCGCCCTGGCAGGGAACGGCATGGGGAGTGGTCCAGGCGGTCAACACCTACACCCACCACGAGCAGAACGTACGCGGCGCCGATCGTGCCGAACGGAACATGCTGCGCGCGGTGACCGGCGGCGTCGACGAGCTCGACCGCGAGACCCTGCGCACCCTGTCCACGGTCCTGGACCGCTCGCTCACCATAGCCGTCTGAATCCCACTGATGACGAGGTCGGCTCCCGGCCCGCGCCGGGAGCCGATCGGAAGGAGAGATCGTGTTGTGGACCTGCCCCCGCTTGGGGCGCTCCTGGACACCCACCGGCCGTCCTGCGCGGCGGTCTCGGCAGGGCTCCCGTGAGAAACGGCTCAGAAGCACGGAACAGCGCGCGCTTCGTACTGGAAGGACCAGGTCAGAGCGTCGTTCGCTGGCATAGGGTGTGAGCGAGGCTTTGGCTTGGGATTGATGACGTTGTTGGCAGCCTTGCTCAGCATGCCAAAGACGCCGTGCTCGGAAGCTTCTGAGGGTTCTGAGGCCGCCCCGGCCCTGTCTGAACCGCTGGTGCAGCGGAGATGCCATGAGCGAGCAGGGTCGGAGGCGACATGAACGAGGCGACGGCGCATCTGCTGTTCGACGTGGTTGAGCGCATGGAGAAGAACATCATGGCGCTGGAATGCCCGGCGATCGTGGCGCTGCAGGGCGCGACCAAGCTCTTTCTGAGCGATTACGACTACCTGCGCGACACCGGGACGGCGGTGGCGTTCGAGGCCAGGGCGGCAGAGAAGGCCCTGGAGATCGACGCGGTTCGGTGGGTGCTGGCCGTTCCGCAGGTGTGGTTGTTCAGGCCGCCGAGCACGATCTCCGCTCGGGCCGTCTCCAACCATCCCTTGAGGGAGGGCGAGCAGGAGGCGATCACGTGGATGAGCGCCGACCAGGAGGACGGCGTGGACTACGGGCGAGTGGTGTACGTACGCCGCCCGAGCGGGGAGCCAGTCTTCGAAGAGCCGGAAATCTTCGAGATTGGCATCATGCCGGAGGAGGCCATGCCGGGCTTCGTTCTGCTGCAGCGAAGCCTGGCCAGAGAGTGAGGGCCGGCTCCGAGGAGCCAGCCCTCGACCGACTCGAATCTGTTGTTCGAAGGCAGATTGAAACGGTCGCTGTGAGCCTATCGCCTGCTACTGGGCGCCGCCAGAATCCTCGCGGCGGGCCGTACAGCACCGATGAACTCCCGTTCCCGGTAGGGATCACCTGCCCAGGTAGCGATAAGTACGGTGCTGCCGGTGGAGGGGGCGTGCACCATCCGTTTGGCGTCGATGGCTATGCCGACGTGGTGGATCGTTGCCGGGCTGGCGGGGTCGTGGGCGAAGAAGACCAGATCCCCGGGACGGATCTGATCCCGTGGAATGCGAGTGCCTGCGTTCCACTGCGGGGAGGTGTGTCCGCCGATCTGGACTCCTGCTTTGGCCCACGCGTACTCGGCCAGGCCGGAGCAGTCGAACCCGTGGATGTGGGCGCCGTGACCGATGCCGTATGTGGGCCCGTTGGCGTTGCCGCCGCCCCAGGAGTATGGGATGCCGCGCATGCGCAGCGCGGCCTGTACGGCGATCAGCCCACGCTCCGCTCCGGCCAGCACCGCTATGTCGGGGAGCTGCCCGCACAACTCCGCCGAGACGGATTCGGGATGCTCGGCCCGAGGCGGTGAAGGGCTGGCGTCGTCACACATCGTGGCGGTGACGTGGGTGCCTGCGGCGAGCCCGGTGAGGAGCGCGACGCCGCCCATCAGAGCGGCGGCTGCGGCAACGATCGACGCCAGCCCGGTTTCCGTGATCAACCGTGTGCGCTCGATAGGGGCCAGTGGCCGGCGAGCTGTGCCAGGCGCAGGCGTGTGCCTCGGCGATCGTGCGGGAGCCAGATCGCCTCGTGAGGGCTGGCGCCGGTGACAGCCGTGGCGCACGGCACGGAGATCAGGCTGGCACGGAGCTGGAGGCGTTCCTGCAGGTTGATCTCGCGGCGCGGGGAGGAGGTGAGGAACAGGACAGGCGTGGTGATCCCGGTGGCCGTGGCCAGAGCGGCGTAACCGTCCAGTTTGGCCGCGACGCGGCCGATAGTTTCGGTGCCGGTGTCGTATTCGAGGAAGAAGTCCAGCGTCATGTCGTCTTCGGTCCATCGGCCGTAGGCGTCGGGGCGGACGTGCGTGCCCCATTGGGTGGCGCAGCGCCTTTCTGACCACCAGGTATGCAGATTGCATCCGCCGGTATGGCGGGCGGTGCCGTACAGGTGGGCGAAGACGTCGTTGGTGCCGACGGTGTGGGCCAGGCGCTGGCTGTGAGAGATGGACAGGACACGTTCGCGGCGGTAGCCGAATTCGGACACTTCGGTGCCCTCCTCGGTTGCCAGGATGGCAGCGCCGGACTTGCCGAGCACGTAGTGCCAGGGCGCCGAACCGGTCGGTGGCTGAGGGCGGAAGCGGTCCAGAACGCTGATGTCATGCAGCTTGACGAGGCGGTGGCGTGCGGTGGTCGAGTCATTGAAGGCGATGCGGGCGATCTGGTGACTGGTGAGGACCCTGTGGTCCCACACCAGCCGGATCAGGTTCCTGTCGCGGCTGGTGAGCTGGATGGTGAGTGACGCAATGACGTCAGGCGTGTAGTGCTGGTTCATTGATCTTCCCTTCGTGTGGCGGTCTGCTGTCGCGGGTCGTTGTGCGGCAACGCTTTCTGGCGGGGCGGGGTGCGGCCGTGAGCTTGGGCGGCGGCAAATCGGATGCGTTGGGCGACGTCGGGGTCTGGAGGGGGCAGGGGGCGGGTGCGCAGGGTGAAGGGCGGGGTTTCCCCAGACCGGACGATGAGGCGGGCGGCGGCCTGGTAGGCGCCGAGGTTGGCCAGGTCGTGACGGGTGAGGTAAGGGCTGAAGTGGTGTTCGGTGTCGCGGGCGTCCTCGGGCGAGAGACTGAAGTAGATCTTGTTGCGGGCATCTGAGCTGATGGCCTGGATGAGGTCCCGGGGGAGCTGGGCCAGGTGCTGGTGGGCCAGGACGATCGACAGGCCATAGGCGCGGGCCTCGGCGAGCATGTCGGACAGGGCGCGGGGCATGTTGAGGAAGTTCTGGGTTTCGTCGACGTACAGAGCTGAAGGGGCGCGGCTGCGGCCGAGGCGGGCTCGGTGGGAGGCGGCCTGCCAGACCTGGGCAAGCAGGAGTGAGCCGAGCAGGCGGACGGTGTCGTCACCGAGTACGCCTTTGGGTAGGCGGGCGAGAAGGATCTTGCCGTCCAGCACGTCGCTGACATCGAAGGTGGATTGGGCGGAGCCCAGGATGTCGCGGACGAACGGGCGGAGCAGGAACGCTCGCAGTTTGTTCATGATGGGCGCGGTCACGTGGGACTGGGCCTGCTCAGAGAGGCGTTCGTACCAAGTCCAGAAGCCCGCCAGAAACGGATCGTTCAGCCGGTCGGTGAGCTGGTGGCGGTAGGCGGGATCGGTCAGCAGAGCGGGGATGTCGGCGAGAGTCCCACCGCTGCGTGACAGGGTGAGAGCGCAGCCACGCAGGATGTCGTCGCTGCGTGGACCCCACGAATCGGCGTAGATCTTGTGGAAGATGCCGACCAGGTTGTCCACCAGAGTGTCTTGGTTCGGCCCGCTCAGCACGTTGAGCGCAGGTCGGGAATGTGCGTCGTCGGGGTCGATGAGCGCCATGCGCTGCCCGGCGGCTTCGGGGATGAGGCCGAGCAGGTCAGCGATCAGGTCGCCCTTGGCGTCGATGACGGCGACGCCGCGTCCGGCTTCGATGTCCGAAAGGATCATCTGGGCGAGCAAGGTGCTCTTGCCGGTGCCGTTCGGACCGAGGACGTGCAGGTGATGGCAGGAATCCCGTACGCGGAGCGCGACCGGCCGTTGGTGGCCGGCGTCCGCCGTACCAAGTACCTTGCCCTTCTGGGCGACCTGCGGAGTGGGTGCGACCGTGTTGGCTCCGGCCCGCCGCAGACCTGGGACGGCGGGATCGGTGGGCAGATGCGCGAGCGCGGCGAGCTCGGGGATCGACAACAGGAACCCGCGGCCAAGACGGCGAGAGGCCAGCACCGGTGCCGGTCGGAACAGTCGGCGCCGTTCCAGTCGGTTATGCCCCGAGTAGAGGGAGAACGCGGCGGCGACCGCATGCGCACGCCCTCGGATGGCACGGCGGTGCAACTTGGATGCGCCGCCGTCGTCTGCCTGGACGGCGTAGCGGATGGCCACCTCATAGCGGGGCTTGAGAGCTTTGTCCCGGATGGCGCGAGCCTCGGCATAGTGCTCCAGCCGCAGAGCGTGATCCGGCTCCCGATGCTGGCGGGGATTACCCGGAACGGTGAGATCGAGGATGCTACGCAGCAGCGCGACAGGAACTCCTGGGCGGGAGAGGCGGCGGCCGGTGACGGGGCGGGCCAGGATCTGTACTGCGGCGTGCTGCCACGCCGACATGCCCACTCCGGCGCCGAGCAGGGCTCGAAGGGGATCCTGGTCGTGGTCGCTCCGGATCGGCAGCCGCTCCTCGCGGGCGATCACGAACTGTCCGCCGACGGCTTGTCCGCTCAGCGGCACCGGTGGGTCCGCCTCCACCACGGTGGTACGCGCCGAAGGCCAGGCAGCCTCGATCGCGTGGTCGACCAGGTGCTGAGGGACGGTCCCCGGAACCCACATGAGGATCCGCACACCGCCGACACCGAAGTGGTATTCGAAGGTCAGGTGCGGCTGGCCGAACAGGACGCGCTTCCACGCAGGACGAAGAAGCCCGAGCAGGTTCCCCCACAGCGCCTCGGCACCGGGCAGGTCCGCAACCGGAGGGGCCAAGATCTCCAGACAGCGTGCCCCTTGAGCTGCGGCGTTGTGACGCAGACGCACGATCAGGAACCGGCTCAGACTTGCCAGGAGCACACCGCATGAGATCAAGACAGCGACCTGCCAGCCGTCCCTGTGCAGCCACCTCAGTACGAAGGCCAGCAGGACATCCGGATCGTTGAAGAGGTGATCGATAAGCGTCACAGCTCCTCCTCGTACTGGGCCAGGAACTCCTGGCCCGTGGTCACGAGCCGGTGTTCCTGCTCGCTGGCCAGCACCTGGAACGCCACCCGAGCAGCGCCGGAATCGGCGGCCAGGAGCCCGAACCCTCTGTCCGCGGACAGGAGCAACTGGCGTTCGCCGTCGGACAGGTTGAAGGCGTCTGTGACCGCGTCGATGGCCTGAGGCGCCTGCCGTAGGAGGATCTGCGTGGCGGAGTTGGCGATGATCGCCTGACCGGCCGGGGAACCGAGCAGGTCGGCGGCGTCCTGAGTGACGACCGACAGCCCTGCCCAGTGCTTACGGGCTGCCTTGGCCATCCGGAGCAGGAACTTCGCTCCTTCGAGATCTTTCATGAGCAGCCACGCCTCGTCGACCACCACCAGGCGTGGACGTCGTAGGTCCGGGTTGGACACCCGTCGCCAGACAGCGTCCAGGGTGAGCAGCGTGCCGACGGCCTTCAGCTCCTCCGGCAGATCCCGCAAGGAGAAGACGATCAGGTGAGAGTCGGGCCGGGTGGTGGTGGGCCCGTCGAAGAGCCGGCGGTGGCTGCCTGTCACGTATGGCGCGAGCCCGGCTGCCATCTCGGCGGCCCTGGGATCCACGTCTTCGGTAAGCGCGGTTACCAGATCGCGCATCAAGGGCGGAGACCGATCCCAGGTGTCTGGGTCGAAGGTGATCCCCGCCTGCTTGTACGCGGCGAGGATGGCCCGATCCAGCGCGGCCCTACTCGTTTTGTCCAGTGGTTCGCCGAGCATGACCGTGATCAGCGTGTGCAGGAACAGCACCCTTCGGGTCAGCGCGTCCCGTCCGTCGGTGGGCAGGTCGAAGGGGTTGAGCTTGACGTCCGGTGCACCGAGGTGGAGGTAGGCGCCGCCGACGGCTTCGCACAGCCGGGCGTACTCGTCCTCGGGGTCGATGACCGCGACCTCGATGCCGGTGTACAGCGAGCGCAGCGCTTCCAGCTTGGCCAGGTACGACTTGCCGGCCCCACTGCTGGCGATGATCGCCGAGTTGTGGTTGGGCTGGGCGAACCGATCCCAGGTCACCAGGGAAGCGCTGGCCGCGTTCGCCCCGTACAGCACGGCGGTTGGTCCCGTGGCGGCGGGCAGGTCGGGGCTGGTGAAGGGGAAGGCTGCGGCCAAGGCCGGAGTGTCGAACGTACGGGTGGCGTTGAGGTTGTCGACCGCCACCGGCAGCGAAGACACCCAGCCCTGCAACTGGCGGAAGGCGACCTGGCGGGCGTCCAGGAGCAGGGACGCGGCCAAGGCTCGAACCTGGGCACACGCCTCGTCCAACTCGCCCTGACTGGCCGCGTGAACGGTCAGGTAGATCGAGACGCGGAACAGTCGAGCCTGCCCGCGAGCAATCCTTGATGCGAGTTCCTGGGCGTCCTCAGCGGCCACTTCGGCACTTGGATCGAGAAGGCGCCCGTGCTGCTGGTCACTGCGCAGCCCGGATTCCAGCCGGGCCAACTGCTTGCGTAGGCGATCAGCGGCCACCAGGGAGGGAATCGGATCCATGTGGAGCGACACGTCCAGGCGGCCGGGATAGGTCAGCAGCGGCTCCAGCCACCCGGAGGCGACCTCCCGTGGATACCCGCTGATGGTCAAGGTCGCGCACAGCCCATCGCCGACTCGTAGATGGGACGGCCGGACCAGGACCGCGTCCGGCCCGAGGCCACCGCGAGCCGGCGTCGTGCGTCGGAGTTTCACGAGTGCTCTCCCTTTGTGATGACCTCGTCCGGCTCGGCAAGCTGATCGGTGGACAGCGGTGGCGCGGCTGGGTCGAAGCAGGACGCCAGCACGGCGCTGGTGGCATCGGCGCTCAGGAGCTTGACCGTGACGCCGCAGGCCGAGAGAAGCCGCGTGGCCTCCTCCACCCGCCGCACCGCCCTTGCCGCTGCCGCGTCCTGGCCACCCCCGGATGGCTCGCGAACGATCAACAGGACCTGGCGGCGCAGCAAGTCATGCCGGCCGGACAGATCGGCCAGGAACGCGGCATGCTCGTGCGCGGCGGCCGTCAACGCTGGATGAGCAAGGGCGCCGGTGCCCTCTATCAGTTGATTGATCGTCGGTGCGAGGTCCACCCGCTGGGCGCGCAGCAGGATCTGCGCCGGGCCGGACAGAGAGTTGAGCCAGCGGCCGAACGTCGCCACGAGCGCGTCCTGCTCCTCTGGCGTCCGCAGGGCGAAATTGACCGTGGACACCTCCGCCACTGCGGCGACACCATCGGGGCCGAGGTCGATCAATCCGTCACCGATCACGCCGCGAGCAGGCAGCCGCAGTGGTGCAGGCTGTCGGCGCGTGTGGGCAGGCACCCACGCCGGAGCCGCAGGAGCCTGCTCGGACGAAGAGGCGAGGGCCTTCGGCGAGACCAGGTGACGCAGAGCTGCCAGCAGATACCGATCCAGCGGTACGCCGTGACGCCGCCCGATCGCCAGCAGAAGCCCTGCCACCGCGACCGGCAGCGCTCCGGCAACGAACACGAGCAAGTCGATGTGTTCACCGGCGATCAGATAGGCGACGTACAGGAGGGCAGCCGTGCCGCCGAGAATCGCTACCTGGCGTGCGGTGCACGATCCGACGATGCGATCGTCCTGGTCCACATCGGCGGGAATCCGTACTGACCAGCTCACTTGCGCTCACCTCCTGCAGCGGGCGGGGTACGCCGCCCTGGGTTCTTGGTGTTGCCGGGGTAGACCGGCGGCAGGAACACGGCAGGAGGAACCGGTTGGTGGCCGGCCCGGGGTGGATAGGGGTGATCGCGAAGAACCGGGCCAAAGCCGGTAGGCCCGATGAAGACCGGAGGCTGTTGCCACTGCGGCCGGGGCGCAGCGCTTGTGTTCACGACCTGGACTGGCGACGCCGGGGTTCGTCGACTGCCCGAGGGACGGTTACCGGTCGGTGGGTGCGTGCCCTGACGCGGCCCTCCGCGAGGAGCCGGTCCAGTGGGCGGACGAGGGGTGCGCGAACCCGCAGGACCTGTTGGCCCCGGCCGTCCGGGCGGACGACGCGGGGGCAGGACCGTGCCCTGAACGCCGGGTACCGCCCGGGTACCGGTAGAGGCCCGGACGCCCCGGCCCAGGTGCAGAGCATTCAGTACGGGGGAGGCGAACTTGTAGGCCAGGGCGTACTTGACGATCCGCATGATCGACGAGCCGCGCCCTGCCGTCTGGGCGAAGATCGGGCGCAAGATCCAGCGTGGAATGCGCACCAAGATGATCAGCAAGCACAGGGCAAGGACCAGGTTGATGAGCTGGCCGGACGGGATGAGCCCGAGCAGCAGGCGCCCGTCCTGGTTGAAGAAGACCCGTACGGTCATCACCAGGGTCAGTGACTGTGCCACCTGGGTGATCAGCAACCCGGTGAAGGCGCGCCACCAGAACCGGGCCAGCCCGTCGGTGTAGGGCAGCGCCAGACAGGCCAGCGCCAGGGGCGCGGCCACGACCAGCAGCAGCACCATCGCGGTCCGCATCACGAAGGCGATCAGGAGAAGAATCAGCAGGATGACCGCGACCAGCGCGAGCAGGATGTAGAAGCTCTCGTCCTGGGCGGGAGGCATGATCATGGTCTGCAACGTCGTCAGCGCGCGCCGGCCGTCGAAATCCTGTCCCAGGAGCGCCTGCGACAGCGCATTGGCCAGCTCGATGATCTTGCCGCAGATTGTGAAGCTGGTGTTGGCGGCCAGGGCGGCAACCAGGAGACGGGGCAGCACCTCCTTGACCGCGTACCGGGTCTGCACCGTCTCGTGCCCCATCGCCGCTATTGCGCCGATGGTTGCCAGCAGGACGAACCCGCTGTTGGCGATCACGGTGCTTGCTTGCCACAGGTCGAAGACCCTGTCGTTGCCGGTCACATCCGGGGTGGCAAGCAGCGTTACCGAGAGGACCTTCAACATGGGTTCGATCGCCAGCGCTACCAGGTTGGAGAACCACGAGTTGATCCAGCCCGCGACCCAGTCCCCGATGCCGAACCCGCCCCCGGGAGCCTCGATCGTGACATCTCCCGGCGATGGGGACGGCGAAGGAGAAGGAGACGGTGTGGCAGCGGCGGCGGCCGTTGCGGCAAGACAACTGGCAATGGCGGCAGCGGCCAGGGGCACCAAGGTCCGGCGAGCGGAAGCGCCGATGAAGGAGCGCGGCATCGGGACTCACTCGCCCACGATTCGCTTGAGCACGCTCATGAACAGCGGTGCCAGCACGGCCAGGGCGTAGCCGAAGGCCGCCGCCTTCAGGGCACCCTTGGCCTTCTGGATCTCCCCGGGGTCACCGCCTGCGATCAGGTAGCGGAGCCCGCCGATCGTGAGCATGAGCGTTGCCAGGGTGGCCAGCAGCCCGATCAGCCAGTTCCGCAGGTTGGTGAACACCGTGTTCAGATTCGCGGGAGCGGCAGCCGCCGCGTCGGCGGCGGCGAGTGCCTTGGTTGCCACTGCGGCAATCAGCAGTGCGGCGATTGCCGCTGCGGCAATGAGAGAGGCGGCCATGCCTCGTAGGTGGTACTTCCGCTGCCGTGGCTGCCGTGCCGGTTGCCGCCGTTTGGCCCGCCCGGCTACGGACGGGTGGTTGGGAGAGATCCGCGCGGGGCCAGGGTCAGTGTCCCCGCCTCCTTTACTGTCGGTTGCTGTGTCTGCATCCGGTGTTGCCTGGCTCCGCGCGGAAGTTGTGGGCGCGTTCCCTGGAAGTGGGGAAGCGGTGGGGGGATCAGTGGCCCGCCGGCACAGTTCGTGCAGCAGAGCCATGTCTGTGGGGGACGGCTTGTGGGTTGGATCCGAAGGGCGCAGAGGTGCGGGCTCCAGCCGGGTCAGGCTGATGAGTTCGGCCTCGTGTTCGCTGAGAACGCCGTCGGCGATGGCGTCGATCAGCACCACTTCGGGGTGATACCAGGGGCGCAGTGGCGTCGGTCGCTCACCCGCCGGAGCCCTATCGACGATGTAGCGGCGAGCGCGCTCTCCCGACCAGTGCGCGGCTTCACACAGGCGCGGACGGATGCCCGTCAAGTGGGTGTCTACCCGGTGCAGCCCACGGAGGAAGCCCGCCAGGACCGCGATGTCGATGTCCACCGGATCCCCGCAGGGCAGATCACGGGTCAGTGAGAGCGCGATCCGGCGAAGCGGGGGCATCGCCATGCCTACAGCCGCGACCGTCCATGACGGTCCGGAGTGACGGGCTCGCACGACCAGCTCTCGCCAGACGGCGTCTCGTACGTCATCGGTGATCTCATTGCTGGTGAGCAGCTCGCGCAGCTGCAGCAGCACGATCGGTCCTCGGGGCAGACCGGGCGCAAGGGCGGTGCAGTCCAGGGCCAGGCTTCCCGGGCCGGTGGTCAGCAGCCGGAACGAGGTCTCCGCGGTGTCCAATGGCGATTCAGCAGGGCGACGAGCGCTCATGTCGTACTCCGGTCGAGATGAATCTCTGTGGTCTCGAAACCGGTCTACGCACCGCCTCAGAAACGGCTGAGAATCCCACTGGGAGGCTGCTCAGAAATTCGTCAGAACCTCGCGTTTCTGAGCGATCCCCACAACAGGCGAAGCGGTCATATGGGGCGTGTTGCCGAGCTTCTGAGCGGATTCTGAGCCCGCTGCTTGCCTGGTCACTGCCGCTCAGGGTCGTCGCTGCGACTTCTGGCGGCACGCATCCGGAAATGTGTCCCGACAACAACCATGGAGATTCGTAATGAGATTTACACCGACGGACTTTCCGTTTCGATCAAGCGGCGTGGCCAGTGTCTGACGGTTTCTCCGGTCGCGATCCAGACAGCACGGGCTTTCACCGCCTGGACGCACCACCACCTCGCCCCACCGTCCGAGGTTGAAATTGTCCTCGGAGCTCGAACCGGCAACGGAACCTTGGTGGGCGTTGTGTTCGTCGTCGACGGGGATGTCGATGGAACGGCCGAGCTCGCCTGCCTGTCCACCGATGGCACGCCCAACGCCAGCTCAGCCCTACTGGGCGCAGCCCGAAAGGCAGCCCACGCGGCTGGCTATCGGCATCTGATCGTCTACACCTGGCCGAACGAGCTCGGCACCAGCCTGGACGCCGCCGGCTTCCGTCCCATTGGGCAGACCTGTACATCTCATGGCGCGATCCGCGTGGTGTGGGAGGCCAGCACGGTCGGGGGTCGCCGATGACTGTTCTACGCGAGCCGTACTGGAGCGACGAGCAGGCGGCCATCTACCACGGCGACGCACGCCAGGTGCTGGCCGAGATGCCCGCAGCTTCGGTGGACTGCATCGTCACCAGCCCGCCGTACTGGGGGCTGCGGCACTATTGCGACGGTCAATACGGCCAGGAACCCACGATCTGGGCGTACATGGACACCCTACGGGACACCTTCGCGGAGGCTCGCAGGGTCTTGGCGGACGATGGCACCTGCTGGCTCAACCTGGGTGATGTCTACGCCGCCAACTCCGACGGCTGCGCCCGCGGAGCCGACTACAACCACCGCCAGCCGCTCGTACGCCCCAAGGCCCGCCAGTCGGTGCCGCCGAAGAACCTGCTCGGCATGCCTTGGCGGGTGGCCTTCGCGCTACAAGACGACGGCTGGATCCTGCGAAACGCGATCGTCTGGCACAAGCCGAACGCGATGCCGCAGTCCGTCCGGGACCGACTGTCCAACCGCTACGAGCTGATCTTCCTGCTGGTCAAAGAGCGGCACTACCGGTTCGACCTGGATCCGATCCGGGAGCCGTACACAGGAGACCGCCCGATCAGCAGGAGGAGCCGCTCGGGCGGCAACAAGCCGAACAGCATTGCCACCGCCTGGCCGCCACCCGGCAAGAACGGCGACGCGGCAGGCCCCCGCTACGGAGCGGCAATGTGCCCCACAGGAAGACGGCATGCCGCCGCCCACCCGGACGGCAAGAACCCAGGAGACGTCTGGTCGATCTCCACCCGTCCACTACGGGCGGCGCACTTCGCGGCCTTCCCGATCGACATCCCGCTCAAGGCCATTGCCGCCGGCTGCCGCCCCGGTGGCAAGGTCCTGGACCCGTTCATGGGCAGCGGCACGACCGGCATTGCCGCCCGGCAACTCGGCCGCACCTTCTCCGGCATCGAGCTCAACGTCGACTACTGCGACCTGGCTCGTACCCGCCTCACCGAGGCTGGGGGCCGGGGTGTCTGATCAGCCACAAAGGGCCTGCTCAGGGCCTCTGGAAACAAGCTCGAAGGCATACCCTGCAGGGCCCGCACGCTCGCGGACCGGTAACCGGGGTTCCGAGCAACACGAGCTGCGAGTGGAGGTCCCTGAGACGTGTCCGTCCCTGACCGCTGGAGCAGCACGCATGCTCCTGCGGATTCTTCTGAAGCGAGCTGCAGAACGTCAGCAGAAAGAGAGGAACACTGAATGACCCGATTCGCCTTCTGGGGAAGGGTGTCCACAGAGGACAACCAGGACCCCACCTCGTCGAGGAACTGGCAGCTATCCCGATCACGGGCGTTGATCGAGCCCCACGGCGGCGTCATCGTCGCGGAGTTCTTCGACATCGACAAGTCACGATCGATCCCACCGCAGCGAAGGCCGCAGGCCGGGGCACTGCTGGACGAGCTGAGTAACCCCGCACGAGGGTTCGACGCCGTCGTGGTCGGTGAACCGCAGCGAGCCTTCTACGGCAACCAGTTCGGGCTGACCTTCCCACTCTTCGAGCACTTCGACGTCCCGCTGTGGGTGCCCGAGATCGGCGGGCCCATCGATCCGGCCAATGAAGCCCACGAGCTGATCATGTCGATGTTCGGAGGGATCAGTAAGGGCGAGCGCAACCGGATCAAGCTGAGGGTGCGCTCCTCGATGGCGGCGCTGGCGCAGGTGGAGGGGCGCTATCTCGGAGGGCGCCCACCTTACGGATACCGCCTGGTCGATGTCGGCCCGCATCCCAACCCTTCCAAGGCGGCCGACGGCAAGCGCCTTCGCCGTCTTGAGCCGGACCCTCTTACCGGTCCCGTGGTGCAGCGCATCTTCGCCGAGTTCCTCGGGGGCAAGGGGCTGTTCGCCATCGCGGAGGGGCTGACCCGCGACGGCATCCTCTGCCCCTCGGCTTACGACCGGGCCAGGAACCGCCACCGCAGCGGGATCGCCTGGTCCAAGGCGGCGGTCCGGGCGATCCTGCTCAACCCTCGCTACACCGGCCGGCAGGTCTGGAACCGGCAGCGTAAGGACGAGGTGCTCATCGATGTCAACGACATCGCCCTCGGCCACATGACCAAGCTCCGCTGGAACGACTCCGACAACTGGATCTGGTCCCAGCAGGCCGCCCATGAGGCGCTGGTGGACGATGACACCTTCGCCCAGGTTCAGGCACTACTGGCGGCTCCTGGACGTGCGCAGGAAGGTCGTAAGCCGCGCCGGACTCCCCGTCCGTACATCTTCCGAGGGCTGCTCTTCTGCGGTCTCTGTGAGCGGCGCATGCAAGGCAGTTGGAACAACGACAAGGCGCACTATCGCTGCGTCTTCCCGCGTGAGTACGCGCGGGTCAACCAGCTCGACCATCCACGCTCGGTCTACGTCAGAGAGGAACTGATCGTCGAGCCTCTCGACGCTTGGCTGGCCATGACCTTCGACCCTGAGCACCTGCCGGACACCATCCGGGCGATGTCCAACGCCCAGCTCGCCGACGACCACCGCCTGGCGGAACTCGAAACCATCCGCCAAACCGTGGCCGAGTGTGAGCGCAAGCTGACCTCCTATCGCGCTCTCGTCGATGCGGGGAGCGACCCGGCTGTGGTCGCCGGGTGGATCGCCGAGACCGAGGCGAAGCGGAAGGTCGAGCAGATGCGCCTGGACAAGGTGATGAGCAAGATCCCGAAACGACTCAACGAAGAGGAGATAGCCGAGATGGTTGCCAGGGTCGGAGACCTGCGCGGGACACTCCGTAACGCGGACCCGAAGGACAAGGCCGAGGTGTACGCCGAGCTGGGTCTGCGTCTGTCCTACGAACCGGCCAGAAACGCAGTGATCGCCCAAGCTGAGCTTGGGCGATCATGTACGAAAATGTGTCCGAGGGGGGACTTGAACCCCCATGCCCATCACTGGGCACTAGCACCTCAAGCTAGCGCGTCTGCCTATTCCGCCACCCGGACTTGGTGCCTGCACGCGAGACCGTCATCCCGCGTCGGCTCAGTAAGGTTAGCAAACTCTGAGGGGTGCGTCATACCAAGAATCCGCACGCCGTCAGAGTCCTCCCTCATCACCGACTCATGGGCCCGTCTGGAGCTCCGGATGGGGTCTTCTTGGAGTGGAGGGCTGGGGGTTGGGGTGGTTGTGGTGGGTTTGGGGGATGGGGGCTTGATGAATTTCTGGTTCCTGGGCGAAAGGGCCTTGCGACAACCTTGGGTGGCGCTACAGTTACGGACTGTTGAGGGGTGAGTCCACGGACCGGCCTCACGACGTGAGGCCGGTTCTGGAGCTCGGGAGGGCATGTGACGCGCGAGGCGGTGCGACAGATGAGGGTTGTGGCCCGTGCTGCGTGCCGCCCGCGCGTGACTGTCCCGGCGCAGGACGTGACCACCGATCAGGGTGACCGGATGGCGCGGTTCGCGGCCGGTGCCCGTCGGAGCGTCGTGCGGGCAGTCGCGATTGGCGCCCTGGTGGCCGCCGGGTGGCTGCTTGCTGTTGTGTTCGGCATGCTCACCGCCGCTCCGGCGGCCGCGGACGCCACCGCGGTGACTGGAGCGGAGCTGACAGGGGCCGCGCATCAGTCCCTCACCGGTTCCGACCGTGCCTCGGCTCCGGATGGTGCCGATACTCCCGACCGTGCCTCGGCGTCGGACAACGCCGAGGCCATGGCCGGACGTACGGTCAACGGTCTCAACAGCCAGCGGGACCCTGGTCTTCCACCGCCTTCCGACGCCGGCAAGATTCTCGACACCGGCAGTCTGGTGCCAAATGGCGGCGGCAGTGGTCCCTCCGGGTCCGGGGAGGTCGCGAGGTCTGTGTTTGACCCGCGGCCCCAGGCTGGACGCGTCCCCCTGGCGCGTCTGCTTCCCCCTATCGTCCGCACAGCGGCGGACGACCCCTCTTTCTCACCTGACTGATCCCCGCCCCCGGGCGTCGGCCGGAGCTGATCGAGTACGGAGTCAGCCGGCGGCGCATTCCAAGCGGTAGATGCGGCGGAGCGTGGCATGTAGTCCCTCCGTCCGCGGCCGAACACCTCAGTTCGGTTGGTTCGCGAAACCCGAGGTTATTCCGCTGTACGCGTGAGGTTGTGCGTGTGCGCGTGGGGTTGTGCGAGAGCACGTGAGGTTGCGTGAAGAGCGCGCGAAGCTCGGCGTCGCAAGGCGGAGGACTCAGCGTCGGTAGGCGTGGAGTTCGACGTCACATGGCAGAGAGCTCAGAAGCGTCGCAAGGCGTGGAGCTCGACGTCTCAAGGCGGAGGGCTCGGTGTCGGTAGGCGTGGAGTTCGACGTCTCAAGACGGAGAGCTAAGAAGCGTCGCGAGGCGCGGAGTTCGACGTCGCAAGGCGCGGAGTTCGACGTGCAGGTGCGTGAAGCGTAGGTGGGGATACGCGCGTAGGTGGGGATACGTGAAGCTCGGCGCGAAAGCGTACGGCTTCGCTCGCACCTGAGCACGTTGAGCCGCGTGAAAACACGTGAAGACGCGTGGATTCACGTAAGTGCGCGACGACACGCGACAGCACAGACCTCTCACACCACACCGCATGACACACCCTCACGCGGCCTCGGGTGGCCCGCGGACCGTTCAGGTAATCCCCCCAAGAACCACAAGGAGCATTCATCATGCGAACGTGGGTTAAAGCATCGAGCCCGGCGGCTCTGCTCGCCGTGGCCGTAATGTCCTTCGGCGGCGGTACCGCGCTGGCCGACACCTCCGGCGACGGGTCAGTCGCCGGCGGCAACCAGGCCGACCTGCCGATCTCCGTGCCGATCGACATCAGCGGCAACTCCGTCGGCGTGGTCGGCAAGTCGGAGGCCACCTCTCAGGGCGGCGCCGAGGTCGTGAACGAGGGCCGTGGGGGCATCCCCAACCGCACCTCGGGCAACGGATCCGTCGGCGGCGGCAACCAGGTGAACGCGCCGGTCAGCGTGCCGATCAACGCCTGTGGCAACGCGGTCTCCCTGATCGGCAAGTCCGACGCGGGCTGCAAGGGCGGGGCCACCGTCCGCACGCAGGGCAGGGGCGGCGCCGGCGGTAACCAGACCTCGGGCAACGGCAGCGTGCTCGGCGGCAACCAGGTCACCGCGCCGATCAGCGCGCCGTTGAACGCCTGCGGCAACGCGGTGGCCATCTTCGGCGACTCGACGGCGGGCTGCACCGGCGGCGCCAACGTCTTCAACACCGGCCGGGGTCCGGGCGGCAACCGTACCTCTGGTAACGGCAGTGTGCTCGGCGGGAACCAGGTCATCGCGCCGATCAGCGCGCCGATCAACATCTGTGGCAACTCGGTGGCCGTGGTCGGACGGGCGTTCGCCGGCTGCAGGGGCGGTTCGACCGTGACCAACAACGGCGGCCCCGGCAACCGTTACCGGACCGCGCAGCACCAGGCCGCGGGTTCGAGCGGCAACGACACCGACGGGCGCTTCGGGGCCGGCAGCGGGAACCAGGTCATCGCGCCGGTCAGCCTGCCGGTCGACGTCTGCGGCAACGCCGTGGGGAACGCCGCCGCCGGCTGCAAGGGCGGCGCGACCGTCTCCAACAGCGGCGCGGGCGGCAACCGTACCTCGGGTGCCGGTGGTGTGCTGAGCGGCAACCAGGCGGTCGCGCCCGTGAGCGCGCCGATCGACGTCTGCGGGAACGCAGCGGCCGTGCTGGGCCACGCCTTCGCCGGCTGCAAGGGCGGCGCCACCGTGAAGAACCCGGGCAGGTACTCCGGCGGCAACCGTACCTCGGGAGCCGGTGGGGTGGGGTCGGGCAACCAGGCGATCGCGCCCGTGAGCGTTCCGGTCAACGTCTGCGGCAACGCCGCGGCCGTGCTCGGCGCGTCCCAGGCCCGCTGCACGGGCGGCACGGGCGTCTGGCCGCAGAACGGGCCCGGTGGGGGCAACAACCGCACCTCCGGCGCCGGTGGCGTGGGGTCGGGCAACCAGGCCGTCGCGCCGATCTCCGTGCCGGCCAACGTCTGCGGGAACGCCGCGGCCGTCCTGGGTGACGCCGCCGCAGGGTGCCTCGGCGGCTCGCACGTCGGCAGGCCGGGGTACGAGCGTCCCGACGGGTTCGAGCGTTTCGCCCGATCCAACAGCAAGTACGCGGCGGCCAAGGGCGGGCTGCTGCCCATCACGCCCAACCTGCCCGTCCTCGGCGACGCCCAGGCGGTCGGTGGCCAGGTCGGCCAGGTCGGCAGCCAGGTCGGCGGGGTCGCCAAGCAGGTTCAGGGCCTCGGCAACCCGAGCGAGCTCACCGGGCAGATCCCGGGTGCGAGCGGCGTCAGCAAGGGGCTGGATGGCCTCGGCGAGGTCGCCAAGCCGGCCGAAGGTGTGGCCAACGTCACCGACCTCACGAAGCAGGTCCCCGCGGTCGGCGACCTCTCCGGCGGCCTCGGCCTGCCGAAGCTGCCCGAACTGCCCGGTCTGCCCGGCCAGGCCCAGACCCCCCAGGCTCCCAGCCACCAGGCTCCGGGCTCGCCGAAGCGCATGCCCGCGTCCGCTCCGGTAGACGGCAAGACCCGCAACGCGCCCTCCGGCCCGGTCTCCGCGCTGGACCCGGCCACCAAGCTGGTCAACTCCACCCCGGCGGGCGGCGTGGTCAACTCGACCACCCGCACCCTGCCGGTCGGCAGCGTCGGCCTGATGAGCGCCGAGCAGCCCGCCGGCGTGACCGGCATGAACGCGAACTCCGTGCTCGCGCTGCTGCTCGGCTCGCTGCTGGCGGCCTCGGCGACGCTGTTCGCGGGTGCCCGCCGATTCCGGTTCGGCCGCGACTAGGGAACTCGCCGGTTCCGGTTCGGCCGGAACGAGGGGACCCGCTGGTTCCGGTTCGACCGCGACCAGGGAACCCGCCGGTTCCGGTTCGACCGCAACGAGGGAACCCGCTGGTTCCGGTTCGGCCGGAACCAGGGAAATCAGGTAGTACGTAACACAGAAGGGCTGCTGCTCACTGCCTGTGAGTAGTCGCCGGTAGAACGCTTTGCCCGTTCCGGGGGCGCGGCCCGGGGCGGGCAAAGCCATGTCCGCGTTCAGAGCGTGCTGCGTACTCGCATGACTTTACGGCGCAGGCGTACGTGACGGCTGCCGTCGGAGTACACCCGCACGCGGGCCAGCTCCCACCGTCCGTACTCTGCGTGTTCGGTGAGCAGTTGACGTGCTGCTTCGCGGGTGAGGTCGCGCGGAATGAAGATATCCATGTAGGAGTAGTCGAGCACAACGATTAGTCTCCAGGGTGAGTCAGGGCGCCATGCCGCTCGCTGGGCCTTATTCTGCGTGCTTGTGGGTGGACCCGGAAGCTAGTGGGTAGCCCGGGGGAAGGAAATTTCCGCGAGTCGGGTTACCTTTCAGATCTGTGCCGACTCCCGGTAGGGGGATTGCAAGCGAACAGTGAGGTAGGAAGCAGCGTGCCAGCCAACAACGGCAGCACCGGTGGAACACGCCTGGTGATCGTCGAGTCGCCCGCCAAGGCGAAGACGATCAAGGAATACCTCGGTGCCGGCTATATGGTCGAGTCCAGCATCGGTCACATCCGTGACCTGCCGGAGAAGGCCGACGACATCCCCGAGAAGTTCAAGGGGGCGCCGTGGGCCCGCCTCGGTGTGAATGTTGAGCACGAGTTCGAACCACTGTACGTCGTCAACCCTGACAAAAGGTCGCAGGTCAGCAAGCTGCGGCAACTGTTGAAGGACGCTGACGAGCTCTACCTGGCCACTGACGAGGACCGCGAGGGCGAGGCCATCGCCTGGCACCTGCGCGAGGTGCTGCAGCCCAAGGTCCCCGTGCACCGCATGGTCTTCCATGAGATCACTCCGCAGGCGATCAGGGACGCCGTGGCCAACCCGCGTGATCTGAACCTCCGGCTCGTGGACGCCCAGGAGACCAGGCGCATCCTCGACCGCCTCTACGGCTACGAGGTCAGCCCCGTCCTGTGGAAGAAGGTCAAGCCGAGGTTGTCGGCGGGCCGGGTGCAGTCGGTGGCGACGCGGCTGGTGGTGGAGCGCGAACGCGAGCGCATGGCGTTCACCCCTGCCCACTACTGGGACCTGCAGGCGCTGTTCGACTCCAACAAGCCCGAGGAGCGTCCGCGCGACTTCACCGCCACGCTGAACACGGTCGGCGGCAAGCGGGTCGCGCAGGGGCGCGACTTCGCCAGCACCGGGCAGCTCAAGACGGCCAACGTGCTGCACCTGACCGAGGCCGCGGCGGGGGAACTGGCCGGCAGGTTGCGGGAGACGTCGTTCGCGGTCAAGTCCGTCGAGCGCAAGCCGTACACGCGTAAGCCGTACGCGCCGTTCCGGACGACCACATTGCAGCAGGAGGCCAGCCGGAAGCTGGGCTTCTCCGCGAAGTACACGATGCAGGTCGCGCAGCGGCTCTACGAGCAGGGCTTCATCACCTACATGCGAACCGACAGCATCACGCTGTCGGACACCGCGATCGCGGCCGCGCGTTCACAGGCGATCAAGTTGTACGGCGCCGCGTACGTGCCCGACAAGCCCCGCGTCTACTCCAGCAAGGTCAAGAGCGCGCAGGAGGCCCACGAGGCGATCCGGCCCTCGGGCGAGGAGTTCCGCACGCCGGGCGAGACCGGGCTGAATGGCGACATGTTCCGCCTGTACGAGCTGATCTGGCAGCGCACCGTGTCCTCCCAGATGAAGGACGCGGTCGGCGAGTCGATCACCGTGAAGGTGGCCGGCAGGTCGTCGGCCGGGGAGGACGTCGAGTTCAGCGCGTCCGGCCGGACGATCAAGTTCTACGGGTTCCTGAAGGCGTACGTCGAAGGGGCCGACGACCCCTCGACCGACCGCGACGACTCCGAGAAGCGCCTGCCCAACCTGCAGGAGGGCGACGCGCTCACCGTGTCGCGGCTCGACGTGGCCGCTCACTCGACCAAGCCGCCCGCGCGTTACACCGAGGCGTCGCTGGTCAAGGAGCTGGAGGATCGGGAGATCGGGCGTCCTTCGACGTACGCCTCGATCATCGGGACCATCCTCGACCGCGGGTACGTGTTCAAGAAGGGCACCGCGCTGGTGCCGTCGTTCCTCGCGTTCGCCGTGGTCAACCTGCTGGAGCAACATTTCGGGAACCTGGTCGACTACGACTTCACGGCCGAGATGGAGAAGGTGCTCGACGACATCGCCAACGACCGGGCGGAGCGGGTGCCGGAGCTGCAGCGCTTCTACTACGGCGCCGACGGCGACGAGGGCCTGAAGGAGATGGTCACCGACCTGGGCGACATCGACGCCAAGGAGATCAGCTCGTTCCCGGTCAGGGGGTCGGACATCGTCCTGCGGGTCGGGCGTTATGGGCCTTACCTGGACAGGGAGGGCACCCGGGTCAACGTGCCCGAGGACATGACGCCCGACGAGCTGACGGCGGAGAAGGCCGAGGAGCTGTTCTCGCGGCCCACGGGCGATCGGGAGCTCGGGAACGATCCGGCGACCGGGCACATGATCGTGGCCAAGGACGGGCGGTTCGGGCCTTATGTGACCGAGGTCCTGCCGGAGCCGGCCGCCGACGAGGACGCTCCCAAACGGCGTACGAAGAAGGCCGATGCGCCGAAGCCGCGTACGAGCTCGCTGTTCAAGACGATGTCGCTGGACACGATCACGCTGGAGGACGCGCTCAAGCTGCTGACGATCCCGCGGGTCGTGGGACAGCTGGACGGCGAGGAGGTCGCGGCGCACAACGGGAAGTTCGGTCCGTACCTGAAGAAGGGCACCGACTCGCGTTCGCTGGCCTCCGAGGACGACCTGCTGACGGTCACGATCGAGCAGGCGAAGGAGCTGTTCGCGCAGCCCAAGCAGCGCGGGCGGGGGCGGGCCGCGGCGGCGCCGCCGCTGCGGGAGCTGGGCGACGACCCCAACTCCAAGAAGCCCGTGGTGGTCAAGGAGGGGCGTTTCGGCCCGTACGTGACCGACGGCGAGACGAACGCGTCCCTGCGCAAGGGCGACACGGTCGAGGACATCACGATCGAGCGGGCCGCCGAACTGCTGGCCGAGCGGCGTGAGCGGGCGCCGGCGCCCAAGAAGGGCACCACCAAGAAGGCTCCCGCGAAGAAGGCCCCGGCCAAGAAGCCCGCGGCCAAGTCCTAGCGGAGTCCGTGTTTCCGGCGGCCGCGTGCGACGGTCGCCGGAAGTAGCATCGACAGTGTGTTCGTCTTCGTCTTCCTGGGCCTGGTGCTGGTCGTGCACTGGTATCTGTGGCTCCGGCTGGTGCGCCATACGACGGCCGGCCCAGGGCGGCTGCGCAGGTCCCTGACCTGGGGGCTGGTCGCCCTGCTCGGGATGCTCGTGTTCACGATGGTGGGCACCAGGATGGGCCTGGAGGGCTGGCCGGCCTGGCCGGGGTACCTCTGGCTGGCGGTGATGTTCTACCTGGTCATCGCGCTGCTCGTGCTGGAGGTCCCGCGGGCTGTGGCGGCGGTCGCGCTGCGGCGGGCGCCTGAGCCCGTTCCGGTGGCGGCCGGGCCTTCGGCACCGCCGCCTTCGCCTTCGCCGGGGATCGTGCCCATGAGCAGGCGGCTTTTTCTCGGGCGGGCCACCGCCGCCGTCGCCGGGGTGAGCGCGCTGGGGACGGTCGGGTACGGCCTCACGAGCGCGCTGGGCGACCCCGTGATCGCGCCGGTCAGGGTCACGCTCCCGAAGCTGGATCCGCGGCTCGGCGGCCTGCGGTTCGCCGTGGTGAGCGACATTCACCTGGGGCCGCTGACCGGAATCGGGCACACCGAGCGGATCGTCCGCATGATCAACGGGCTCGAGGTCGACGTGGTGGCGATCGTGGGCGACCTGGTGGACGGGTCGGTGGCCCAGCTCGGGGCGCTGGCGCGGCCACTGAAGAACCTTGAGTCCCGCTACGGGGCATATTTCGTGACCGGTAACCACGAGTACTTCACGGCCGAGGGCCCCGGTGAGTGGATCGAGGAGCTGGGGGAGCTCGGCGTACGCTCTCTGCGAAACGAGCGCGTGGAGATCAAGCACCAGGGCGCCGTGCTGGACCTGGCCGGGGTCAACGACGTGGGCGGCGCGGCCGGCGGCGACGGCCCCGACTTCGGCAAGGCGCTCGGCGGGCGCGACACCAGCCGCTCCACGGTGCTGCTCGCGCACCAGCCCGTCCAGGTCGCCGAGGCCGCTCGGCACGGCGTGGACCTGCAGCTCTCCGGTCACACGCATGGAGGGCAGATGGCGCCGTTCAACCTGGTGGTGGGGTTGCAGCAGCCGGTGGTCTCGGGGCTGGCCACGGTGTCGGGGACTCAGGTGTACGTCACCAGGGGCGCGGGCTTCTGGGGGCCGCCGGTGCGCGTCGGGGCCCCGCCGGAGATCACGATGCTGGAATTGCGCGCTGACTTGTCGTAATGCACTGGTCACGCGCAGCCATAATGGCGTAGAGTATCCGACTGGATACTTTGCGGAGGTGGGTTCATGGTTACGGCCGGTTCGCCGTTGGAGCAGGCGCTGGGGCAGGACATCGCGCCCTGGGCCAGGCGGGGCGGGCTGCTGTTCAAGCAGGCCCGGGACGCCGCGAGCCTCAACCAGAAGGCGCTGGCCAGGGTCAGCGGCACCTCGCGCACCACGTTGTCGGCCTACGAGCACGGCAGGAAGTCGCCGACGCTCGAGACCGCGGGGCGCATCCTCGACGCGGCCGGGTTCCGGTTGGTGCTGGAGGCCAAGGTCGAGTGTGCCGCGCACGCGACCGGCGACGGGGGCTCCTTCCACGTGCCCAGTCGGCTGCCGCGGTTGCCGGTCGCGACGGCGCTGGGCGTCGTGCGGGTCGGCGGCCGGGCCTACGACCTGGCCGACCGTGACGAGCGGCGGGCGGCCTACACCGCGTTGTTGTGCCAGGGGGAGCCGGGAGACGTGCTCGGCCACGTGGACGGCGTGCTGCTGCTCGACTTGTGGGACGAGCTGGCCCTGCCCGAGGAGATCAGATCCGGATGGCGGCCTTTGGTGGAACAGGCGCGGCAAGAGGCCGGAGTTATGAATTGATGACGCTTTTGGGGGCCTATTCGGGGTGTGTAACCTGCGCCCGAGGCCGATCACGTAATACTCTCAGCCCCGAGCAGCCGGGAATATCCGGCTCGTCTCAAGCCTGCCCCCCTTCCGGTCAACACCTGGATACGCTGAAATCATGACTGCCCTCGGCCGAAGCCGCCCGACTCATGTGCTGGCCAATGCGCCGTTCCGACGGCTCTGGATGGCCATGTCGGTGTGCAGTCTGGGTGACTGGCTCAACCTTCTGGCGCTGACCGCCCTCGCGGGAAATCTCACGCAGGGTGACTACCGCGTGCAGTCGCTGGCCGTCGGCGGCGTGTTCGTCGCCAAGATGTTGCCGGCCGTGCTGCTGGGGCCGCTCGCCGGGGTGTTCGCCGACCGGTTCGACCGGCGGCTGACGATGTTCACGGCCGACCTGGCCAGGTTCGCGGTGGTGCTGTCGATCCCGTTCGTGGGCAGCTACCAGTGGGTCATCATCGCGACCGTCCTGGTCGAGTGCGTGAACCTGTTCTGGGTTCCGGCCAAGGACGCCACGGTGCCCAACCTGGTGCCCAAGGCGCAACTGGAGTCGGCCAACCAGCTCAACCTGCTGGTGACGTACGGCACCGCGCCCGTCGCGGCCATGTTGTTCGCCGCGTTGTCCGTGGCGGGCGACCTGGTCACCGGGATGGTGCCGTTCCTGATGGGCCGGGACGCCACGGGCCTGGCCCTGATCGTCAACGCCTGCGCCTACCTCGTCTCGGCCGTCCTCATCTTCACCCTGCGCGACATCCCCAAGCGCCGGCAGGGGCCGATCTCCACACCCTCGGTGCTCAAGCAGGTCGTCGAGGGCTGGCGGTTCGTCGGCGGCAACCGGCTGGTGCGCGGCCTGATCATCGGCATGCTGGGGGCGTTCGCCGCGGGCGGGGCCGTCGTGGGCGTGGCGAAGATCTACGTGGTGGCGCTCGGCGGTGGCGACGCGGCGTACGGCGTGGTGTTCGGCGCGGTCTTCGTCGGCATGGCGCTGGGCATGTTCTTCGGCCTCAGGCTGCTGCGCGAGTTGTCGCGGCGGCGGCTGTTCGGGCTGGCCATCACCGTCGCGGGGCTGGTGCTGGTCGCGATCGCGCTGATCCACAACCTGGTGATCGTGGTCATGCTGACCGTGGCGCTGGGGGCGTGCGCCGGGATCGCCTGGATCATCGGCTACACCCTCATCGGCCTGGAGGTCGAGGACGCGCTGCGTGGCCGCACGTTCTCCTTCCTGCAGTCCACGGCGCGGGTGACGTTGCTGCTCGTGGTCGCCGTGGCCAACCCGCTGGCCGCGCTCTTCGGGGTGCACGTGCTGGAGCTGGGCGAGTTCAGCTACCGTTTCGACGGCACCAACCTGGTGCTGGTGATCGGCGGCGCCCTGGCGGTGGGCGTCGGGGTGCTGGCGCTGCGGCACATGGACGACAGGAAGGGCTTCCCCCTCCTGGCCGATCTGATCTCGGCGGCGCGCGGCGAGCGGTTCCCCGCCGAGGCGGTCGAGCACGTGCCGGGGCTGTTCGTGGCGTTCGAGGGCGGCGAGGGATCGGGCAAGACCACGCAGTCGCGGCTGCTCGCCATCTGGCTGCGCGACCAGGGCTACGACGTCGTCCAGACGCGCGAGCCCGGCTCGACCAAGGTGGGCATGCGGTTGCGCGCCATCCTGCTCGACGCGGCCGAGCGCGGGCTGTCGGCGCGGTCCGAGGCGCTGCTGTACGCCGCCGACCGGGCCGAGCACGTCGAGAAGGTGATCAGGCCGGCGCTCTACCGGGGCTCGCTCGTGGTCACCGACCGCTATGTCGACTCCTCGCTGGCCTACCAGGGCGCGGGGCGGTCGCTGAGCCCCGATGACGTGTCCAAGATCAACGCGTGGGCGACGGGCGGGCTGGTGCCGCACCTGACCGTGCTCATCGACACGCCTCCCGAGGTGGGGCTGACCCGTCTGGGCGGCGCGGCCGACCGGATCGAGTCCGAGCCGATGGAGTTCCACGAGCGGGTACGCAAGGAGTTCCGCAAGCTGGCCGCGGCGGCGCCCGAGCGGTACCTCGTGGTGGACGGCACGCTGCCGCAGGACGTGATCACCCGGCAGATCCACGACCGGGTCCACGAGATACTGCCCGACCCGGTGCCGCGGGAGTCGGAGGACATCACGGGGACGATGCCCGCGATCCGCGACTAGTTGTCACCTTCCCGCTGTCCCGCGATCCGCAGCCAGCTGTCCCGCGATCCGCAGTTAGTCGTCCCCTCGTGAGGCGAAGTGCAACTAGCCTTACGGCGTGACGGTTTTCGATGACCTCGTGGGGCAGGACCAGGCGATAGCCGTGCTGTCGCGAGCTGCGACGGCGGCGGGCGAGGTCGTCGCGGGCGGGCGGGGCGCCGGCATGACGCACGCGTGGCTGTTCACCGGCCCGCCCGGCTCGGGCCGCGAGGAGGCCGCACGCGCCTTCGCCGCGTCGCTGCTGTGCCCCGACGGCGGTTGCGGCCACTGCGACCAGTGCCATCAGGTGCTCATCGGCTCGCATCCCGACCTGGAGTCCGTACGTCCGCAGGGGCTGTCCTACAGCGTCAAGCAGACCCGGGAGCTGATCCTGCGGGCGGCCGGGGCGCCGACGCAGGGGCGGTGGCGGGTCATCCTGTTCGAGGACGCCGACCGTGCCACGGAATCCGCCGCGAACGCCCTGCTCAAGGCCATCGAGGAGCCGCCGCCGCGTACCGTATGGCTGTTGTGCGCGCCCGCGCCCGATGACCTGATGATCACCATCAGGTCGCGATGCCGCGTGGTCAACCTGACCACCCCCGCCACTGAGGCGGTCGCCCACGTGCTGGCCACCCGCGACAGCGTGCCGTGGGAGACCGCCAGGTTCGCGGCCAGGGCCGCCCAGGGGCACATCAGCAGGGCGCGCGCCCTGGCTCTGGACGAGGGGGTCAGGACGCGCCGGGAGGCGGTGCTGAGCATCCCGCGTACGCTGACCGGCGTCGGGGAGTGCGTGTCGGCCGCGGAACGGCTGGTGAAGACCGCCGAGGAGGAGGCCGCCGCCGCCACGGCCGCGCTGAACGAGAGCGAGACCTCGGAGCTGCGCAAGTTGTACGGGGAGGGGTCCAGCGGCAAGGGGCTCAACCGGGGGCTGGTGCGTGGTGGGGCCGGGGCCCTGAAGGAGTTGGAGGATCGGCAGAAGTCGCGGGCCACGCGGATCAAGCGGGACTCGCTGGACGCCGCGCTGCTGGAGATGGTGTCGTTCTATCGGGACGTGCTGGCCATGCAGTTCGGGGCTGCCGGGGTTGAGCTGGCCAATGATGATGTGCGTTTCGATCTGGATCAGCTGGCCAAGTCGTCCACGCCCGAGGAGACGTTGCGGCGGGTCGATGCGATCATGCAGTGCAGGGAGCGGCTGGCGGCGAACGTCAATCCGCAGATGGCCGTCGAGGCGATGATGCTGGCGCTGCGGCCCTGAGGCGATGTTTGAGGGCATTTCGCTGGCTCTGCGGCATTGGAGCATGGCGTCGGCTCTGTGGTACTGACCGTTTTCTTTGTGAGGGGTTCGATGCGGAGAGCAGGACTGCGCTGGTTAACCGGTGTGGCGGCCGTCGCCGTGCTGGGGATGCCGGTCATCGCGGGTGGGCCGCCCGCGGAGGGGGCGATCGTCGAGCCTGAGGTCGTCGTGGGCGGCGAATGGGAGCTCAGCGTCTTCCTGTGCACGCCGGCCGTCAAGGGCTGCCACCAGCGGTACGCGACGGCGGGGCAGAAGCGGAGGATCCGTGCGCTTCTGGAGAAAGTGCCGGAGGTGACGGAGGTCCGGTTCGTCGATCGGCCATCGGCGTACAGGAGCTTTCGGCGGGACTTCTCCGGTAGAGGGGCGTTGCTGAAGGCGGTTCGGGCGAAGGATTTGCCGGAGTCGTTCCAGGTGCGGATGGTGCAAGGGGCTGACCGGGATCGGGTACGAGCCGCGGTCGTGAAGCTGCCGGGAGTGCAAGAGATCGAGACCTACAGTGACCCGGTCGTCCTGCAGGATTTCCACAAGGACCACGGCGTCTCAGTTTTCCTGTGTCGCAAAGGGTCTGACGTGCCCGCCTGCGGAACAGGCCGGGGCGCGGCCGACGGGGCACGTGTGACGTCCCGCGAGAAGAAGGCCATCGTCTCGTCGATCAAACGGATGCCCGAGGTCGAGTCGTACATCTTCGAGGACAAGAAGACCGCCTTCCGGAATTTCTCCGAGATCTACGCCGACAATGAGGCATTGGTGGCGGCGAGCAGAGTCTCGGACATGCCCGAGTCGTATCGGCTGGCGGTCAGGCCCACGGCCGACTGGGACCTGGTGAGTCTCAGGCTGGCGCGGTTGAAGGGGGTGAGTCAGGTACTGAACGACAGGTGCCAGACCGCCAGGGCCACGCTGAGCGTGAAGTACGGGCTCGACAAGTTGCGGAACCGTACTGACGACAAGGTGTGCGCGCCCGGATAGCGGCGCTGGTCAGCCGGGCTCGGGGATACCTTCTGGCCCGGGGTGGAAGATATTCCTGTGACCCAAGCAGCAGATGAGGCCAACAGGCGTCTCTGTTACGTGGAAGTCGAACTACTCACCCAGCAAGAAGTCCTGGCGCGGCAGCGGATCGACGTGGCGTCCATCTTCGCCGAGCATCACGTCGGCCTCGTGCGGCTGGCGCTCATCATGGTCGGTGACCAGGCCACCGCCGAAGACGTCGTGCAGGATGCCTTCGCGCGCACGCACGCCGGCCGGGGCAGGTTGCGCGATGCCGACAAGGCGCTGACCTACGTGCGATCGGCGGTGCTCAACGGGTGCCGGTCGGTGTTGCGCAGGCGGGCGACGGTGTTCCGGCGGGCGGTGCCGTACGAACCGCCGGTCTGGTCGGCGGAGAGCGCCGCGCTGCTGGGTGAGGAGCGGCGCGAGGTCCTCCTCGCGCTGCGCGGCCTGCCACGCAGGCAGCGGGAGGCGCTGACGCTGCGCTACTACTTCGACCTCGCCGACCAGGAGATAGCCGAGACGATGCGGATCAGCGCGAGCACGGCGAGGTCCACGATCGCACGAGGGCTGGCGACCCTCGCCCGAGTGCTTGGGGAGAACTCATGAACAGTCCGATGGAAGACAGGCTGCGTCAGGCGCTCGCCGAGGCGGGAAAGACGATTGACCCCGGCACACTGCAGCCGCTGCGGGCATCGGAGCGGCGGCGCCTCCGGGTGGACTTCCGGATGGTGGCCGCGGCGGCGGCCGTGGTGGTCGTGGGATCGGGGGCCGCCGTGATGGTGAGCGGCGGCGCCGGCGACGATGATCGCATGGTGGCGGCGGCGACCGCGATCACCCGAGAGAAAGCGGACCTGGTCGTGGCCCTGTGTACGGCCACGGCGCCGAAGGATACGCGGTGCGAGGGGGCCGTCGATCCAGAGCAACGTGAGGGGGTCGAGCGGGTGCTGGCGGAGTTGGAGCCGCAGATCGCCATCTCGCAGTGGGCGAGTGCGGAGAGCACCTACGACGACTTCCGCACCAGATTCGCGGACAACCAGGCGATCCTGGAGGCAGTGAAGGCCACGGACATGCCACAGTCGTTCCTGCTCAAGCTCCGGGAAGGAGCTGACCGGCGGCAGGTGATGGCCTCCTTCGTGGGGGTGCCCGGGGTCATGAGCGTCATCGATCGGGCGTCCAACCCCTACGCTGCGGGCCATCCTCCGGAGGAGGAGAAAACGGATGTCAGTGTCTTTCTGTGCAAGACGGGAACGCAACTTCCGGGGTGCGGCGCGAAGCGCGTGGACAACAAGGACGGCGACCCCAAGATCCCAGCCCATGGGAAGGGGATAACAGGTGCTCAGACACGGGCGCTCGAGAAGCTGATCGGAAAGATGCCCGAGGTTGAGAAGTACGTCTTCGAGGACCAGGCGTCCGCCTACCAGAAGTTCGTGGAATCGTTCAAGGACAACAAGGCCCTCGTCAATGCGACCAGTCCGGAAGACATGCCTGAATCGTTCAGGATCATGCTGAAGGATGGCTCGCTGTGGCGGGAAGTGGTCGAAGAGCTGCAGCGGCAGCCGGGCGTGGCCCAGGTCATGGCCAACGGATGCATGGTCAACGCCGCGGTTCTGACCACGGAATTCGCCGTGGAGATACCCAAGAGCGAGGCGTGCCCCACGAACAGGTGATCCGGTCAAGTCTCACGTTCACACCCTGACTTCCGGCCTGCGGACACACGTAATGTGGCTAGGAAGGCCGTAAGTTACCCCCTAGGCCGTCAGGAGGCGAGCTCGAGCCCATGGGAATGATCATGGCCGTGAGCTTCACCCGTTACGGGAGGCTCTACTACCTCGATCCCGGCGAGCACAGCCCCAAAGTGGGCGACAAGGTGCTCGTGCCGACGGACGCGGGTCCCGAGGTGGCGGAGTGCGTGTGGGCGCCGCAGTACACGAGCGAGGACATCGACGGACTGCCGGTGTGCGCGGGGTTGGCAGGGGAAGAACACATAACCCGAGATGAGACGAACAAGCGCCGCAGGGCCGAGGCCCGCAGCGTGTCCAAACGATTGATCAAACGGCACACGTTGCCCATGAAGGTCGTCGGCATCGACTACTTCGACCAGGACAACATCTACACGGTCTACTTCTCGGCACCGCACCGGGTGGACTTCCGCGCTCTGGTGCGCGACCTGGCCCGCAACCTCCGGGCCAGGGTCGAGCTGCGGCAGATCGGCCCCAGGGACGAGGCGCGCCTGCAGGGCGGCATCGGCCCCTGCGGCCGAGACCTGTGCTGTGCCACGTTCCTGAAGGACTTCGAACCGGTCTCCGTCCGCATGGCCAAAGACCAGGATCTCCCGGTCAACCCGCTGCGCATCGCCGGGGCCTGCGGGCGGCTGATGTGCTGCCTGAAGTACGAGCACCCGCTCTACCAGGAGTTCCGCGCCTCAGCTCCCCGAGTTGGGGCCAGCGTGGAGACTCCGCAAGGAGCTGGGACGGTCGTGGGACACAACGTGCCGTCCGACTCTGTGGTGGTGCGCCTGAATGACGGCGGGCGGCGATGCGCCTGCTCGAAGGCCAGCGTGTGCGGACCACGAAAGGCTTACGACGGCGCGTACGGGGGTGAATCGGGCGAGGAGGGAGCCTAGGAGCTGAAAGGGCCAGGAGCCACGAGCCGTACAGGTCTCGGTCGCACGGGGCCTGATGATTCCTGGGAACGGTATTTGGTGGCGGCGTGGCGCCGGGCGATGGGACGATGTGTCCGGGCATCGGGTGATCGATGGGAGCGAGAACCCCTCGCGCTCCTGTAGACTCATCCACGCTGCACAGCGCACGCCGCCTTAGCTCAGTCGGCCAGAGCACTTCACTCGTAATGAAGGGGTCTGGGGTTCGAATCCCCAAGGCGGCTCCCAGGTCAGAGCCCGTTTCTCCCTAACCGGAGAGACGGGCTCGACTCGTTTTGGGAGGTTTTTGGGAGATCAGCGGCGTAACGATCCCCTCGGCGGCCTCGCCGTCGGCCTCCTCCGCGAGCTCCTCCGCGAGCGCCTGCAGCGCCGCGTCGAGGATCACCACCGACGACCGTGGGGACATCTCCAGCCGCCGCCGGAGCGACTCTCGCCACAGCCGCGTGTCCAGCGCGAGCAGCTCGGCGGTCATCTCGGGCGTGACGTGACCGTACCGCGCCGAGATCGTCGCGTCAGTGTGCCCCATGATCAGCAGCTTGAGCGCCATCGCGATCCGGCCGTTGTCCATCGACGTCTGCCGGCCATGGCGCAGGCCATGCATGGTGAGGCCCTCACAGAGCGCCATCCACGAGACGACGGCGTTGCGGCTCGGACGCACGTACGCGTCGAGTAGCGCCTCCCGCGTGGCCTTGGCCACGAACGCAGGATCGGCGCCCTGCGCGACCGCGTACGCCCGCAGCTCGGCCGCGCTGGACCGACTGCCGACGGCCTTCTTGGTCTGGCGGGCGATGTGCCGCAGCACCGGCGGCGTGTACGGCTGCCCCGGCACAGGGGCAGGCCACGACTCCAACGGCACGCCCGGCCAATTCCTCGACGCGTCCGCGAGCACCCGCCGGCCGATCGGCTCGCGCTGCTCGACGCGCTCGGGCCACTCCGACACAGGTCCCTCGAACGCGCCGTCAGCGGCGGGCCGTAGGTACTGCGACCGGAACGCCGAACGGCGGTGGTGTTGCCGATCGCCGAGGAACAGCACAGCAGTGCCTTTGCAGTAGTGCGCGGGGTCATCCTTCTTCCTAGCCTCGGCGCACGTGCAGGTGCGGGCCTCGGCGGCGACGGCGGCCACCATGTCCCACAGCCACATGGGGACGGTGATGTCCCTCATGGAGCCGTCTTTCGGCGGCCCCCAGTAGAACCGACCCGCGCCGTTCTCGTACAGCTTGCGCCTGAGCTTGATGACGCCCGGCTCCTCGACCATCTTGGGCGTCAGCGCAAGCAGCTCGGACCACCGCGCGCCCGAGTAGAACGCGAGCAGGATGAGCACGAAGTCCGCCCACCGGCCGGACAGCAGCGCGACACGCTCGGCGATCAGCACGACCTGGGGCGGCGTGCACCACACCTTTTCGGCGTGCTCGAACCTCTGCACACGCTTCGTGGACTTGCGGCCCTTCCCGCGGGGCTTGGCCGCCGGATTGACGGTGATGGGGATGCTCTCGTCGCGTACCGCGTCGTCGAGGCACGACGAGAGCACGGCTCGCGCGGTCGCGGCGGTGCTCGGGGCGTACCCCGCCTTGACGATCGAGCGTTCCCACTGGTTGATCAATTTCGGAGTGATGACCACGAGCGCGAGGTGTCCGAACGTGGCCATGATGTGATCCTTGAGCATCCGGAGGTAGTTCTCCAGGGTGGAGTCCTCTAACTCAAGATCCTCGTACCAGGACGTGGCCCACTCAAGGAACTTGATCTCGGCGGCCCTGGGGTCCTTGAACTGGCCCCGCCGGATGTCGGCCTCTTGGGCATCGCCGTAGTTCTGAGCGTCTTCCCTGGTGAAGAAGTAGTTACCGAACTCGTCTCGGCTGGCCTGCAACTCCTTGCCTGGCCGTGCGGGGTCGGGCCATTTGACGCGCCAGCGGTCGCGGCCGTGGCGGTCCTTTCCTCTGTACTCGGGGTAAGCCATGTGTCCTCTCTCTGTGCCTAGCTGGCCTCCTTAGCCAGCAGATACGGCGGGATGGGCGGGGGAGGTCTGCGGGATGGTCCGACGAGACCGGGCGGCGGCTCGTACCACCGCTGCACCTCGGTACTGATCTGGGAGGCATACCGGAGCATCTCGGGCGTGCACGAGTCCCGGGGTAGATACTCGATGATCTCACCCGGCGTGGCTCGTGGGTCCAGGATGATGGGCCCGCCTGCCAGGGACATGTCCGCGCCGAGCAGGTGATAGCGCAGCGCCGGTGTGGCGGTCGGTGTGGCCCGTCGGCGGAAGTTGGCGAACGCCGCGCGGGAGGCGGCCACGATACCCGGGATGATTGCCGAATCGATGTGATCCCGGTTGACCAGCCCCGTGATCGAGGTGGCAGTCAGGTGCACGGCAACGAGGCGCCCCTCCAACCGGTCGTTTGACGCGAGGATGATTTCAAGATTTTTCACGGCGTGTTCCTAAGCTGCTTGGAACGGTGCAACAAAGGCCCGACTCCTGGCGGGCAAGGGCGCCGATACGCGGCGGTCGGCCGTCGGCTGAAACCACCTCAGGATGTCGCTGCCGAGCACGGCGGCGTACCGCATCAGCTCGGGCGTGCACGCGTCTCGGGGGAGGGTTTCCCAGACGTCGGTGTCGGTGGCGGTGATGTCGAGCGCCCCGGGGTCGGACACGTCCGCGGAGACCAGGTGAAAGGTCAGGGCTGGGCGGTCGGTCGGGGAGATCCGCCGTTGGAGGTGGCCGAGGCGCTCGCGGGTCTGGTCGAGAAGCGGGCGGATCAGGGCCTTATCGATCTGATCCCTGTCGATGAGGACGGTCAGGCCGCCGGTCTTGGGTAACAGGGCACCGACTGGCTTCCCCCTGAGCCGGTCTGCGGACGCGAGGACGATGTTGCAGTGCTTCACAGACGCCCCCCGGGTCTGCTCGGAAGTGAGGATCTATCACGTTTTTCGTGCTCGGGGGCTAAAACGTACACAGCGGCACGGGGCGCTACCAGATGCGAACTCCCGATCGAGAAAAAGTGTTGATTTTGTTACCTGGAGCCTCAAGTGTTGTCAGGAAGCTCGGAAACCCCATCCTGACTCTCCTGACGCAGGCGAACGATATCCCAGGCAAGGCGAGCGGCCGACTCCCGAACCACCGCCTTTTCTTCCTCTGTCATGTTCGCGGGAACATCAGGGACCAACAGCGTTCCGTCTGGAGTGCTGATCTCGCTGAAACGTATTCGTGTTCTGAGCGACTCCACGGGGCCGGCCTCAGTGGCTTCCGTGATGGCGTCCGGCTCCAGGTCGTACGCGGCCTCAAGCGCGGCGAGCATCTCTGGGGAGAAGTTCGTGCGTCTGGCACCCTCGATGTCTTGGATCACCTTGTAGGTGACTCGGCGCTCCTCGCAGAACTTCTTTCGGTTGACGTATCGGGGGTCGATCTCGGCGCGTCTGGCCGTAAGCAGCTTGCCGAGCTGCCGCCATGCCGTCCGCTGTCGCTCCGTCAGGGAGCGTCCACGGTTGGTGGGAGACATGCTGAGTCCAATGTGAGTCTGGTTAGGACATCCTAGTTTCGCACGCCTTTGTGCAGGTCAGACCATGCGCACCCCGCAGATAGCGGGCCGAAGTGCGTTTCGGTGAGTCCTTGATTCAGCATTGTGAGTCCAAGTGAATCCAAGCGCAACGTGGACTCATGTTGCATGTGAGTCCATCTGAGTCCTAGTCTTGTCCATGTGAGTCCAAGCACATCGCCTCGCGAGAGGCAAGGCGCCCTCATTCGCGATCACCGTGAGCGGGCCGAACTGTCGGTGCGTGAGCTGGCCCAACGCGTCGGGATCCATCAGCAATCGCTGCGGAATATCGAGCTGGGGAAGCGGTCCGCCTCCGCCTCAACGCTTGAGTCCCTCGCTGTTGAACTCGGCATCGATGTGACGCAGATCACCAACGTTTCGGGTAACCCCAATCTGGCCCCGACGCGTCATGAGCCGACTTCAGCCGAGACTGACGCGCCTGCGATCGCCGCTGAGCCCGCGCCCTCGTATCGGGTCTTCACCAGCATCGAGGGTGCGCGCCGAATCGGGGGCAAGGTCACCGCGAACTTGCTGGAGACCCTTGCCACCCAGGGATTCGAACACACCCGAATCGGCGGAAAGATCCACTACACGGACGCTCAGCTCGCCCTCGTCGTCGCCGCGCACGCTCGCGGCGAGACGGCTATCACCGCCGAGCAGGAGCCCGCGCAGGCCCCCGAGCCGACGCCGCTCCCCGCTGGCACCCCGCGCCGCCGTACGAGCCGCACGGTCAAGACCGCCCCGGCGGTGGACCTGTCGGCCACACCTGGCCGCCGCTACACCGCCTGAACACACGAGAGGGCGCCCGGTCCCGCTACGGCCGGACGCCCCATTGTCCCCACCGAGAGAGGCAGGACATGACCATCATCTCACCTCAGCCCCTGACGAGGGGGGAGCAGCAGGCCGCCGCTCTGGCCGCCCTCGCTGACCTCGCCGGCATCCCCGGCCTTCCCGTCCCCGACGGCTACAACATCGTCCGCGACTGGGACTCCGACGAGCTGACCGCCTTCATCCAGTTGCCTGGCCGTGGCCTGGAGAACCGCGACCGGCCCCGCGCCTACGTCGAGCACCTCACGGGGGCGCGGTGGACCGTGCGCCGCTACACCACCAGCCCTCACGGTGAGCTGCGTGTCAGCGGTCAGCGCGGCACCGCCCACGTCACGGCGTGGATCGCCGTTGACGGGCACGAGCTGGACGACGCTGAGCTGCTCGCCAAGGCGCTCACGTGAGGCGGCTGCTCGCCTGGCTGCGCCCCGACGCCGGCCTGCCCGCCCTCGCCGACGAGCCCGAGGAGCTGTGGCTCGACCCGTTCCGGTTCGACTGGGCCGACGAGCCCGGCATCTGCGCCAAGACCGGCGCCCGCTACACCTCCCCCTACACCCCCCGGAGCGCCTAATGCCGCGCATCACATACGTCCCGAAGAACTTCACCGACGCCCACATGCGGATCATCCAGCAGGCTGACCGGTTCTGCCGCGACTACGCCGCGCAGGGCCTCGACCTCACGTTGAGGCAGTTGTACTACCGGTTCGTCGCCGCCGACCTGATCGAGAACACGCAGAAGTCCTACAAGCGGCTCGGCAGCATCATCAACGATGCCAGGCTGGCCGGCCAGTTGGACTGGGACCACATCACCGACCGGACGCGCAACCTGCGCGGTCTGCCCACCTGGGACAACCCCGAGGACATCATCACCAACTCGGCGTACGGCTACCGCACCGACCGCTGGGAGACGCAGCCGTACCGCGTCGAGGTCTGGGTTGAGAAAGATGCCCTGAGCGGCGTCGTCGGTCGTGCGGCCGGCCGCTACCAGGTGGATCACTTCTCCTGCCGCGGCTACACCAGCCAGTCGGAGCTGTGGACTGCCGCGCGCCGCATGCGCCGCTACCAGGACCAGGGCAAGCACTGCATCGTGATTCACCTCGGCGACCACGACCCCAGTGGGATCGACATGACTCGCGACATCGAGGAGCGGTTCGCCCTCTTCGGCGCCGACGTCGAGGTTCACCGGATCGCGCTCAACATGGACCAGGTCATCCGGTACTCGCCGCCGCCGAACCCGGCCAAGACCACCGACTCGCGGTATGGCGCGTACATCGAGGCGCACGGCACGAGTTCGTGGGAGCTCGACGCGCTCGACCCGACGACCCTCGACGCGCTGATCTCGGCCGAGATCGAGCAGTTCCGCGACGAGGGGCTGTGGGAGTCGGCGACCGCTGACATGGAGCGTGACAAGACGCTTCTGCGCGCGGTGTCGAACCGGTGGGCCGAGGTCGTCGAGATGGTCGAGGACGGTTCCTGATGCCCGTGTACCGCTTCACCGACCGCGATGGCGACAAGCTGGCCATCAGCAGCGCGCCGAACAACCCGAACACCGTGCACATCGCCCGAACCTGTGGTGTGCTCATGCCCGCTGACGAGCTGCCCAAGTTCGTGGCCAAGCTGTATGAGGCGGCTGGCCAGCCCGCGCCGATCATCCTCGACCGGCCGAGCCCCGAGGCCCTGCGCGAGTGGATCAGTGGCGGCGAGGTTGATGCGTACACCGACCTGCGTTGGCACTCGCCTCAGGCCGCCCGCGAGCGGGCCGCGCACCTCGCCGCCGCCGCTGACCTGATCGAGGCCGAGAAGACCAACAAGGCGGTGAGTGACCTCGCCGTGCTGCTCGTTGGCGCCGCCCAGCTTCCCAAGTACGCTGCCGAGACCCTCGCCCGCGCCGTGCTGAGCGCTGGTTACGCCAAGGCGGCTGAGTGACCGCCCAGGCCATCGCGCCCGCCGCCCCCATCGTGGGGCGGCGGGTCACCCCCACCGCCCGCCTCCTCCTCCCGGCGGACGCCCCCGAGGACCTATGGCTCGCCACCCGCCGCGGCGACCACCGCGACGGCACCACCCGCATCGGCTCCTCCGACGTGTCCGACATCCTCGAAGTCGGGTACAAGACGCCGCTGCACGTCTTCCACATCAAGCGCCGCGAGCTGCCCGAGGACGACGCCGGCGAGGCCGCCCTCTGGGGCAAGCTGCACGAGGAGACGATCGCCCGAGAGTGGGCGAGGAGAAACCGCAGCGTCGTGCGGCGCGTCGGCATCGTGGCCAACATCAAGCGGCCCTGGATGACCTGCACGCTGGACCGGCGCATCCTGGAGTGCCCCCTCAACCGCGAGACACGCGAGTCCTGCGCGCTGGAGATCAAGACCAGGAACGCGTTCGTCGCGGACAAATGGGTTCGAGCCGTCCCTGACGACGTGCTCGCCCAGACGCTGTGGCAGATCGAGGTCACCGGCTATGACCACGTCCACGTGGGCGTGCTCATCGGTGGCAACGACTACCGGCAGACCGTCATCCGCCGCGAGGGCAACGAGCAGATCATCTCGGACATCGTCACCGCGGCGGCCAACATGCGCGACCGGATCATGACCGGGCGCAAGCCGTACCCGTCCGGCGACCCCGAGCGGCTCGTCGAGCTGTACGGCGCGCTCTACCCCGAGCGTGAGGGCACGGTGGAGCTCGGCTCTGAGGTGGTCGAGATCCTCGGCCGGTACGAGGACGAGCGGCTGAAGGAGAAAGCGGCCAAGACCGCTAAGGAGCTGGCCAAGGTCGAGGCGGTCGCGCTGCTCGACGGTGGCGAGTTCGCCAAGTACGGCGACGAGCCTGCTTTCTCGTACACCTCCCGGCGTGGCCGCCCCGCCGTGGACCTGGAGCTCATGGCCGAGCAGTACCCCGACGCCTATCAGGCGTGCGTGCGTGAGACGACGCAGCGCGCCATCAACCTTGCTTCCGCTTACCGCAAGAAGGGAACCGCCTGATGTCCCTGGCTTCCAAGGCCGCCGCCAAGGCCGCCGAGGCGACCGGCCAGCCCGCCGAGGCGCAGGAGACCGTGCCGCCGGCCGCCGACGATTGGGGCCTGCCCGAGCGTGAGCCCGAGGGGCCGTCGCCTGAGGTCCTCGCGTACGAGGCCGAAACCGGCAGCGACGACCCGCCCCAGATCCCCGTGCACGTCGCGTTCATGCGCGTCATGCGCGACATCCGCGCCGTGGCCAAGCTCGACAAGCCCACGGAGGGTGTGCGGTTCGATTACCGGGGCATCGACCGCGCGATGGAGGCGTACGCGCCCGTCACTCGCCGACACGGCGTGATCATCATGCCCACCGAGGTGCAGGCGAACTACGCGCCCGCCACCACCTCGACGGGCAAGGCCACCCGCGAGTGCACGGTCATCGTGCAGTACCGCATCTGGGGCCCGATGGGCGACTGGATGCCCGCCTCTGCCGCTGGTGAATCCCTCGACTCCGGCGACAAGGGGACGGCCAAGGCTCAGGCGGTCGCGCTGCGCACGCTGCTGTTCCACGGCGGCATGGTGCCGACTCGCGACACTGACCCCGACGCGCACAACATCGAGCGCGGCGAGGCCGCCCCGCGCAAGGCCACGGACTACCGCGACGAGGCCCTTGAGCCGCGCACCTCGAAGGGCCGCCTGCGTCAGATGCACCACGAGCTGAAGTCGATGAACCGCCTCGGCGAGCTGGTCACTAACGAGATCGACGAGAGCGAGACGATCGGCGACCTGATCGTCCGCATCGGCCACACCCGCCGCTGACCCCCGGTGCGGCGCCGCCTGGCCCTCTTCCCCGGGCGGCGCCGCATCGGCCCCCACACGCCATCACAGGCCCTCACACGATCCTTTGAAAGGACAGGACATCATGACAACCGCGTACGACCGGCCGCCCGTCACGAGCGACGATGCCGATCAGACCCTGATCGCCTACCTGCGCGACCGGCAGGCCCAGCACGCCAAGGCCGCCCAGGAGGCCGCCGCCGAGCGGGTCGAGCTCGACAGCGAGGTCACCCGACTGACCAAGCTGCGCGACGCGGCCACCGCCCGGCAGATCGATGAGGCCCGCCTCGCGACGGTGCTGCAGCGCCACCTCAACCGCATGCCCGCCGCCACCGCTTCGGCGGGCTCGGGTGTCCCGGCGCCCGTGCAGGAGCCCACCACTGACCGGGCGTTCGAAGCGTTCATGACGGCTGTGCGGCCCTCCGCTTTCCTCCCGTCCGAGCAGTGCGGCGTGTGCCTCGCGCCGATCACGAAGGACGAGCAGAACGGCATTTACCACGCCGCCGACGGCAGCCCCGCCGGCGCCGCGTGCGGACGGAGGACGAGCCTGTGACCACCACGTTCATGCTCCTGACCGGTTCGTTCGTGCTGGCCGTGGCCGCCGTCGTGACCGCGCTCGTGATCCGCCACCGCCGCCGCGCCAGCGTGGCCGCGTTCGAGGCCGCGTTCGAGGAGGCCATCAATCGCTATTTCGCCGGCGCGTTCATCGACGCCCTCAAGCCGGACCAGGAGGAGAAGTGAGGTACCGCATCCGCCGCGTGCTCGCGCTGGCCGCCCGCCGCCGACGCGCCCGACAGGACCAGGAGGCCGCCGACCACATCCGTGGCTTCGCCATCGCGCATGACCCCGACGCGACCGAGCTGCTCGACATGGCCGCCTTGCGCGGCTCCATGACCGACGAGGCCGCGTGGGCGATGGGCGAGACCCAGTGAACGGGGCCGAGGGAGGTACGACGCTCGCGCGGGGCAGCGCCGTACCTCCTCGGCCGTGGCTTGAGGTCGTCGTGCTCGGCCAGCCCGCCCCCCAAGGCTCCAAGAAGCACGTCGGCAAGGGCGTCATGGTCGAAATGTCGAAGCGGCTCAAGCCCTGGCGGCGCGCGGTGGCCGAGTACGCCGCCGTGGCCATGGCCGCCGCCGGCCACCCCGCGCCGCTCGACGGCCAGATCGTCGCCGAGATGGTGTTCACCGTCCGGGCCAGGCCGACCGGCCGCCCGACCTGGTGGCCCGCCGGCCTGCCGTGGTCGCGCCGCGCCTGGTGGCTGCCCGCGTCCGCTCCCGACCTGTCCAAGCTCATCCGCGCCACGGAGGACGCCCTTACCGGCGTGGTGTGGCGCGATGACGCCCGCGTTGTCGCGTACCGGTGCGCCGCCAAGGTCTACATCGGCCAGCCCGGCGAGCCCGACGCCCTACCCGAGCCCGGCGCGGTCATCCGCGTCTGGGAGATCCCCGCCGCTACCGAGGAGATGCCTTGAGACTCACGCTGGTCCCCCAGCGCCACCCCCGCGGGGTTCTCCCGTACGGCTCCCGCCGCCGCATGGAGGCCCTCGCCGCGCTCGGGTGGCCCATCTCAGAGCAAGAGTGCCGTCTCGGCCACCCTGACCTGTTCGGCCGTCTCACCAGGCAGAAGTACGTCCGCCCGGCGACCGCGCGGGCGATCGAGCGGCTGTATTCCGAGCTGTGGGCCCAGACGCCGCCCGACACGCTCGGGTCTCGGCGGGTGAAGGCCCGTGCGGAGCGCGCGGGCTGGCCTCGGCCGGCTGAGTGGGATGACGACCTGATCGACCTGCCGCCGTCCGCGCTGGCCGCCGCGATCGAGCGCGAGGTGTCGTCGCTGGAGCCGGCCGAGCTGCACAGGTGCGCGCGGGATCGGGAGGCGGGCGGTCGTGGCCTGCTCACGCTGGCCGCCGCGCGGGAGTTCGAGCGGCGGAAGTCGGCGAAACGGCGGGAGCGGCGCGGAGCCGTCCGGGCGGCCTGACTCACCCAGGAAACCTAGTTGTACTTGTTGACAGGGTTTCCATTGCTCAGTAGCTTGTCGGCATTCCCAACAAGGTTTTCCGAGAGGATCGCATGACCACCCCCAAGCCCAAGCCCCCCGTGGCCCCCCTCCTCAAAGAGGCCGAGACCGCCGGGCTCGCCGTCGCCTACCGCACGAACAAATGGGTCATCACCGGCCCCGCCCCTCACCCGCCCGTGTTCATCCCCGTCAACGCCAAGGAACCGCGCGCCCTCGCGAACTTCGGCGCCCGCATCCGCCGCATGGCCACCGACGCGGCCCCCGAGGAGTTCGAGATGCCGCCCACCTGGACCACGGCCGACCTGATCGAGCACGCCCGCGAGCAGGGCGTCACCCTCGACCCCTCCGGCGGCGTCCTCAGGGCCACCGCCCCGCAGGGCGCCGAGGGCATCGTCGCCACCCTCCACCACCACGAGGCCGCCGTCATCGCCGCCCTGAAGGAGCCCACGCCCGCCGTCGAGCCCACCCAGGACACGCCCGCCGACGAGCTGGACCTCTCCGACCCACTGACGTGGATCAAGGAGGTGCAGGCCCGCATCGACAAGGCCGAGGAGATCGCGAAGGGCTGGGAGGAGATCGCCGAGGGCGAGATGAAGGCCGCCGAGGTCGCCGAGGGGGAAGTCCAGGGCCTGCGGGACCAGCGCGACACCGCCGACCGTCGCGCCCGGCACGCCGAGGAGATGACCCGCAAGGCCGAGAAGCGCGTCGCCGAGCTGGAGGCCGACCTCATCAACGCTCAGGCCCGCGCCGACGACGCCGAGGCCGAGAACCGCGCCCTGACTGCCCGCCTCGACCAGGTCAAGCCCCAGCTCGACGAGCTCGCCACCATCAAGGCCGCGTTCCGCGCCATCAAGGGCGGCGGCAAGTAGTGGACCCCTGCCGCTACCCGAACGGCGCCACGGGGAACTGTGGCGCCACCCCCACCCGCCGCTACCTCCCCGGGCACCGGTGCGCCGACCACACCCCCGCCGCGCTGGCCGGCCTGCCCGAGCCCCCTGAGACCGCGTGCCCGCCCCGCCGCTGCTACTGCGGCCAGTGCGAGTGGTGGACGCCGTACAACCGGTTCGACGTCCCCTCGGACACGTGGACCACCGACGCCCGCGCCATCGCGTCCGGCAAGCGCCGCGCCTCCCCCGAGATGCGGGCCGCCGCCATGGCCGAGGTCGCCGAGCAGCGGGAACGCCGCGCCCGCCTCCGCAAGGGAGGTGCCACCCCCGACCAGTAGCCGCGGCGCCGTCTACGGGAGCGACAGCGCCAACCAGCACAACGAAGGAATGAACTAGTGGGACGTCAGATCCATCCGGCCGGGATGTTCCCCGGCATGCCCGACGCCGTCAACGGCAAGCCTGCCAAGGCTGCCGAGCGACCTCCAGCGCGCACCCTTGACGAGGCCATCGTCCGTAGCCGCGACATCATCGCTGAGGCGCTCGACCGCTACCCCATCGTGGGCAGGCAAGCCCTCGTCTCTGGTGGCAATGACTCGACGGTGCTGCTGCACCTTGTGCGCGAATACCTTGACTCTTCGGCCGATGACGCGGTTGTCCACGTCAACACCGGCATCGGGATCGAAGAGACGCGCGATTACGTCCGTGACCTGACACGTGAGTGGTCGCTGCCGCTTCGAGAGCTGCACCCGCGCGACTCGTACGAGGACCTCGTCCTCGGCAGGGTGCTCGCCCGCACGGGCCCCAACGCGGGCATCCGCCCCGTCTGGAAGGGCTTCCCTGGCCCGCCCGGACATGCCGTCATGTATCGGCGCCTTAAGGACGAGCCCCTCATGCGCAACCGCGCGGAGATCATCGGGACGCAGGGCCGCTCTCGCAAGTTGATGTATCTGGCCGGCATGCGTTGGGACGAGTCGGATCGTCGGTTCCGCAACGCCGAGGAGATTGACCCGCAGGGCGGCATCGTCTGGGTTTCGCCCATCGTGCACTGGACCAACGAGCAGATGCACGAGTACCGAGAGCGCTACATCGTGCCGCGAAACCCGGTCTCCGTGCACCTTCACATGTCCGGCGAATGCCTTTGCGGCGCGTACGCCAAGCCTGGCGAGCTGGACGAGATCGAGTTCTTCTACCCGCGCACCGCCTACCGCATCAGGTCTCTTGAGAAGAAGGTCGAGGCGGCCGGGATTGCTGCGTGCAAGTGGGGCCAGATCGCGCCGGGCAGCAAGCAGCCTCAGCCCGGGACGCCTGCCGGTCGGCTCTGTAGCTCGTGCCCGCCCCCGATAGAGGGCCAGACCGACCTCATGGATCTGTGGCGGCAACGCGGCCTCTTGCCCGAGGAGCCACCCACCAGCGCCGAGGCTTGCTCTCTCCCTGCCTGACCCACGTCTGACCATCGAACGGAGCACGACCCGATGCCACGTGTTGAGGCGAGAGTGTTCGTCCGCATCTGGGACGACGAGCACTTTCTTGCGCTCTCGCCGAACGGCCAGCGTTTCTTCCTCTTCCTCCTGTCGCAGGCCGATCTCACCTACTGCGGGACGCTCATCCTGCGCGAGCGTAAGTGGGCGTCCAAAGCCCGGGGGCTGACCGTCGCCGACGTCTGCGATGCGCTCGCTGAGCTGGCCAAACCCCCGGCGTTGAACCCTTCCGGAAACCCTTCGCTGAACCCTTCCGCCAACCCTCCTGCGGCTGGCGCGCTGATCGTGACCGACGAGGACACAGAGGAGCTCCTCATCAGGTCCCTGATCCGCCTTGACCGGATCTGGAAAGAGCCGAACCTCATGCGGTCCGCGAGGAACTCCGCCCTGCTTATCGACTCGGCCAAGATCCGCGCGGCCCTGCTCGCCGAGCTGCTGCGCATCCCCGACCTCTTCACCTCCGACACGACGGCCAACGTGCGCTCCGAGCACGCCGTGTTCGTGGAGAAGATGGGCGGCCCGCCCGCCCCTTCCGACCTGGCCAAAACCGCTGATGAGCGGCTCAAGCGAAAGGGTTCCCGAAAGACTTCCCCGAAGCCATCCGCGAAGACTTCTAGGGGTAAAGGGGCTAAGGGGGAGGTTCCTACCTCTCCCTCTCGTACCAATACAGGTAGCCCCGAGCCTCACGGCTCGGACGACGCCGACGCCTCACCGCAGCAGGCCAGCACCAAGCCCAGCAGCAGCGCCACACCGGCCAAGGTCTCCGACACCCCGCCCCGCCTCGACGTCGAACGCGTCTGCAAGCACCTCGCCGACGCGATCGAGGCCCACGGACTGCCCCGCCCCACCATCGGCCAAGGCTGGCGCGACGCCGCCCGCCGCATGATCGACCTCGACGGCATCCCCGAACGGCAGATCATCGGCGCCATCGAATGGGCCCACGGGGACGAGTTCTGGCACCGGAACATCCTCAGCGTGCCGACCCTGCGCAAGCAGTTCCCCAAGCTGTGGCTCGCCGCCAAGGCCGAGAAGTCCAAGACCCCTAAGAGCAGGAACGCCCAGGGCAACGCCACCGCCTACCAAGAGGCCATGGCCCACGCCCTCGCCGCCGAGGCCGCCGCTACCGGCCACGGACAGGCCACCGCACACCAGATCGTCATCCCCGGACACGTGGAGTAACACCGTGACCCCCACCGAGACCGTCACCTTCCTTCGCGCCCTCGGCCTCAAGTTCCCCACCTTCCAGTGGGAAGCCGGAACCGCCTCGGAGTGGCACAAGTCCGGGCTCGCGTTCGTCAGCCCCACCGACGCCGAGGCCGCCGCTCAGTCGCTCGTACGCAAGCAGTCATTCGTTGCGCTGGCCGACGTGCTCGCCGAAGTCCGCCGCATCCGCGACCAGCGCGGCGCCGGCCAGCTCCTGCCCGCCCCGCCCAACCCCGACGACACCACCGCCTACCGCGCTGAACTCGTCGCCAACCTGCGCCGCCGCGCCGACGGCTTCCACATCGACACCCCCCGCGCCCTCCCCGCCGGACAGCGCCGCCCAGGCCCGCCCCCCGCCGAGTTCCTCCGCGCCCGAGGCCGCAACCCCGCCGAGGAGCTCGCCCGATCCATCCAATGCCCCTGGTGCCAGGCCATGCCGCACACCTCCTGCACCAACGCCATACAGAAGCCCCTCCCGCAGAGCCACCAGGCCCGACACGACGCCGCCCGCGCCCTCACCAGTCCACCCGAGTAGGACTCAGTCCACCTCAGTCCACCCCGTGCGGCCCCCAGACGGCCACAGACGGCCCAACGCCCCCGCGCAGGGCTCCCAGGGCCACCCGAGCCCCCACAAGCCCGCACAGACGATCTCAGCGCCTCGAACCGGGAGGAGACCACACATGCTCCGCGCCGACCCCGAATTGATCGACCTCCTCATAGCCCTACGCGGCGGCCCCCACTGGACCCCCGCCACCATCCGCAACGCCATCACCACCGCCGACAACCTCGGCCAGCCCTGGACCACCACCATGCACCAGCTCATCAACCTCGCCCAGATCGACGGCACCAAGCCCGAGCAGATCCCCGCCCAGGCCAGACAGGAGAAGCCATGACAAACCACACGCCTCACGCGGGAACGGTCGGTCAGAGCGCCGCGCGTACGACGCCGCTCGACACCCCCCTCGGCCGGTACATCGACCGCCGCCTGCACGCCGCCCTGGCCACCCTCGCGAGCCCGGACGCTGACCGCGCCGCACGCCACCGCGCCCGCGCGATCAGAGACGAGATGAACGCCGTCATCAGCCTCCTCGACGGCGTGCGCATCGCCGAGCGGGTCGCCGACATCGTGGGCAGACCGCCCACCGTTGACCACGCTCGCGCCTACTACCGCCGGTACGCCGAGCAGTTCGCCCGCAACGCCGACCAGGCCACTCGCGAGCAGACGCGCCGCATGTTCGACGTGGCCGCCGCCGAGATGGAGACGATCGCTGGCCTGCTCGACGCGTGGGAGCGCCGGAACGATGGCGGGTGGGTGGTCGTGCTGTGCGGCGCGTGCCGGGGCGAGGTGGCGCGGGTGGACGCTGGCGACGACCTGGCCGAGTTGGACGCCGCGCGGAAGCTGCACGCCTGCCCGCCGCTTCCCGCCGAGGTGGCCAAGTGACCGACGCCGAGACCCTGCGCCAGGCCGCTGCTCGCGCCCGCCAGATGACCGCCGCTCACGCCGAGCCACTCGCCGAGCTGCTCGACGACGCGGCCAGGGCCGCCGACTTCAATCCTCAGCTCTCGCCCCGCCACCGGCGGGACGTGTCCAAGGCCGTCGCGGTTGCCCGCGCGGTCCTCACGGAGCCGGCGGGCAGCCCGTGATCGTCGATCTGTTCGCCGGGCCTGGCGGCTGGGACGAGGGCCTACGCCTCCTCGGCCTCAAGGCCCTCGGCTTGGAATGGGACACCGCCGCGTGCCGTACCCGGGTCGCCGCCGGCCACGCCACCGTGCAAACGGACGTGGCCGCCTACCCGACCAAGCCGTTCGCCTGCCTCATCTGCGGATTCATCGCCTCGCCGCCCTGCCAGGCGTGGTCACGGGCCGGCAAGGGCCTGGGCCTCGTCGATCAGCCACTCGTGCACCAGTGCGTTCACGACCTCGCCCAAGGCCGCGACACCCGCCCCGCGCTCCTCGCCGCGTGCAAGGACCCGCGAAGCCTCCTCGCGGCTGAGCCGATGCGCTGGCTGTACGACTTACGGCCCGAGTGGGTCGCCATGGAGGAGGTTCCCGACGTGCTCCCGCTGTGGCGGCAGTACGCCGAGGTGCTGCGCGCCTGGGGCTACTCGGCGTGGGTCGGCATCCTCAACACCGCCGACTACGGCGTTCCGCAGACCCGCCGGCGCGCGATCCTCATTGCCTCACGTGTGCGAGAAGTTGCAGCGCCACCGCCCACGCACACAGAGCACGACCACGGGATCGACCTGTTCGGCGAGCACCGGCCCAGATGGGTATCCATGGCGCAGGCCCTCGACCTGCCCGCCGGACTCCGCATCAACACTCGCGGGAACCGCAAGACATCGGGGGGCAACGAGTTCTCCTGTGACGGGCCCTCGTGGGCGCTGACAGAGAAGGCGCGTTCGTGGTGGGTTCTGCGGCACAGTAAGCGCGCGAACGCTACAGAGCGCCGCCTGGACCAGCCCGCCGCCACCCTCGTGGCCGGCCACGCCCGACGTGACTTCCACTGGGTTCGCGTCGATGGTCGAACTGACCTGGAGAAACGGCCCCTTCTGCTGTCCGAGGCTGCCATCTTGCAGGGCTTCCCGGCTGATTACCCGTTCCAGAGCAGCGAGTCCAAGCGGTTCCTGCAGATTGCCAACGCTGTCCCGCCGCTGCTTGCTGCGCATGTCGTGGCCGTCGCCACGGGTCGGCGTGTGCCTGCCTTGCTCGACGAGGCCGCGTGATCAGCGGCAAGGCCGTCCGGCTCGCCGTCCTCCTGGGCGGCGAGTGGGCTGACCTCTCCTCGCACGTCATGACCGAGCGCGACATCCAGATCGCCGAGGCCCGCCAGATCATCCGTGATCGCCTCGCCCGAGTTGATCACCGAGAACTGAACTTCTCAAAGATCATTAAGCCCGCTAACCCCCGATAACACCACTTATCGCGGGCCAGGAATCAGCCTCATCCAAGATCATCTAGCGAAGGAGAGCCCGTGCTCACCCCCGAGGAAACCCTCCGACAGGCCCACCTCGTCATGAACGCCCTCGGCGGCGCGATCAGCGACGACGAGGACATGGTCAACACCAACATGAACGCCCTCGCCGAGTGCGGATGGCCTGCCCTGTTCGGCGCCACCCTCGGGTTCGCTGAGGCCGTCAAGAAGGTCGCCGGCGTCGAGCTGGACGAGGGCGAGTTCTTCGGCCTGCTCGCGTTCAACACCGAGACCGGCGAGCCGTGCGACATCTCCGACATGGACCTGCCGCCCGAGATGGTCACTGCGGCGCGCATCTTCACCGCGAACGCCAACGGCGACCACCGCACGGCCGGTGACCTGTTCTTCGCCGCCGTTGACCAGGGCATCGGGAACGAGGTGGTGTCGGCCGCGCTCGCGCTGGCGTCCACGTACCTCGCCGCCGAGATCGAGCGCCGCGAGACCCCCTCAACGTGAAGGAACCTCCCATGTCCCGCAACACCTTCCCGTACCACCTCGCGTTCATCGCGCTCGCCATCCCGGCCGCCTGGCGGCTCATGTTCGGCGACTTCGACCTCGGCCTCACCGGCGCCATCGCCGCCGGGTTCGCGCTGCGCTGCGCTGTCCAGGCCCGCACCATCAACACGCTTCACATCAAGGAGACCGAGGATGCCTGAGAAGACCACTCCCGCCCTGCTCACCCCCGACGAGCTGGCCGAGATCCACGCCGCCTACACCGCGTGGCTGAGTGAGTCCGCGCTCCTCGGCCCGCACGGCACCAAGGCCCTCACCGCCGTACCCCGCCTGGTGGCCGAGATCGAGCGGCACCGCGCCGAGATTGAGGCCATCGCCCGAGTACGTCGCTTCTCCGAGATGGTCGTCGCCACGTCGATACGGCTCGGGGCCATCGACCAGGCCCGCGACACCCTCGCCATCCTCGACGGCAAGGAGCTGAGCAGCACGCCGGCCGAGCAGCCGCCCGCGAACCTCGACGAGAACGCTCGCGTGATCATCAACGGCGAGCTGTTCCGCATCATCGAGTGGAGCCCCTCCGGCAGCCATGGCAACGGTCGCGAGGAGTTCGTCATGTACGCCCAGAGGCTGCCCAGTGAGTGAGTGGGCGTCCATCCGCCTCGACGGGCCGCCCCGCCTCGTCGCCGAGCTGGTCGCCCAGCTCGGCAGCGCGGGCCTCGACATCGAGCAGGCCGCCCCGGTGCCGCACCCGGCCGAGGTTGAGGGGACGTGGCACGCGGTCATCCGGCCGAAGGGCTGGGGGCCGCCCGTCAAGCGCAAGCGCCGGCCGCGTGGCCGAGGCGTCCGACACGCTGGCCCGCCCGCGCCGTGCGTGGTCGAGGGCATCGACGGGCCGCGGCTGCTCGTGGCTGGCGCGCGGGTGGCCGAGGTGTACGAGCGTGCGAGCGCGTGGGCGGTCGAGCACGGGCGGGTGCTGGCCGAGCGGGTCGAGGCGGTCGAGGTCGAGTCGATCAGGGCTGTTCGGTACTGCCTGCCTCACTGCGGGTGTGGGCGCGAGACGGTGCACTACCAGCCGTGCGCGAGGACTGTTCGGGGGGCGTTCCGTGGGGCGTTCATCGAGGTCAGGGCGGCGTGACAGATTTCTGAGTTGGCTTTGTTGACAAGGTTTCCAGGTGACCATTAACCTTGTCGCATAAGCCAACAAGGAAGGGCGGACATGAACACCGAGCGCGAGATGCACAAGATCGCCGACCGGATCATCAAGGCCGTACAGTCCGGCCACCTCAGCCGCGTCGATGACCTCGCAGAAGCGCTCGTAGACCTCGGCCGAAAGGCCGGCAAGAACGACCTCCTCATGGACCTCGTGGACACCAAGCAGATCAGCCCCGAGGCCGTTGAGTTCGCCATCGAGAACAACGGCTGCACCGACCCCCGCAAGTAGCGCCCCCAGGGCCCCGGGCAACCGGGGCCACCCCCACTCACCCCACGGAGGACCACATGACCGCCACCCACACCGCCGACGCCATCACGATGATGACCGCCGAGCTGGCGCTCATCGGCCGCACGCCCACCGCGACCGACATCGAGATGACCATGCGCATGGGCTTCCGGCCGGTCAGGTACATGATCCTCGTGGACGGGCAGGGCTACCGGTTCGCGGTCAACCGCCTCGCGGCGCGCATCGCCGCGCGCTCGGCCGGCCGCCTCCACCCCGACGCGGTCATCGAGGTCGAGCACCGGCCCACCGGTGAGCGCGCCGTAGCCGACGTGGACGGCTCGTTCGTGCACGTCGAGGGCGTGTTCCACATGAGCGCCGATGACACCGCGTGGTCGCTGGCCAACATGCGGCGCCGCCGCACCTGATCCTCTCGGCTCCCGGGCGGGCGCCCGGGAGCACCCCCTCGACCCTGGAATGGAGCACCGATGACCAGACCATCGCGCGCTTTCCTCGCTCTCACACTCGCTGCAGACCTCCTCAACGTCGGCCGGACCGCTACCCGGTGGCGCCTCACTGTGGACAAGCTGTCGCGCACCGCCCAGAGCGACGGCAAGTTGGAGCGCTTGACCTTGTGGAAGACGCTCGACGCCACCCCCGACGGCGCCGACACCGGCCTGTCGGAGTTCACCAAGGACAGCGAGGCCGCGATCCTGTCCCACCTCAACCAGATCGACGACGAGCCGGGCACCGCCTGGTACGCGTACGGCCTGGAGGTCAAGGACCTCGCGAACTGGGACCAGTACCCCCAGGGTCACGCGGTGATCGCGTACATCAGCTTCTGGAAGATGACCGACGAGGCCGCCGCCGCAGACGCCGCCGGCACCCTGCACTGAGGAGCCGACGTGTTCAAGCCCAACCTCACCAATTGGTTCGAGCTCAAGGCCGCTTGGATCGCTGAGTGGACGCCGCGCCACGCGATCGAGGGCTACTTTCTCGGGGCCGACGCGAACGGCCTGATCATCGAGGCAGCTCAGTGGCATCGAGCCCTGGTGATCCAGGACACCCGGGCCGCCCGATGAGGACGACTCTCACCCCCGAGACGCTCGCCGAGCTGGCCACCCAGGGCCGCGCCGAGGCCGCGCGAAGCCCGTTCGTGGACCCGTGCGCCGCCGCCAAGTCCAAGCAGCTCCTCCGCGAGCGCGGCGAAGAGTGGGCCGCGAGCGTGCTCATGCGTGACCTCTCCCGGCGCTCCCTGCGCGGCGGCTGGCCATGGCTGGAGACCGGCGAGCTGGAGGCGCTCATCCTCGCTGACCGCGCCGAGTGGCAGCAGCTCGAACGCGCCGCGACCGCCTGACCCTCACCGGCCCCTGGGCAACCGGGGGCCGGTCCCTCACCGGAAGGACATCCATGGCCCCCACTCCTGCTCGACAGGCCACCATCGCCGCGGCGATCGAGCACCTGCGCACCACCCCGCCCGCGCTCGTGCGCCGTCAGCTCCTCGACGCCTCGCTGCACGCGCACTGGCAGCGCAACCCCGCCGCCCTCGCTGACTACCTGGCCAGAAGCACCGCCGCCCCGCACGACTTCGCCCGGTTCTTCGGCGCGTGGAAGGGCGCACAGCGTGTGCTCCTCGCGGCTGGCCTGCCTTGGCACCCCGACGACTACGCCCCCGAGGAGACCTGAGATGGCCAGCAAGCGGAAGCTGCCCGAGACCCCGCTCACGATCAGCGAGCAGAAGTGGGCAGACCTCCGGCGCCGCGCCGCCAAGAGCCCCGAGAGCCCGTTTAGCCCGCGCGCCCTCGCTCGTCGAGAGGCCGTCAAGGACCAGCAGCAGAAGCGTCACCAGAGCTGACGCACGCCGACCCTGGAGCACGCATGAACAGCGCGAACGCCGACCGCCTCACCTCCTACGCCAACACCGCCATCAAGCGCGACCTCGACGCCCGGCAGCGCCTCGCCAAGAGCCTCACGGGCGGCCCGGCCTTCCACCTCCCCGACCTGATCACCACGGTCCTGGGCAACGCCGGCCGCGCCGCGCCGTACCGTCAGGCGCTCGACGCCGCCGAGTTCGCCGGCGACACGGTGAAAGGCTTCCGCATCACGTACGCCGCCATCCTCAAGGAGGTCATCAAGCAGGGCCTCGGCACTGGTGAGACCCCGGTTGAGGACCTGCAGAAGCGTGCCGACCATGAGGGCCTGCTGACGTTCCTGCGGGACGTGGGGCCGCTCCTCGGCATCACCAGGTAGAGCTGACAGCACCACTCAGGCCCTGGCGATCTCCTCGCTGGGGCCTTTCGCGTACCCCCAACGCCTCGCCCGGCCCGGCACGCTGGCGCGCGTGGCAGACGAGATGCACCCATGCGCCCGCGGCCCCCGCTGCGCCGCCCGCACCAAGGCCGGCCCCGCGCCGACCTGGCGGCCGTTCTGCGACGAGGACCGCGCCCTCATCGCCCAGGCGATCACCGGTATGCCGCTCCTGTACGCGGCCATGGCTGATCTGCTCGTCGCGGACATGACCGGCGGCAGCGCGTACGACACCATCCGCGTCACCACCTCGAAGTCTCGGCCGGTGCCGCTCAACCTCGACGCCGACGCCAGCCAACGCGAGATGGCCGAAATCCTCGTGAGCTGGGAGGAACGCGTCAGGGACGTCGCGCGCATGCCGCCGCTCGACACCGCGGCGTCACGCGGCCAACGCCTCGGCGTGCAGATCGCCCAGGCCGTGACCGTGCTCGCCCCCCGCCTTGACGCGCTGCTCGTGCTGCCGTCCGCGCCGATGGTGCGCGACCGGGAGCTGGTCGAGCTCGACGGGGCGGGGGCGGGGCTGGAGATCCTCGACGTGCGCCGGCGCGCGGTCTCCCGCTTGCCCGAGTCCGGCGGGGATGACCGGCCGCTCAGCGTGCCGTGCGGCGGCTGCGGGTGGAGGGCGTTGGTCGAGGTGATCGACTTCCTCGGCTACCTGGCCGGCGCGCGGTGCCGCCAGTGCAACACCCGGTACGACGTCGAAGGGCTGGCCGAGTTGCGCGCCGCCGCCCTGCGACGTGCCCAGAGGCGCGCAGCAGCGAAGGGAACCACATGAGGATCTGGTACGACACCGAATTTCTTGAGGACGGGCGGACGATCGAGCTGATTTCGATCGGCATGGTTGCCGAGGACGGCAGGGAGTTCTATGCCGTCAACGAAGAGATCGACACGGGCTCACTGCACGAACTCATCTGCCAGCACCAATGGCTCATGGAGAACGTCGTTCCGTCCCTCCCACTGCACACCGACACGAGAGGCCAGAAGTCGCACGGACGCATCTCGACGTCCAGCCGATACCAAGGTTTCTTCAATCTGGACATGACCAGTAACGAGGTCATGCCGCGCCGAATGATCCGCAACGCGGTCCGTGACTTCATCCTGGCCACGCCGGACGTCGAGCTGTGGGCCTGGTACGGCGCTTATGATCACGTCGCCCTGGCGCAACTCTGGGGCCGCATGATCCACCTGCCCAAGGGTGTGCCGATGTGGACGAACGACCTCAAGCAGGAGTGCATGCGCCTCGGCAACCCGGACATGCCCGTCCAGGCCGAGGGACAGCACAACGCGCTGGCGGACGCGCGGCACAACCGCGTCATGCACGAGTTCCTGGAGAGCCTCGCGGCGGGGGACGCCTGATGCCGTGGACGACGCATGGCTACTGGAACGGCCCTGGTCTGCCTACCGAGCCTGGCCCGGCCCTCACCAACTGCGGCGGCCCCCGCGTGTGTGTTGTCTGCGGGGCCGAGGTGCTCGCGTCTCAGACGCCCGAGGCGCTCGCGGCCGAGCACCAGGCCGACGCCGAGCAGCTCCGCGAGGACCTCGACGCCGCCCGCGCCGAGCTGGAGGAGCTGAAGGCCGAGCGCATCAAGTTCGCCGGCGGCTACCTCATCGAACACGAGCGCGCCGAGCGGCTGGAGATCGAGGCTGATGAGCTGTGGACCAGGGCGTCCGCGCTGGAAAAGCAGCTCAACGCGGCCGGCCTACGCCAACCCGAGGACCACGGCGCTCACTTTGACATCTACGTCGGCCCGCGCGACACCCCGAACAGTGACGGCACCACCTCGACGCGCTGGCAGGTACACATCGGCGAGTGGCCCCGAGGGGAACTCATTGCCGACGAGGCCCGCCCGTACAAGGCCGCCGCCTGGCTCAAGACGTTCATCGACGAGGCCAAGACGGCGCTCGAACACCTGGAGAGCCTCGGCGTGTACCGCGAGGACCGGCCCGCCGCCGAGACGCCCGACGGGGCCTCGATCGCGCGCTGCCCCGCGCTGCCGTGCCCGTGGCACACCACCTGGGACACCGAGCAGGAGGCCACCGACGCGACCAGGCGGCATGTGGTCGAGGACCACGAGGGCGACCCGAGCCCCACGCGCGAGTATCGGGAGCTGTTGCTGTGGCAGCAGATGCGGGGGAGCGTGATGCCGTGATCCAGCACCTCGCGTGGTGGCTCGTGCATGTCCGCACATGGGCGTACAACGGCGGAACATGGCCGCCAGTGATCACCGCTGAGGGGACCGTGGGCCGCTGGGTGCCGTCCTGGATCGTGATCCGACTCGCGCCGGTCATGCTCACGTCGCGCCGCGACGACCGCGCCCGCCTGGTGCCGATCTCAGCGTCCCGCCGACGCGATGCCCTCGGCCGCCAGCCGGACGAGTGGCGGGTCGAGTGGCACCTCAAGGGCGGCGGCTGCCTGTGCTGTCGATGAGCATCAACTCGTGCCCACGGTGCGAGGTCTCGGCGCTCACGGAGCTGTACTGCTCGGGGTGCGGGCGTTCGCTGTGGGACTCCCCAACGGTCCAGCGGGTGACTCGGCGGCGGTCGCTCTGGTCACGGGTGGCCGCGTGGCGCCGTCGATCTGCGCGGCGGGCTGCTGGTGGGCGATGATGGACGGCATGAACGAGCCGACGCGGTCGAAGCCGATGTTCATCCCATACCGGTTCATGTTCGAGTACAGGACACCCGGCGTAGATGATGCGGTGGCGTTCCTGTACGTGGGCGGCGAGGAGAAGGCGTATCTCATCTCGGACAGCGGTGCGCCGTACGAGACCCCGGACGGGCACCTGTGACGGCAACACCTGAGGGCGCTCTCATCCGAGTAGCTCGCAAAGCACGAGGTCTGAGCGTCAAGAAGGCCATCGAGCTGCTACGCGAACAGGCGCCCGACGTGCGGCTGGGCGAAAGTCGCTGGTACCACATCGAGGGCGGAACCGAAGGAAAGAACCAACCGGTCGTGGCGCCCGATGACACTCTGGCTCACATGGCCTACGTTGTCGGGCTCACACCTGACCGGCTCGTCTCCGTGGGGCGTGAGGGCGCTGCCGAGATCCTGGAGGAGATCCACCGGCAGATGGATGCTGGCGCGCGGCGGGACGAGACCCCTGTCGATCCGGCTCTGCGACGGCTCATGGAGTTGTGGCCGAGCCTGCGTGAGTGGCAGAGGCAATCGCTTGTGGGCATAGCCCGCGAGATGACGTCAGATCTCGCAGGCCCATGATGGGCAGCATGTCCGCCATTGGTGTTATGGACGGCGGCCGAACCACCCAAGCAGGCCCCACAGCGTCGCGCCGCCCGCGGCCAGCCCCGTCAACAGGGAAGCCGGCCATGTGGAGCCATCCGCGAGCATGAGGGCAGTTGCGACGCTGGTCGCGACGACGACCGAAAGCGCAATCAGTAGGGACTTTTCGGGGGGCACAAGTCTCCTTATAGAAGTGGGTGCCGCCCGTCGCTCATCGTAGGGTTCGCGGCAGTGTGTCCGCTGAGAAACGGCGCATGTGTACCCCCAGCGCGTCGAGGGCGGCGGCATCCTCGGCCGCATGAGACATCAGCGCCGCCGCGGCTTCGTGCGCCGCCTCCTCGACCGCCTCGCCGAGCTGCTCGACGACCTCATGCACTGGGATGAAGTCGAGCCGCCCTGCGACGCGGCCGATTGGGGATTCGACCAGCCGAACACGAGACGGCCATGACCGGGCGGTGCCGACACTGCGGAGCGTGCCCCATCTGCGAGCCGACCACGCGCGGGCACCGGCCAGGCTGCCTCATGCTGTGCCCGACCTGCCTCGACGGCACCCTGCGCGTGCTGGAGCGCCGCCTCGGCTACGAGGAGCGGCGCCGGTACTCGTGCGGCTGCCCGTGGCGGCCTCTTGAGGCGTGGATCCTGGAGCCCGGCGGGGTCGAGCGGTACCGCGTCGCGCTGGACCGGGCGGCGGCCGAGGCGGGCCGCATCGTGGCCGGCTTCCTGGCGGGTGCCTGATGCGCGAGGACATGCGCGCGTACCTGCGCTGGCACGTGCGCCAGCACGCCGAGGTCATAGCCGCGCAGGCCCAGGTAGCGGGCATGATGTCCGCGATGCGGTCGGCGGGCCTGGTCGATCCCGTGCCCGATCCTGATGTCGAGGCGATCGGCACGCAGATCGGGTTCGAGCTGCTCAACCGGGGTGTGCTGCGCTCCTCGCGCTGCTCGCATCCTCGGCCGGTGCCCGTCGAGAGCGTGGTGACGGGCGAGTTGCTCGCGCGGCTCTGCCCGGACTGCGACGAGCAGCTACCGGCCCAGGCGTCGGAGTGGTGGCCTGGCGGGATGATCTGAGGGGAGACAGCGCCGATCGGCGGGGCGTAGCCTGCACGCCATGCACTTACCTCCGCAGCAGCAGCCCCCGCCGTACGCTCGCCCGCCCATGCCGCCGCGGCGGCGGCGCAAGTCGAGGGCGGGGCGCTGGGTCCTTGGCATCGTGACCGGTGTCCTGGCGCTCCTGGTGGCTGTGGTCGTCCTGGCGTCGCTCACCGCGCCCTCGTCGAGGACCGAGGCCGACGCCGGCTCAACCCCCGCGTTCCCGATCCCCAAGCCGGACGAGCAGCAGACGGACGCCCTGTTGGCCGGCCTGCGCCGGATCGACCCGGGGCTCGACCATGAGCGGTCGATCGATCGAGCGCGGAACGCGTGCTGGTCCCTGTTGCAGGGCGGCTCCCGCGCTCAGGTGGTGAAGTCCACGCAGGCCCGTTTCGACGGCAGTGTGCGTGTGACCAGGGCTGACGCTGAGGCGATCTTGAAGCTGATTGAGGCGGGCGGCTGGTGCCACAAGGACAGCGGCGAACGCTAGTGTGATCTGCGTCACATTTTGTGATCGTGGATCCGGTGGCAAGCCGTGCCCGCACAGCGATTCACGCGCTTGCGGCACGATGCCACCCCGCTTGCCAACGCTCTGACCTGGTGTAATACTCACGTCTCAAGCTGGTGATCTATACCCCCGATGCCCCTCGGCTCGGGGGTTTTTCGTGTTTCAGGGGGTGGCCAACCTGATCGAGCCCATCGCCCTTGCCGACGCCGCCGAACGCCTCGACACCCCACGCTCGACCATCGGCGTGTGGGTCCACCGGTACGGCGTGCGCCGCCTCGGCACCCAAGGCCGCCGAACCCTGGTCGATTACTGGGACCTCGCTGCGGTTGAGTGGTGCCTACGCACCGGCCGCGCGGTGCCGGCCACGCCCGCCGAGCGCGCGGAGCTGCGGACCGTGGCCGCCTGAGCATGAGAAAGCCCCCACCCGGACGGGGCAGGGGCTGTGTCACCTGGCCTTGGCCCGCTCGATCATGCGGGCCTTGATCTGCTCGGTCGTCGGCTCTGTCCACCGGTGCCAGCCTGCCGCCTCGGCCCACCTCGTGAAGTGGTCGCGCTCGGCCAGGCCGCACCAGCGGCAACCGCTCGGCGTGATCACGCCGCGTCGGGCTGGGCGAGCAGGATGACCGCGATCGCCACGTCGGCGGGGTCGGCGTCCGCCGGGTAGAGCGCTTCGGTGTTCGACTTCGACCAGGCGGCCCGCCGCTCCCCGTTGGGGCTCTCGACGATCGTGCACCACCGGTACTCGCGGAACGCGATGCGCGTGAACGTGCGTCCCTGGAACTCGACCTCGTAGACGGTGCTGCGGTTGTTCCGGACGGCGGTCGTGGTGACGGTCTGGCTGGTCTGGACGGGCGTCATTGCAGCTCCAAAGCTTGTTGGCTTATGCGACTAGGATATGCCCGTAGTGGTTACCTAGTCAATAAAGCCAACAAGCAAAAGCTACTCCCGCTGCTTGCGCGGCCGGCCCCCGCCGACGCCCGGACCGACGCGCCCCGCCGCCCACGCCTGCCACTCGCCGGCGCGCGACGGCAGCCACCCTGGCACCTCGCGCCCCTCGCGCACCACCACGTCCGGCTCCGGGCACGGGTGATCCGTGTCCGCGTACCGCTTCCGGTAGACCGCGACACTCGCCCCGGACACGCCGATCCACTCGCCCACGGTGGCCATTCCCACGTACACCTGGGGCCTCCTCTGCTGCTCGGCGGCCATGCGCGGCCACCTCCGAATCCATGTCTTGTATGCCAACAAGGTTATCAGGCGACCCGTCGAGAGGGGAGGGCCCATGACGACCCCCGTCTCAGACGACGAAATCGCGCAGATAAAGCGAATGAACGCCGACGGCCATTCTCTCCGAGACGTGGCCCGAACCCTCGGCCGTGCGCACTCGACCATCTCGCGCATCGGTGCCCGCGAGAACCTCACGTGGGCGCGCACCGGACACACCGCCGCCGCGACCGCCGCCGCCAGCGCCGACAACAAGGCCAGGAGAGTGGCCATCGTGAGCCGCCTCTACGGCCAGGCAGAGGCCCTCCTCGACCGACTCGACGCCGCCGAGTACGTGTTCACCACCACCACCGGCCAGGGCATCGAGACCATCACCCTCGACGAGGCGCCCGCCCAGGAAGTCAAGGCGCTCGTGCAGTCGATCAGCTCGGCCACCGCCTCGGCGGCCAAGCTCGAAGCGATCGACTCCGACCAGGGCGCCGAGGGCGCGCGGTCCATGCTCGCCGGCCTGGCCGACGGCCTACGCGCCATCGCGCAGCAGCTCCCCGACGACGAGGGCGCGGCCGACCAGGAGCCGGCCGAGGATGGCGATGCTCAGCCTTGACGCGGTCACGGCGGTCCTGTCTCCCAAGCAGATCAAGAGCATCGTCGGCTCGTTCGACGTTCCCCAGATCGCGCTGTGGTCGGGGGCGGTGTCGAGCGGCAAGACCATCGCCAGCCTGTTGGCGTTCCTGTTCGCCGTGGCCAAGGCCCCGGATACGGGCCTGATCGTCGTCGTGGGCAGGACGCTACAGACGATCGAGCGGAACCTCATCGACCCGCTACAGAGCGCTTCCCTGTTCGGGCCGCTGGCCGCCCAGGTGCACCACACGACCGGCAGCACGACGGCGACCATCCTGGGCCGCACGGTGCACCTCGTGGGCGCATCCGACAAGCTCGCCGAGGGTCGAATCCGAGGCGCGACCGTGGCGCTGGCGTACGTCGATGAGGCCACGCTCGTGCCGTACTCGTTCTGGATGATGCTCCTGTCGCGCTTGCGCGTGCCCGGGGCGAAGTTGCTGGCGACGACGAACCCCGACGGGCCGGCGCACTGGCTTCGGCGGGAGTTCATCCTCCGAGGCGCCGCCGTCGGCCTGCACACCTGGTCGTTCACGCTGGACGACAACCCCAGCCTGACGGCCGAGTACGTCGAGCGGCTGAAAACGCAGTACACGGGCCTGTGGTACCGCCGCTTCATTGAGGGCGGATGGGTGCTGGCCGAGGGCGCGGTGTACGACGCCTGGGATCCGTCGGTGCACGTCGTGGCCGAGCTGCCGCGCATTGACTCGTGGATCGCGACCGGCGTGGACTACGGCACGACGAACCCGTTCCACGCGGGCGTCCTGGGCCTGGGCGCGGATGGCTGTCTGTACCTGACGCATGAGTATCGGTACGACTCCAAGATCGGACGCAGGCAACTCACGGACCACGAGTACAGCGAGCGCCTGCGTGGGTGGCTCGCCTCGGCGATGGTGCCCGGTACCGATCTCACGGGGATCGCTCCCCGGTACACGGTGGTGGACCCGTCCGCCGCGTCGTTCCGTATCCAGCTCCACCAGGACGGCGTCCGGTCGGTGCTCGGCGACAACGAGGTGTTGCCCGGGATCAGGACCGTCGCGTCATTGCTCGCCACGCGGCGCCTGAAGGTGCACAAGTCCTGTACGGAGCTGATCGACGAATTCCCCGGCTACTCGTGGGATCCGAAGAAGGCCGAGCGCGGCGAGGACGCGCCGATCAAGGTGGCTGATCACGGCATGGACATGCTGCGGTACGCGACCCACACGACCCGCGCGACCTGGCAAACCCGCCTGATGAGAGCCCGATTGGAGACCGCAGCATGAGCCCGACTCCGGCCATTGGCCGCATCGTCCACTACGTGAGCCGTGGCAGCGCCGACGGCCAATACCCGAGCCTTTGCCGGGCGGCTTTCGTGACCCAGGTGGACACCTACCAGGACGGCCCCGACGCGGATGGCCAGCACATCGGACACGTTGGCCTGGCCGTGTTCAACCCGGAGGGCATCCACTTCAACCGCACTGCGCGCCAGGACGAGACCGAGCACCGCGGCGGTACGTGGCACTGGCCCGAGGGAAGCCCCGCCGCCGCGCAGGCCGGCCCGGTGGACCTACCCGCGCTCGCTGCGGGGGTCCGGAAGGTCCACGAGATTCAAGGACGGGCTGGCAACTGGGACTACGACGCGTACCAGCGTGGCCTATACAACGGGCTTGAGTTGGCCGTGTCGATCCTCGACGGGGACCGCAAGCCGGACTACCGGGACGCGCCGCCCGAGGGCTACCGCAGCGAGCGCGCGAGCAGCCCACCGGCCTCGGTCGCGACGCCATGATGGCCACCGTCTATGTGGTGATCGGCGACCCCGACGGACGCCTGAGCGCGTCGGGGTTCGCCGAGTACGCCGAGGTCGTCGCGCGCACCATCGCTGAGCACGCCGAGCGGCTGCACGGCCAGTGGCGGTCCGACCCCGCTGACGCCCTGCCGTCCGCGTGCATCGCGTTCCGCGTGGCCGAGGCCGCCGTCGCCCGGCTCAAGCAGGCGCTCGCCACCGTGCGCAGCCACTACGGGCAGCGCTCGATTGCCTGGGCCGAGGCCGCAACCACCTACTTCCTGTGAGGCCCAAGTGACCGCTGACGAGGCGATCGACAACGCCGCCCGCGTGCTCCGGCACGCCGAGGGCGAGACGAACCACACCACGATGGAGCGGCTCGAACACCTCGCGGACACCTGGCTTGTCATGGCTGGCATGCTGCTCGATCGCGAGCGAGCGTGATCACGCGCTGGCGTACGCGCCCCGAGCCGCGTGACGTCGAGGCGGTCGAGTGGCTCGGCTACACCGAGGATGTACGGCCCTTGTTCGGTGAGGCGCTCGTCGAGGTGACCGCCGACCGGCGCCTGTTCGTGCCCACTCTGCGGGGCGGCCGGTTCGCCCAGCTTGGGGATTGGATCGTGCGCGACGCCGCCGGCGAACTCAGCGTGTGGCAGGAGCCAGGCTTTCACGCCTATCACGAGCCGCTGCAGGACACGCGCCCTGACCTGATGTCCCTCTGACCTGGGAGACTCCATGCCGTTGCCCGACGGCGGCGGCGCGTGGCCGCCCCCGCAGCTTGCCCCCGTGCTGGACAAGATGGCCGAATGGTCGGCCTGGTACTCAGGCGACGCCAACCAGTTGAGCGTGTACTACGGCGGCGAGAACGCCGACAGCTTCGACTCCGTCTCGCGCGCCCGCATCATCAACCACCCGAGCCAGTACCGCGGCGGCGTCGTCGGACGGCTCGCACGGTGGTGGTGGGGCCAACCCACACCGGCCGGCGACCGCCGCGCCAAGATCCATCTCCCGATCGCGGGTGACATCGCTGCCGTGTCGTCGAGGCTCCTGTTCTCCGAGCCGCCGACGCTCACCGTTGAGGACCACGCCCCTACTCAGGAGTGGCTCGACGAGCTGACGGCCGAGACCAGTTTCCGCGCTGATCTCCTGGAGGCGGCCGAGGTGTGCGCCGCTCTGGGCGGTGTGTACCTGCGCACCTGCTGGGATCGGGAGATACGCCCCGAGGGGCCATGGCTGTCCGCCGTGCACGCGGACGCCGCGATCCCGGAGTGGCGATGGAACGAGCTGCGCGCCGTCACGTTCTGGCACGTGATCGCCGACGACGGCAAGAAGGTCATCCGCCACCTGGAGCGGCACGAGCCCGGCGCCATCATCCACGGCCTGTACGAGGGCGACGCCGACAAGCTCGGCCGCAAGATCCCGCTCACGGACATGCCGGAGACGGCCCCAATCGCGGAGTCACTGACCGACGGCGACCTGATCGAGACGGACCTCAAGACACTGACTGTCGGCTACGTTCCGAACATCAAGCCCAACCGGGTATGGCGGGCCCTGCCCGCGGCGGCCAACCTCGGTCGCTCCGACCTCTCCGGCGTGGAGCAGTTCCTCGACGCGATCGACGAAGTGTACGCAAGCCTGATGCGGGACATCCGCATCGGTAAGGGGCGCCTCGTCGTTCCGTCCAGCTACGTCGAGAACCTGGGGCCTGGCCAGGGCGGAGCGTTCGTCGATCGCGAGGTGTACGAGGCCGTCGAGACTCTCGGCGGAACCGACAAGTTGGAGATCGGAGCCCATCAATTCGAGATCCGCGTTGCTGAGCACCTGACCGCCATCGAGCACCTGCAAAACCGGATTGTCGGCATGGCTGGCTACTCGGCGCAGACGTTCGGCGACACCGGCGACGTTGCGGTGACGGCCACAGAGGTCAAGGCCCGCGAACGCAAGTCCAACACCACCCGAGATCAGAAGACGGGTTACTGGGGGCCGTTCCTCGGTGCCCGGATCGAGAACCTCGCCGAGGCCACGCGCGTGCACTTCGAACGGACGGACATCGAGCCGCAACGGCCTCGCGTCCAGTTCGGCGACACGGTCAGCGAGGACATGCTGACTCTGGCGCAGACCGCCGCCGCGCTCCGGCAGGCCGAAGCCGCCTCGACGAAGATCCTCGTGGCCATGGTCCATGCGGACTGGGATGAGACGCAGGTTGACGAGGAGGTCGAGCGGATTCAGAAGGAGCGCGGCTCTGTCGTCTCCGACCCGCTCGCGATCCGGCCTGAGGGTGCCACGATTCAGCCTGGCGACCCCGATGAGGAGGGCCAGGACGAGCCCGCCGACGAGGAACCCGTCGAGGACGACGCCGCGTAGCGGCCGAGTGGGGCGCGGGGCGGTGGTCGCGTGGCCATCGATGAGGACCAACTCGACCGGATCAGCGCGACCGTGGCTGACCTGTTCCGGTCGGTCGAGTCAGCCGTCAACCGGGCGCTGGCCGCGCGGTTGCGTGATGGGCTCGCCGCTGATCCGCTGAGGGACAAGGCCGACGCGCTCGCCAAGCTGCGCCGCTCGACGCTGGCGATTCAGGCCGCGATGCAGGAGCGCAGCGCGCCGGCCATTCGGCAGGCCATCGCGGACGCCTACGCGGCGGGGCGCGGTGGCGCGCTGACCGATCTGCCCGAGCAGTGGTTCCCGAGGTCGGGCATCGGGCAGGATGCCGCGGCGGCGGCCGAGACGGTGCCGAACGTGGCCACCGTGGAGCGGCTCGCAGGCGCGCTCCACGCGGACATGGGGCACGTCTCCAGGAACGTGTTGCGCAACGTGCTCGACGCGTACCGGGCGGTTCAGACCGAGTCTGCGGCCCGCATCGCAAGCGGGGCGTTCACTCGCAGGCAGGCTGCTCAGGCGGTGTGGCAGCGCCTGATGGACAAGGGCATAACGTCGTTCACAGACAGCCGTGGCCGTCGCTGGTCGCTCTCGGCGTACGCGGAGATGATGACCCGCACGAACGTGAAGCGGGCGGCCGTCGAGGCCCACAACGCGAGGCTTGCCGAGGTCGGGCTTGACCTGATCTACGTGCAGAACGTGACGCAGGAGTGCCGCCTGTGCCGCCCGTACGAGGGCAAGGTGCTGTCCATCGGTGCGGGCGCGCGAGCAGGCGAGGTGCAGGTTGAGCACTCGACGCGCGACGGCGAGATGGTCACGGTCACCGTGGTCGCCACGCTGAACGAGGCGCGTGAGAAGGGCTTGCATCACCCGAACTGCCGCCACTCCATCAGCGCGTACTTGCCTGGGGTGACCAAGCTGCCTACCAGCACGGAGGACCCTGAGGGGAACAAGGCTCGGGAGCGGCAGCGCGCCATCGAGCGGGCGATCCGGAAGTACAAGGAGCGCGCGGAAACGGCCTTGACCCCTGAGGCCAAGAAGGACGCTGAGCAGCGCGTACGCGACTGGCAGGGCGTCATGCGTGACCACCTCAAGGCCAACCCCAAGCTCAAGAGGCTGCCGTACAGGGAGCGGCCCGGAGCGGGCAACATCCCCACGCGCCGCGGCCCCGAGGGCGGCGCGGTCGGCGACCAAACGCCCGCACGTCAGCTCGACATCACCGGCGCGGAGCGACCGCTCCCGACGTCACGGCCTGCACCTGAGCCCGAGCCCGCACGCGAGGCGCCCGCCGCCCCGCGCGTGCCCGGACAGCTCGGCCTCGACGACATCAAGCCCGAACCCAAGCGCGGGCGACTGAGCGACGAGCAGTACCGCGCCCTCGGCGATGAGGACCTCGCCGAGCGGTTCAACCGTGCGCTCGCCGACGGCGACGAGGCCGAGATCGAGCGCGCTGCGGTCGAGATGGCCCGCCGCGACGGCGCCGGCCAGGACGAGCAGCCCGCCCAGGAGGGTGGTTCGTGGGGGACGTTCAACGACGAGCGCACCCCCGACGAGCAGCGCGTTGACGACCTGGTCTCGCAGGGCTGGGACTACGTCGAGGCGTACGCCGACGTGCACGGCCTCGACCCCGAGGCCCTGCGCCGCGAGGAACGCCGCGCCGCGCTCGATTCCGAGCGTCAGTCGGGAGAAACTCTTGATCAAACGGTTGCTCGTCTGTACCGTGACTGGGTGCACACGCAGTGGCTCCAGGCTGAGGCCGCGACGAACGGGTTCCTCCTGAACAAGGAGGGCGAGCGGGCAGGAATTGACCCGCTGAGCCTGTTCTCTGGCCCCACCTCGCGAGCCCGCCGGTACGCCTCGGAGGAACTCAGGCGCTGGTGGAACTCCAACCAGCGGATGACCCTCACGGAGTTCCGGGCGCAGGTGCTCGACCGCGAGTCCGACCGGCGCGCGGCCCGGACGACGCAGGAGATGGGAGGCGCGGGCATATGAGCCTGACTGAGGCGCAGACACGCGCCGCCCAGACCGCCGCCCGGTTCGCCGCGCGTCGCCGTGCGCCGATGACGAGCTGTCCGTACACCGGCCGGCCGGATGACGCGTCTCGCGCGCTTGCGCAGGTGTGGGTACGCGCCTACCTGGCCGAGCGTCCGCCCGCCGCTGATGCGGTGGACCTGACCGGCTGACCGTTTCTTTTCAACGCCCCGTCGATGTGATCGGCGGGGCGTTCGCATTTCCACCCCCGCGCGCCTGTGCGCCCTCGTGCGCCCCTTTCGCGCGCCGTTGAGGCATCTGTGCCGCCCGCGCCCCGTGGGGCCGGTGTGGCGACACTGGAGCGTTCCCGCCTGCGGTTGAGCGCCAACCCCTGATCTTCCCGCCCGCAACGGGCGGGCCTTGCCCGCAACGGGCGAACACCCATCCATCCCGAAACGGGAGTATCCGCATGACCTCTCCTGGCAGCACGATGCCCGACGACTCCACCGCGCAGGACGACGGGACCGCAACGGACCCGCACGCCGACGACAAGCCCGACACCGACGCCCCCGCCGACGGCCTGGACAAAGCCGACGACGGCAAGCCGGACGACGGCAAGGGCAAGAGCGACGACCTGGAGTTCTGGAAGAAGAAGGCGCGCGAGCAGGAGAGCCGCGCCAAGCAGAACAAGCGGGACGCCGACAAGGCCGCCGCTGACGCCAAGGGGCTGCTCGACAAGATCGCTGAGGCGATCGGTGTCAAGGCCAAGAACGAGGACCCCAAGGCGGTCGTCGAGACGCTGACGACCAAGCTCAGCACGACTGAGGGCGACCTCCGTTCGGCCCGCGTCGAGCTGGCCGTGTACCGCGCTGCGGGCAAGGCGGGCGGTGACGCTGACGCGCTGCTCGACAGCCGCGGCTTCCTCAAGGCGCTCGACGCCCTCGACCCCGCCGACGACGGGTTCGCCACCGCCGTCAAGGACGCGATCAAGGACGCCGTCAAGGCCAACCCCAAGCTCGCCGCGGCCGAGGCCAAGCCCAAGGTGCCCCGCAGCGGCGGCGACATCCCCGGCGCCCCCGGTGGCGGCTCCAAGAAGCCCGCCGGCGGCCTGGCCGGGGCCATCGGCAATCACTACAACTGATAGGAGGGCCCCGTGCCCGTTACTCTGGCGCAGGCGCAGGTCAACGCCCGCAACGACATTGACCACGAGGTGATCGACAACCTCAGGCGGTACTCGTGGCTCGGCGACCAGATCGTCTGGGACGACACGGTCACCCCGGGCACCAACGGCGCGTCCCTGGTGTACGGCTACACCCTGCTCAAGACGGCCAGGGCGGGTGCGTTCCGAGCGATCAACTCGGAGTACACGCCCGGCGTGGCCGAGCGCGAGCAGAAGACGGTCAGTCTCAAGCCCCTCGGCGGCGCGTTTGAGGTTGACCGGGTGCTCGACGGCCTCGGCCCGGCGCAGACCGCCGAGGTTGCGTTCCAGATGCAGCAGATGCTCGTCGGGACCATGGTCAAGCTTCAGGACGCGATCATCAACGGTGACTCCGCCGTTGAGACGAACGGGTTCGACGGCCTGGACAAGCTCCTCGTCGGCTCGACGACCGAGTACGTTCCCGCGGACGCGACGAAGTACGTTGACTGGACCGTCGCCACGGTGGACAGCCAGGTCAAGGCCAACCAGAGGCTCGACATGGTGGACGAGTGGCTGTCCAGCATCGTGCCGAGCAAGACCGGCTCTGGTGACCTCGGCGCCCCCGGCGCGCTGCCGCCCGGCGTCAAGGCCATCATCGGCAACACCAAGAGCATCGCGCGTCTGCGGGCGCTCGCCCGGTGGGCGTCGATCTACACCAGCGAGAAGGACTCGCTTGGTCGGCAGATCGAGCGGTACGGAGACTGGGTTCTCATCGACGCCGGCGACAACGCTCTCGGGACCGGCCCGATCATCCCGATCGAGACCCGTGACCCGGACGGCGCCGGTTCCGGCACCAACATCACCGGCCTAACCGACCTGTTCGCGGTCACGTTCGGCCTGGACTCGTTCCACGGCGCGACCATGGCGGGCAGGCCGTTCGTTCGGTCATGGCTGCCGGACTTCTCCACGGCGGGTGCCGTCAAGACCGGGGAGATCGAGGTCGGTCCCGGCGCGGTCGTGCTCCGCAACACCAAGTCGTGCGGCGTCCTGCGAAACGTGAAGGTGGCGGCCTGACCATGCGCTTCTACAAGATCACCGCCCCGTCGGCGGACTACAGCGGCACCGTGGGCGGCGTCGGCTTCCACAAGGGCGTTGCCCGGGTGGCTGAGGACGAGGCCGGTACGGCGCTCGACTACTTCCGGCGCAAGGGCTACAGCGTCGAGGTCGTCGAGGAGACCCCCGCCAAGGCCGAGGCCAAGGCGGGGGGAGAGGGGTCCGAGCAGACTCCGGAGATCGAGGGCCAGGGCGAGGGCAACGACCCCAAGCCCAAGCCGGAGGAGCCCAAGGCACCCGCCAAGCCAGCGGCCAAGGCCGCCCGGTAGGCCCCGGATGGCTCGCACTGCTCTGACGCCGGCCATCGTGGGCGCGGCTGGGCTCAACCTGGCGGACACCGCCGTCGCTGCGCAGCTCACGGACGGGAATTCGTTCCCGTGGGCGCCGCGCAGGCACGCGTGGGTGTCCAACGGGGATGACGCCGTTCTCACGGTGACGGTCCCCACCCCGGGGACGGTCGGCCCGCTTGCGCTGCCGATCGGGGATGCCACTTTCGCCGTGCCTGCTGGTGAGGCTCTCCTGCTGCCTGTGCTGGGCCAGGAGTGCCGCCAGTCGGACGGGACCGTCCACCTCAACTACACCGGAACCACGCCGACCAGCGTGACGGTCGCCGTGGTGGACACCTGACAGGGGGTGTGTCCCCTTGTCTCGCGTCTACGCCACCGAGGCCGACCTGACCGACTGGCTCGATCCTGACCCGGTGCCGTCGGGGGCGGCCCGGATGCTGGCCCGCGCGTCACGGCTGATCGACAACCGGCTGCTCAAGACGGCTGTCTACAGCACCGACGCCGACGGCTACCCCACTGACCAGGACAAGCGCGACGCCCTCCGTGACTGCGCGTGTGCCCTGGTCGAGTGGTGGGAGGCCGGCGACGACGACGGCACCGGCGCGGGCGGCAACCTGACCAGCGTCAGCGCGGGGAGCATCAGCTACTCGCGCGGCGCGGCCCCGGGCGGCGGCATGGCCGACACCCGCATATCGCGTGAGGCGGTTGAGATCCTTTCCGGCGCCGGGTTCAGCCTGCATGGCGTCGGTACCTGGGACTCGTGATGGCTCGTGGGCGCATCCCAGGGTGGATGCTCACGCAGCTTGGCCAGGACATCGAGATAGAGCCGTACCTCGGTAGCGGCTCGTTCGGTGACGTTTGGGGGCCGGCGGCCCCGGTGCGGGCCTTGGTCGATGAACGGCGGCGGCGCGTCCGCTCGGCGTCCGGGACCGAGGTCATCAGCGAGGCCACCATCCGTGTCCAGCTCACCGTGACCTGCCCGGTCGGGTCTCGGGTGACCTTGCCGGACGGCCGCACGGCAATCGCGATCACCAACGCTCGCCATGACGGCGGGCGGCTGCGGGTGCCGTCGCATCTCGAAGTTGCCCTTACCTGACCTGGAGGGAGGTGGGGGCGTGCCGAAGTCTGCCCGGCTGAAGCTCAACATCAAGGCCATCACAGCCAAAGAGAAGGACGGCGCTGTGAAGGGCCTGCGCATCGCTCTGGAGCACCTGCTCGGCGAGTCCCGGAAGATCGTTCCCCTTGAGGAGTCCACCCTCTCGGACTCCGGGGTGCCGTCGATCGACGAGAAGAATCTCAAGGGTGCCGTCTCGTACGACACCCCTTACGCCGTGCGTCAGCACGAGGACATGACCCTCAAGCACGACGAGGGCCGGTCGGCCAAGTATCTGGAGGGGCCGCTCCGCGAGGAGCGCGACACCATGCTTGAGCTGGTCGCGGCGCAGATCCGGCGGTCCCTCCGGTGACGCTGCTTGAGGAGTTCTGCGCGTTGCTCGACGAGCTCGGCGCGGGCTCGTACGACGCCCAGGGCCTGCCCGGCGGCGACATCTTCCACACGGTCTTGCCGCCTGCCCCGGACGTGGCCATGGCTGTTGCTCTGTACGGCGGCGGCGAGTCCGACGCCGCGCTCGGCTGGGACGAGCCGTCGATCCAGGTCCGCGTACGCGGCACCTCGACGGACGCTCGTGTCGCTGAGCAGCGCGCCCAGGCCGTGTACGACCTCGTGCACGGCCTGGGCGACCGCTACCTCACCCCGGGCGGGACGTGGCTGCAACTCGCCATCGGCGTCAACGGCGGCCCTGTCTACATCAGCACCGACGGCAACGGCCGGCACGAGTACACCTGCAACTTCCGCGTGGACCTTGACCGGCCCACGCCCAACCGCCTTTGAGGAGGCGAATATGGCTCAGCGGCGCATCAACGCGCGCGACATCATCATTGAGGTCGAGGCCAGCACTCCGGACACGTGGCTGCCGATCGAGAAGCTGACGACCGCCACCGTCAATCCGGCCGAGTCGGAGGAGACCGTCGAGACCACCGATTTCGAGTCGGACGGCGCGGCCGAGGTCGAGATTATGCAGCGTGGCGCCAGCATGGAGCTGGAGGGTCAGGCGCTGCAGGATTCCGACACTGGCGCGCTCCCGGTCGGGCGTGCCCGCGTGGAGGAGATGGCGGGTGAGGACAAGGTGGCGTTTGACAGCCTTGGCCGCATCCGCTTCCGCTATCCGACCTCGCCGAACTGGCGCATCTGGACCTGCACTTTCAGCCTGGGTGAGGCTGGCGGCGGCAACAACGACAAGGTTTCGTGGGGCGCCACGATCGTCAAGAGCGGCAAGACCACCACGGCGGCGGTGACTCCGTGAGCGAGCAGCACGAGATTGACGAGACCCCAGACGACGAGCAGGCCGACGAGTTCGCGTCCTGGGATGCGTTCTGGGATGAGGCCACGCGCAAGGAGGCCGAGGCTCTCGGCCAGGCGCGGACTGTGGTCATCCGCGGCGTCAGGGTCAGGGTTCCGCAGGACATCCCGATGTCGTTCGAGTTCAAAGCCAAGAAGGTTAAGAACTCCGACAGCGACAAGGATTTCGCTGCGCTGCTCGCTTCCCTGTTCGGCACTGACGTGCTGACCAAGTGGGTTGCCGCGGGCATGGGCGGCAGGGAGTTCCGCACGGTCCTGCACTGGGGTCTCAGCCACGGCAAGGGCCAGCCGCTGACGTTCCAGGAGGCGTACGACTTTGTCATGACGCGCGAGCAGGACGAAGAGGCTGAGGGCGAGGACGAGGGAAAAGCCTGACCCCAGATGATCGGCGGATACGCCGCTACTGGGGCGCGATCGAGGCTGATTTCCACCGCGAGTACGGCCTACTCCCCAAGGACATCGCGGCCTTGACATGGCGCGCGTTCTGGGTCCGGCTGATCCACCTGTCGCCGAACTCCATCTACCGCCGTATCACCGCGAACCTGCCGATCGAGCTTTCCGGCGAGCATGCGGCGGCGTTCATCGACACCATCTGACACACACGAGGGGTGGTGATCTCTCGTGGCAGGACTCACCGTTGGTGAGCTGGTCGGCTTTATCGATCTCCAGGACGAGGGTTTCGCGTCCGAGCTGAACAAGGCCGGCACGGCGCTGGACAAGTTGCAGTCCACGACCAGCAGCAAGACCGCAGCCATGGAGTCCACCGTCTCTCGCAGCATGGCGGACATCGAGCGGGCCCTGTCCGATGGCCTCGACCCCACCGAGGCCATCGCGGATCTCGACAAGTTGGAGGCGGAGCTCGACGCCGCGTTCGCCGCGATCGTGGAGGATGCCGACAAGTTCGCCGCCGAGCTTGAGGCCGAGGTCGATGCAGCGTTCGCGAGCATGGACGACGACGCCCGCGAGTCGGGGCGGCGGGCTGGCCGGGAGCTGGTTGACGGCCTTGAGGCGGGGCTGGAGGGGGCCGAGCGTACGGCGCATGACGCTGGCCGGGACGCCGGGCGCCGGTTCAGCGATGGCGTCGAGGACGGCACCGGCGGCGGCGGGGGTGGTGGCGGCGGCGGGATGGCCGGCGTCGGTGCTGGCCTGATCGGAGGGCTGAAGGCCGGCGCGATCGGCGTGGCCGCGGCGGCTGGTGCCGCGATCGGCGGCGCGATCGTGGACGGCATCAAGACCTCCCTCGAACGGGAGAATCTGTTTGCTGAGTTGGCCGTGAAGGTCGGTGCTTTCGGTGCGGAGTCGGAGCGGCTCGGCAAGATCGCGGGCGATCTGTACGCGGACGCGTACGGGGAGAGCTTGGGTGAGGTCACTGCCGCTCTGGCCCGAGTGATCCAGGACATCGACGGGGCTGGCAAGCTCGGCGATGACGCGCTGAAGGACATGACCGCTCAGGCCATGACGGTCGGTCGGACCATGGATGAGGACGTGGGCGCTGTCACGCGCGCCGTGTCTCAGATCATGCGGAACGATCTCGCGCCCAGCGCTGAGGATGCGTTCGACGTCCTTGTGCGTGGCCAGCAGGAGGGCGTGAACAAGTCGGGTGACCTGCTCGACACCTTCAACGAGTACAGCACCATTTTTCGTGATCTCGGCCTGAATGCTGAGGACGCGCTCGGGCTGATGGCGCAGGGCCTGAAGGCCGGTGCCCGCGACTCGGACACCGTGGCCGATGGCCTGAAAGAGTTGGACATCAGGGTCAAGGACCTCAGCGCCAAGGGCGCGCTCAAGTCCTTGGGCCTCGACGCGCAGCAGATGGCCGACGCGTTCGCCAAGGGCGGCCCTAAGGCCAGGGAAGCGCTCGGGCAGATCCTTGAGCGGCTCAGCGCGGTCAAAGACCCCGCCGAGCGGTCGAGGCTGGCCGTCGAGCTGTTCGGGACCAAAGCCGAGGACATGGCGGGCGCGCTGAACGCCCTGAATCTGGACAGCGCCAAGACAGCCGTCGGCGGATTCGAGAACGCCGTTGCGACGGCTGGAAAGACCCTCGGCGACACAGCGAAAGCGGACGCTGATCGGTGGGGGCGTAGCTGGGAAGACATGTGGGCGGGCCTCGGCGAACACGCCATGTTCGTTATCCAGGACATGTTTCCGTCTCCCGCTGAACTGGAGGCGGGTTGGAACGAGCTTTCCACCTGGTTTTCCACCACCGTAGGGCCGACTTTCTCTGAAGGCTGGACGGCGGTCAAGGACAAAACGGTAGAAATCTGGAACGGCATAGGCGAATGGCTGTCCACTAAAACAACCGAGATAGCCGATTGGATCGGCCAGACGCCCGCCAAGGTCGGCGAATTCTTCTCCACCGGATGGGAGAGCGTGAAAACGCTGACCTCCGAGAAATGGGAAGGCATCAAGTCGGCGGCCACCGACAAAGCGAATGCCGCCGTGGAATGGCTGCAAGGCGTCCCGGGTACGGTGGCTGGGTTCTTCTCGTCCGGCTGGGAGAACCTGAAGAGCGATACGTCTAGCAAGTGGGAGGGCATCAAGTCTGCGGCCACCGACAAAGCGACCGAGCTTATTACGTGGCTGAAGGGCGTTCCCGGCAAGATCAAGGCCGAATTTTCCGCAGCGGGCACGTGGTTGCTCCAGGCTGGCAAAGACGTGATCGATGGCCTCATAAATGGCGTGAAATCCAAAGTCTCGGACGCGGTCAGCGCGGTCAAGGGTGTCGGCCAGAGCGTAATCAACGCCGCCCAGAGTGTGTTCGATACGCACTCGCCGAGCGAAATCTTTGACGGTATCGGCCAGATGGTGACGACCGGCCTGGCCAATGGAATCGCCGCCGTCAAGGGCGCGGCCACAGCGGCGGTCAGTACCGTCGCATCCCAGGTGATCGGCACGGCCAAGACCGCGACCGGCACGGGGACCGGCGCGGGGCCTGGCGGTCAGCCCTCGACGGTCATGCACGAGATCGGGAAGCTGACTGTGCAGGGCCTGATCAAGGGCCTCACTGCGGAGGGCGGCCGGGCCACTGAGACGGTCAAGACGCTGGTCTCGCAGATCAAGAGCGCTTTCAAGTCTCAGCCTGATGTGGCGGACGGGCTGTTGGAGTTCGTCAAGGGCGGTAACGCGTCCCTCGAAGTTCTGGCGGCCGAGCGCGAGGCCCTCGTGTCCCAGCTTGGCGCCGCCAAGGAAGCGGCCAAGACCATTGCTGGCGATGCCAAGGAATGGGCCAGCATCATGGGCCTGAATCTCCAGGAGGGTGCGGGCGTTGATGACGTCATCAATGGCCTCAAGAATCGCGTTCAGGCGCTGAAGGATTTCGCGGCGAACGTGACCGCTCTCGCCAAGAGCGGCCTAAACAAAGAGACCCTCCGGCAGATCATCCAGGCCGGTCCCGAGGCTGGGGCCAGCATGGCGGAAATGCTGGTCGGCGCGGACGGCTCCGAAATCAAGGCGATCAATAAGGCTCAGACGCAGATCAATAAGGTCGCTACGCAGGTCGGAAAAGCCGGTGCTGATGCGATGTATGACACCGGGAAAAAGGCAGGCGACGGCTACCTTAAGGGCCTTGAAGAGAGTTTGAAAAAAACCGATGCGCTGATGACGAAAATCGTTAAGGCGCTGGTGACCGCAGTGAAACGTGAATTGAAAATCAAGTCGCCGTCCGTCGTCATGGCTGAGATCGGCCAGTACACGATGCAGGGACTCTCCCAGGGCATGCAATCGATGCTGTCCAGCGTCGTCGCTACCGCCCAGGGAATCATCAGCAAAGCCGTCGCTGCGGCCAGGAAAGCGGCGGGTTCGGCTGCTGCCAGCGCTGGCGGCGGCGGGTCAACCGGTGGCTCGGGATCCATGATCGCAGGCGATTACGGGTCGGGCGGTTACGTGACGGTGGCGCCGATGTACGGCGTTGATGCGCCGTCGTCGTCGAGCAGCGGCGTCACGGTCAATATCGCCGAGGCGACCGTCCGCGAAGAGGCGGATTTCGCGAAGCTCGGCGCGCAGTTCGGGTTCGAGTACACCGCGCACGCCTGACGCCGGCCTCACCTTCCCCCACAACAGACAGGAGGTGATCCCGGCATGCCCTGGGATCCCAATGGCGCCGAGACCTTCGGCGCGTACATGCGCGGCAAGAGCCTCCAGGTGCACGGTGGCCGGTCCGCGCCGCAGCGGCGTGAGTTCCGCGACGAGTCCGACCGGCGCCGGCGCGAGGTGACCGAGATCACGGAGAGCGGCGCGGTCACGACCGTCACCAACAGGACCGACGAGCGCGGGGGCGCCCACCAGGACGTGCACGTCCGCGCTCCCGTCGTGCGGATGAAGGCGGCGATCCATGAGCCGGCTTAAGAGGAGGCAGGAGACCGAGCTCGCGATGGCGTGCTTCCCGATCGATGACGCGATGGTCGCCGCGAAGAACACGCACGCTGAGGAGGGCTCGGAGGAGTCGCGGGCCGCGAAGCGTGACGCGATGAAGACCACGCACCAGACGCGGGCGTGGTTGCGGGCGGCCGATGACCTGCAGAGGTTGCCGGGTGTTATCGCCTCTCTGGAGCAGAAGGTGGCCAGCGCGCGGCACGCCCAGGATGACCAGGCCGCCGAGCGGGTCGCGAAGTTGGAGCGGCTGTTGGCGGCCGAGGTCGCTCGCTTGGCCCGAATCCAGCGTGATTTCGGGCCGCTCGTGCAGTCCATGCAGGAGCTGGCGGCGGGGGGTGAGAGCTGATGTCGTGGTCCGGTAGCGGCGTCATGGCGCAGACCCATGTCGATAAATGGGAAAACGAGCTGGCGCTTGACCTCGGCTCTGAGAGTCAGTGGAAGGCCGCTTTTTTCGGGTCGTCGGTCACGCCGAATTTCACGACGGATACCGCGTACAACGCGAATACCTGGCTGCTCGCCAACGAGAGCGCGGGTGTCGGATATACCGCTGGTGGCCTCGCGATCGTCTCGACCACCATTGTTGCCTCTTCCGGGAACATGGTGTGGGACTTCGACAATTTGCAGCTCGACGACAGCACGATTGTCGCTGAGGGCTATCTGGCGTACGCGCCGAGCGTCAGTAACAGGGCTCTGCTCGCGGTCTGGTTTGGGGCGCCCAAGGAGACGCAGGACGGCACTTTCTTGGTGACATTGGATCCTGCGGGCGCCGCCGTTCTGGATTGCACGCCGTAAGGGGGTTGCGTTGCCTTTCAAGGACAAGCTGTATCCGGATGAGGCGTCGGTTCTCGCCTCCAATATCGCGGTTCTCAAGAAGTTCCCTGGCTCGGTGTCTCCGGCGTCATGGCTGGCTTTCAACGATTCCGCGACTCGGGATGCGTTCTGGTCTCTGTCCGCCACTGATTACACGTCGGGGAACGTCACAGTCACGATTTTGTGGGGGGCCGACACTGCCACCAGCGGGACGGTTCGTTGGCAGGCTGCTATTGCCGCTGTCACTCCGGAAACGGACGCCACGGATCCGTCTGCCAAGAGCTACGGAACGGCTGTGACCGTGGACGATGCCCACTTGGGGACCACAGCCAGGCGACTGATGCGCGCCACTCTGACCCTGTCGGGCAGCAGTCTCGATTCACTGGCTCAGGGTGATGAGGTGTGGCTCAAAATCTCCAGGGTCGGCGGCAATGTGGCGGACAACCTTTCCGGGGATGCTTGGCTAAACAAAGTCCTCGTCTCCTAGTAGAAGGGAGGCGAACCTGTGGCGGTACGGTTCTCTGCCGACAACCAGCATTACACGCGCACCGGCCTTGCTTGGGGCGCTACGACGCAGTTCACGGTCACTTTTTGGGGCAAGATATCCGTAGATCGGAATGACTGGTCTACGTTCTGGGAATTGGATAATTCCACCAATCCAGAATATTTCCTGGTTCAGGCGAGCCAGGGCGGGACGATGCTAACCGTCCTGAATACCACTGGCGAGTTTCCCAATGAGCTGCAAGAACTCGCCCTAAACACCTGGTATTACATTGCGGTAGCGGTCAGCGGCACCACATGCACGACCATCGTGCGGGCCGCGAACTCGGCAACCTTCACCCAATATGCGCCTACTCTTACGCCCGGCGTGTTCACGCCGGACACGCTCCTCATAGGCAGATCCACCTTCTCTGGCGGCGAGTGGCTCAATGGCGCGATGGCGGCCGTCAAGGTTTACCAAGCTACGCTTTCTGTCGCCGAAATGGAAGCTGAGTCGTATACATATCAGCCCAGGCGAACCAACAATCTGGCGGCCTGGTACCCATTCACAGTCGCCGAGCCCACCGACTACAGCGGCGGCGGGCTGACCCTCAGTGGCGGCGCAGGCGTCCTGACCGAGGAGGGGCCGCCCATCGCGTGGCGGGCGCAGAGGTTCCGGCGGAACGCTGGCACGGACACAGCAGCAACCCCCGCCCCGATCCTGGCATCATGGTCGCTTCCGGCCCCAGCCATCGCGGCCGGCGCTGGTGTCGAGCCAGCTCCGATCGTCGCGCCGTGGAGCCTTCCCACCCCGGACGTGTCCACCACTGGTTCGCCGCCGACGCAGGTGTTTCCGGCTCCGATCATCGCGCCGTGGAGCCTGCCGACGCCGTCCGTCAGGGTGGACGTCACTGTCCGGCCGGAGCCAATCATGATCGGCTGGACGTTCCCAAGCCCTGAGGTCGGTGTGCCGGTCGTTCCCGGTGCCGACCTCGACGGCCCGGGGCAGCTCAGCCTCAATGGTTTCAAGATGGGCGGCGGCACCCCGTACCACCTCGTGGGCGAGCTGGTCGGCGCCGACATCGACATGCCCGCGGTTGATGAGGGCGACGTCCTCAACCCCTCGTCGGACGGCGCCCAGTCCGGGACGCCGCTCCCGCAGCCCCGCTACATCACCGCGAATTTCAACATCTCGGTTCCGAGAACGGATATCCGCGCGGTGATGGAGGAATGGCGCGACGGCACCCCGCTGGCGGACGCCGACGAGGAGGTCTCTCTCGCCCTTCAGGTGCTGGACCGCATTTACATCACCAGGGGCAAGGTGATCCGCCGGACGGCGAAGATCGACAAGAACTATCGGTTGGGTCTGGCGCGGGCCACTCTGCAGATCAAGTGCAGCGATCCCCGTCTCTATAGCCAGGAGTTGGGCAACGCGGCCATCGCCGATGGCCAAACCGTCGCCGTCACCAACCTCGGCAACAGGCGCACGCGCCCGCTGGTGAGGATCCCAGGCCCCGCGGTGACCCCACGCTTGGAGGTGTTCCGCACCCTCGCTGACGGCACCGAGGACCTGAGGGTCCTGGAGTTTGACATCACTGTCGGCAGCGGCGAACTGCTGATCGTGGACATCGAGAACGCGGCGGCCGAGGTCGGCGGCGAGTCCGTCGAGTCCGACCTGACCGGCGCGAGCATCGGCCTCCCGGACTGGGTGCTGGGGCGCGGCCTGTCCGAGATCAGCTATGAGACGGAGACCGGGACCGCGCCGCCGATCATCGCGTTCTGGCGGCATGCATGGCTCTGACGGGGGGTGACGGATGCCCGCCGAGGTGCGCAGCGTAGCCGCAACCCCCCTCTCAATTACCGAAGAGGAAGACGTTGAGCGGGGGGAAGCTCAGCCGGGCGACCTGATCCTGGCGTTCCACTCCAGCGACTGGGGCTCTCTCAACTCCATGTCGATCAGCGGGGGCGGCACGTGGCAGCCGCTCGGCTCTCGCGCCGGCAGCGACTGGGCTGGTAGCGAGATCTGGGCGAAGCCGGTCACGTCCGGGGAGCCGACCCATTACAGGGTCCGGCAGGAGGATGAGGACACCGACGGCACCGTGATCCTTCTGGTGCTGCGTCTCGCCACCCTGTCCAACGTCGTTGTCCAGTCAGCGAACGGGTTCGTTGCGCCGGCCGCGTCGCCGGGCTTCGCCAGCGGCGTGGAAATCCGGTACGCGGCTGCCAGCCCGTACGACGATGACGTCACGTGGCCGCAACTGTCCGGGTACAACGGTCTGGACGTGATCACGCTCGGCGGTACGGTCACTGCCACCCTGGCCGTCCGCTCCTACGTCACCAACGCTCAGGTGCCCGCGCTCAATCTGGCGCCTGACCCAAACAACTTCACTGGCCACGCGTTCACCATCCTCGTCAGGTCTACCGGCTCGGGTGGCGGCACCCCGCCGACGCCGCCGGAGTTCCCGGCGACCATGCCGGGCCGCGGCGAGACCACGATGCGGTACACGGTCCACGATTTCCTGACTGGGCAGTACCTGGCGGACATTCGGCCGTCGGACGTGCGTCTCAGCCAGTACATCAACGAGCCGGGCTCCTGGTCGGGCCGCCTCAACTTGGCCAATCCGCGTGAGGCGGATCGGATCAACCGGTTGTTCCCGGCGGACGCTGACGACCTCACGTCAGGTCCTGGCCGCCTCCTCATCCACACGTGGCGGTCTGGCGTGCTGTGGGGTCCGCATTGGATCCACACGACGGAGACGGGCAGGGATGAGCGCGGTCGCGTCTATATGGATCTCCGCGGTTCGACTCTGGACGGGTACCTCAATTACGTCGCGATCGAGGATGACACGGACCTGGTATTCGGTGACGACCAGATCCAGAACGCCCGTGACCTGCTGTTGCACATGATGGCGAATCCCTCCTCAAATCCGGGTTTCGGCCTCATGGCTGGGTCGTCGGGGGTGTTTCGCCTGCTGGAGGCGAAAGCCGATGGCAGCGCGCGGTACGGCCAGGTGTTGCAGGCGTTCGCCAAGGCCAGCGACGGTTTCGAGTACACCGTCAACGGCAGGGTTGTGGATGGCAGCATCATCCGGTCGTGGGAGTGGGGATCCCCGAAGATCATCAAGTCTGCGGTGCACACGTTCGTTGAGGCGGCCGAGGGCCGCGGCACGATCACGAACTGGCGCGAGGTCCGATCCGCTCTGTCGGGCGGGAATCGCTGGGGGTCCTTCGGCGGCACGCCTGAGCAGGAGGACGCGACGATGACGGCGACCGCCGTGCGGGCCGCGCTCATCGTCACGCCGCACGTTGCTGCAGGGTGGCCGCTGATTGATCAGCGGCCGGTGCATCCGTCCGCCTCGACCGATCAGGATGAGGTGGACCGGTACGCGGCGTACTGGGCGGCCACCGCGCCGGGCGCGCCGTCGGTTTTCACGTTCGACGCGATCCTCGGCGCGAAGGCGACGCTTGGGCCTACGTCGCTGGGTGAACAGGTGCGCGCCATCCTCAACAACGCGAGGTATCCGATCCGTTCCGATGGTTCCGCGAGCTTCGACAGGCGGATGCGGTTGATCGGCTACGAGCTCACTCCCGGGCAGCGCGGTTCCGGCAAGGACCGCATCAAGTGCGTCACGGAAAGCCAGGTGGCTGCATGAGCGGATTCGACGCGACCGGCGCGACCCAGATCAAGATCATTCAAGCGCTTGAGAATCGCATCGCCGCCTTGGAAAGCCAGGTCAGGACACGGCTCGGTGCCCCCGTGACCCGGACGTCGGGGGCGCTGTTCATCCCGAACGTGTCCGAGCCGTCCCCACAGTCGGGTGGCGTCAAGGTCTATGCGGTCAGCGGCGGCCTGCGGGTGATCGAGCCGGATGGGACGGTGCACGAGGTGGGCGGCGGCGTCCAACCTGCTGAGGACGCCCCCACCTATCCGGCGTCTTTCACGAGTCCGGCCACCATCGGCGGCACCCCCACCGCCTCGAACTACAACGACTTGCGCGCGGACGTCGTCAACCAGCTTTTCAATCCGCTGAGAGGGCTGATCCAGATCGGCCGCGACGCGGGGTTCTGGCCTTCCTCCTGAACTTGGCCGCCTGCACGAGGCGGTCACAATCGCTCACGGCACTCTCGCCGTACAGATATGAACGGAGGGCGCGTGACGGTGACGCACCTCGACCCCCTCGGCCCCGTCCAGATCGGCGCCAGGGAGATCTATGACCAGCTCCTGCAGACCGACCGCAAGGTTGACCAGATCGGCGGCAAGGTCGAAGGAATCGGCGGGAATCTTGCCAGCGTCGTGTCAGAGGTCGCGGACCATGAGACCCGTATCAGGGTGCTGGAGCGCGGCCGGTGGCCTCTCCCCGCTCTGGCGGCGGTCCTCGGCGCGGGTTCGTTGGTCATGACCATCATCAACTTCGCGGCCAAGGGAGGGTGACGTGGCCGACATCATCAGCCGCAAGGAGTGGGGCGCGGCCAAGGCGACCGGCTCGTACACGCGGGTGTCAAGCACACGAGGCGTGAAGGTCCACTACACAGGCGGGCCGGTGCCCGCTCGGATCGTGGACGACCACAGCGTCTGTGTGCAGCTCGTGCGGGATGTGCAGCGGATGCACATGTCGGGTGGGCGCGAAACGAGGTATGTGGACATCGGCTACAGCCTGGTCGCGTGTCCGCACAGGAAGGTGTTCATGGGCCGTGGCCCTGGCCATCTGGTCGCCGCGAACGGGCCGGGGCTGAACGCCGGCCATTACGCCGTGCTGGCCCTGGTCGGCTCCAGCGGGTTCACCACCCCGAACGAGGGGGTCAAGCACGCGGTGCGCGACGCGATCGAGTACCTCCGCAAGGAAGGTCGCGCGGGCGTCGAGATCAAGGGCCACCGGGACGGCTACGCCACGGCGTGCCCTGGCGGGCCGCTGTACGCGTGGGTCAAGGCTGGTGCGCCGAGGCCCTCGGGGGGCGGTTCGTCGGCGTCGCCCAGCTCGACGCCGGCGGACTTGGCCAAGCTGCTGCCGATGCTCAAGCTCGGCGCGACGGACTGGCACGTCAAGACCGTCAGGGGGCTGCTGCACGCGCGCGGGTACGTGCCCGCGGACTTGCTCTCAACCGAGTTCGACGCCGCGCTCAAGACGCTCGTGCGCCTGTTCCAGGGCGCCGAGGGGCTCGATGCTGACGGGATCGTGGGCGCGCTGACGTGGCGTGAGCTGATCGGCGCGCTGCCCGAGCTGGCCGCGAACGATGAGGCGTGGGCGGTCAAGACCCTCCGGGGGCTGCTGTTCGCGAGGGGCTACGACCCGGGCGCGCTGTGGTCCACCTCGTTCGACGCCGCGCTACGGGCGGTCGTCATCGCCTACCAGCGCGCCGAGGGCCTGGCCCCGGACGGGATCGTCGGGCCGAAGACCTGGCGGCGGCTGCTGCGCCTGTAGCGGCTGCTCGCCGAGCACGTTCCACGCCCCGCGCCGACCGGTCCGGGGTTTCTTCATGTCTGGAGGAATCATGAGCGAGGACAACAAGAGGGCTGTCAGGACCGGCCTGCAGACTGCGGTCGGTTTCGCTGTCGCGCTGCCGGCCATCGTGGGCGCGGCCGGTATCCCCGAGACGCTGCCGTGGGTCGCGGGCGGCCTGGCGGTCGCGGGCGGTTTCGCGCGGGTGATGGCGCTGCCGTCGGTGCAGGCGCTGCTGCCGTCGTGGCTGCGGACCAGCACCCCGGCTGAGTAGGCCCTGAGCATGGAAGCGGCCCCGCTCTCTTCGGAGGGCGGGGCCGCTTTTCGCGTGTGTGGGCTTGGCGGGCTCTGTGGTGGTCTGTGCGGCTCTGAGATGCCCTCGTGCGCCCCTTCTGTCCGGCATGTGCCCGCGAGGCGCTCACGGCGGCTCTGAGAGCCTTACGTCAAGACATCCGGACATGGAAGCGGCCCGCCCCCGAGAGGAGAGGGGCGGGCCGCTGACCGCGTGCGCAGAGTGCTGCAGGAGAGTTACGCGAGAGCCCGCGCACTCTCACGAATCTTCGTCTTCAGCACGTTAGACACGCGGAACTTGGGGACGGTCCGGGCGGGCACCTGCACCGGCTCGTTCGTGTGCAGGTTGCGGGCCGTGGTCGCCGCCTGCTCGCGGGTCTCGAACACCCCGAGCCCCTGGAGCTGCACCGCGCCACCCTCGACGAGCTCCTGCGTCACGACGAGCTGGAACGCGTCGAGGACGTTCTTGAGGTCGGCCTTGCTGATCGAGCCCCCAAGAGCCTCGCTGAGGCCGTCGATGAGTTCGCGCTTGTTCATGTCCCCTCCTGGGGTGATCTCTCTCGGTGTCGAGATCATGCTGTCGAGAACCCTTTTCGGCTGGGGGTACGCAGATGAGCGCAAGAGCCGAACGGCTCGTCACTGAGGGCAGGAGGCCTGAAGTTTGCGCAGGTAGTGGAGATTCAGCGTGGCCGCATGGCCGTTGATAAACCTCGTTGGAGAGCGCGGATTTGATGCGCTTCGACCCTCACCATCCGTCGCCGCGTCGAGGCGTAGCCGAGACAACCTGTAGTTGTACGAGAGGGAGAGGTATCACACAACCTTCCCCCTTCCCCCTACCCCTACATGGGTTCGCCGAAGGGTTTCGGGAACCCTTCGGGAAACCCTTACGTCGTAGGGTTCCGCCTGGAGAAATAGCAACGCCCGCTCTCGGCGAGAGCGGGCACCGCGAGCGGCGTGCGAGGGCGCGACTCGGGGAAGTTAGATCGAGCGAATCGAGTTAGGTCCGTAACTGCGCCGCGATGCCCACCTAACCGGCCATCTGACCTGCACAAAGTTAGCAAAGTTAGGTCGATCGAGCTTTCGCAAGAGCGCCCCTTTAGGCCCTCCAGACGGCCCCATGCTCCGCCAGGAGGACCTAACTTAACTCCCCTCCTCCTCGACGGCCCGACGCTCCGCAAGCGCCTCACGGACAGCCTCAGGCGACACAGGCCACCGGTTGCCCGTGCTCGGCACCCGTACCCCCGCGTCGGCGAGCTGCTCACGCAGCGCCTTGCCCGTCAACGACCGGTACGGCAGCCAACGCGGCGCGAGCCTGGCCAGCAGCGCGGGCAGATCAGCGACGGGGATCGGCTCGTCGCCCATCACCTCGTCAAGGTCGTCGAGCAGGTCACGCGGCGGCTCGACCGCCCGGACGGACCGATGCCGGCCGGGCAGCCCCGTGCCGCGCTTCTCGATCGCGGACATGGCCCGGTCGAGGATCGGGGTCACCTGGTCATTGCCCTTGCTGATCGACAGGAAATAGACCTGTACGACGTCGGAGCGCTCCCCGGTGAAACCCTTCACGATGGCCGTTCCCCGGTCAACGCCGGGGATCAGCTCGGTCGCGCGGTGGCCGCCCCGGTACGCGCCAGCGCCCAGCAGGGCATCGTTCGCCACGTGGTCACCGACCGCGAACGCGACACCGTTCGAGCAGTTGCGGGTGACGTCGCGCGGCATGCTGTCCTTCGTCGGGGCCTGCGTGGACACGATCAGGTGGATACCGCGCTTCCGGCCGAGACGAACGATGTCGATCAGGAGCTGCGAAATCTCCTCCCCGTGCTCCTTGTGCGTGATCGCGATATGGGCCTCCTCCAGGAGGCACACCAGCGGATGCAGCCCGATCCCCGCGTCCGCGAGCTTGCGGGTTACGGCGGGCTCCTCGTGCTCGATCAGCAGTTCGCCGCGCGCCTGAACCTCGGCGTACAGCTCAAGCAAGTCGTCGCGAATCTGCTCGATCTTCTCGTCTTCGGCGCCCATCACGTACCGCGAGCAGCGCCGACGGAACACCTCGAAGTCGAAATTCGCGTCGGGTACCCAGATGCGGAGCTCGGCCGTGGGGTCGAGCGCGGCGCCGGCCATGATGACGCGGGCTCCGCTCGACTTGCCCTGACCGGGCATGCCGCCGGTGATCGTGTTGCGCTCCATGAGCGGCGCGACCATGGGGTCTCCGCGCAGCGTCTTCCCGAACGGGACGCCTTTGAAGACGTCCACCAGGCCCGCAGTGAGCAGCGGGTGAGCGCCTGCGCCCTCAGCCAGCGCGCCCTTGTCCGCGATCCACAGCTTGAGGATTCCGGCCTCATCGCCGGTGGTGGGCCAAACCTCCTTGGTCGCGCGGTACAGGCCAGTCGCCAGGCCGGCCCGCTTCTCCGGCTTGCTGATCTCCTCGGCGGGCACGCCCATCGGTAGGCGGATCTCGGCGTACGTGCCGCGTCCGTCCTTGCGGGCGGGCACGAGGAACTGCAGGGGCAGGCCCTGCTTGAGGTAGGCGTTGATCAGCGAAATCCGCAGAGCGCCGAGCGCTTTCGCGATCGTTGTCTCGTCGATGGCCACGTCCACGTCTGCGTCTGCCGAGGTGGCCAGCCATGAGGGTGTGCTCCCGCGTCGGCGGCCTTCACGCCACCCGCCGGCCACGAGCACGACGGGCAGGCTGACGACGACCCACGGCCAGATGAACGCTACGGCGTCGAACAGCCACCGGATCGTGTCGCGCACCCACCGGAACACCGCGATGCCGTCGCCGCCGGTCGCCCACACCAGCGTGGCGACCAGCGGCACGAGCACAGCCAGCACGAGAGACCCGATCACGGACATCTTGAGCAGGCCGAGGGCGAGCAGCGGCAGCTCCATGAGCCGCTTGTGACGGCGCTCGACGGCGAGCTGCTTGCGGTCGGTCCAGTCGGCGAGCGCTTCCCGGTCGCCCATCGCCTCGGCCGCCCGGATCTGTCGCCGGTATACGCCGAACGTCCATCCGTCGTAGCCGCGTACTGCCCACGAGTGCCAGCCCTGCCCGACCGTGAACGCGGCCACGCCGAGCGCGCGGGCCGCGCGCATGGTCTGCTCGGACGGCTGCACCAGCGCGGGGCCGGCGGGCCGCCGAGCCTCGACCTCGTGGCCGGGCTCGGACGGTTCGGCGGGCGGGTCCTCGACCAGTTCGGTTTCGTAGACGAGCGGTTCGAGGTCGGCGCTCGGCCGCGCGCCGTCGGCGGCGCGCGGTCCGGAGCGGTGCTGCTCGATCACGCCGCGGCCTCCATCGTGCGCGCGGTGCCAGGCCACAGGACCTCGATCCCGGCATCGATCGTGCCGAGGACCGTGAGCACGGCCACAGCGGCAAGGATGACCGGCACCGCGGCGAGCACGCAGACCGCGATGAGCGTGCAGCGGACGACTCCGGCGCGGCGCACGGCGGCGCACATCTGACGGCGGGTGAGGTCGTCGCGGGAGGCGGGGCGTAGTCCGCTGAGGATGAGCACGGCGGCGGTCATGACGACGGCGAGAAACACGATCATGACGAGTCCCTTCAGCGGTCGTGGCCGTTGAGAGCGGGCAGGCGGTGACGGTCGGCGATGGCCTGGGCGATGGCGCGGTCAAGGGCGCTCATGCCGTCGTCGTGCGACGGTCGCGCGGGCTCCTCAGGAACCGTCACAGAAGGCTCGTCGGGCGGCGCCTGGAAGAGGATCGTCAGGGCCTGTGGGGCGGTGCGCTGTGACGGTACGGCGGGGGCCTCGACGGGCGGCTCGGGAACCGTCACGGACGGCTCGTCGGCGGTCGTCTCGCGGGCCTCCTCGGCGGCCTCCTCGGGCGGGGTGCTGTGACGGTCGTTGGCGGGCGCCTCGGGGGCGGCGCTGATCGTCACAGCCGCAGGTCGCGGGGCGTTCTCGGCTGTCGCGGCGCGCTCGTCGGCGGCCTTCTCCGGCGCGGTGCTGTGACGGTCGTCGGCGGCCTCCTGGCGGGCGTCGGCGGGCGTCGCGCGAAACCACGCGATGAGGGCGGCGTCGGACGTATCGGGGGTCTCGTCAGCGGGGGTGCTGTGACGGTCCTGGGCGGTCTCCTCGGCGGGGTCCGAGTCCGTCACGGCGGGGGCCGCCTCGGGGTCCTCGGCGGGCGGCTCGTCGGCGGGCTCCTGCGACGCCTTGATGATCTCCTCGGCCGCGCGGTGCTCGATCCCGAACCGGCGCGCGAGCGTGCGCTGTCCGAGGGGCCGCCCAGGGCCGTTGAGACTGTGCTCGTAGGCAATGCGTGCGGCGTCGAGCGCGTCAACGGGGACGATCGGTGTGGGTACCTCGACGCGCGTCTCGACCGTTACGGGCACGGGCTTCTCAACGATGCGCTCGACCTCGACAGGCTTCTCGACGACCGTCTCGACGGGCTTCTCGACGACGCGCCGGATCGTGACGGGCACCTTGACGGCCTCGGGGGCGGGGCAGACGTGCGGCTCAGCAGCCTCGGGCGCGGGCTCGGTGGCGCGCATGGCCGCCTGGCGGACGAGGCGGATCAGCCGCATGAGCAGCTCGTAGGACGCGAGGAACGCGAGCGGGGCGAGCGCGCCCAGCGCGGCGGCACCTTGTCCGTTGGCCCAGCCGTGCGCGACGTTGACGACGAGCGCGACGGCGACGCCGAATACGAGGGCGGTCCAGGCCAGCAATGGAACGCGAAGTCCGCGGCGCGAGCAGTAGAGCTTGACGAGGCCGGCCATGATGACCATGCCCTCGGCGGCGGCGGGGTACAGGAATGCCTCGGATGGCCTTTCTCCGAGGGTGATTGCGAGGTCTACGAAGTGGCGGAACGAGATCCAGCCGACGGCGCCGGAGACGGCGGCGGTGACGAGGACGGCGACGCCGAGTAGGGCGCGGTCGCCGGCGCGGCTGGCGCGGGTGCGGGGTGCGGGCGGTCTTGTCCGCTCGATCTTTTCGGCCGAGGTGGCGCGCTTGAACAGGCGCGTGAGAGGGTTACGCACGGTGCGGTCTCCTGGTTTGGTCAGGGGGCTCGTATCAGGGCGGGACCGGTGGGCTCAATCACCTGGTCTCGCCCGTTTTCAGTTGTGGGGCGCGAGGCCCTAAAACGTTGTTTGCTTAGCCAACAAGGTATCAGTCGATTCGATGCCTGGCAACGCCTGCAACGCGAGAGGGCCCCGCCCTCTCCCAACCTGGGAGGTGGCGGGGCCCTTCCGCGGGCTCAGATGCTGCTCAGCACCTCTTCCGGCGTATCGAGCCATACCGTCTGGCCGTTCGGCGTGACCGTCACGCCGAACCGCTTCCAGTGCGGTTCGCCGAACTCCACCCACCGGGCGTAGGCGTGCAGCACCTCATCCCAGACAGGCCGGTCGCCCACCTGCTGCACTGCGTGATCCGCTTCCCCGGGCCGCCAAGTGGCGACGGCCCACGATGCCGCGTCGTTCGGGTCGGAGACCCACATGCGCAGGTACTCACCGTCGTCGTCGGTCCCCTCGGTGGTGTTCGAGCAGAGCCCGGTTAGCGCGCCGATGGCCAGGTCTGCGCCTGCGTCGAGTTGGTCGAGCGCTCGCGGGTCGAGCGCCGTCCGGTAGTTCCGCCGCTCCTCCGACTGCGGTTGGTTCTCCAGCGGCTTCCGTCGCTGGGAGCGGATCATCATGTAGCCGGCGTACCCGACCACGCGCCCGACCGCCGTGCTGTCGTCCTGCACCTCCAGGCGCAGCGCGTGACTGGTGCCGAAGCCGGGATGCCATGGCAGCACGATGACCGCGCCCGGCCGGCACTGCTCGACCCACGCATGCGGGATGTCGCGGATCCCACAGGTGACGTGGACGCGGTCGTACAGCGTCCCGTCCGGGCAACCGAGAGCGCCGTCGCCGACGAGGAGCCGCGTCCTGAAGACACCGGCCGCCACGAGGTTCTTCGCGGCCTGCTCGGACACTTGCGGGTCCACCTCGACCGAGGTGACCAGCTCTTGGTGCCCGACGAGCTGGGCCAGCAGCGCGGCCGTGTATCCGGTCCCCGTGCCTATCTCCAGGACCCGCATGCCCGGCTCGGGCGCCAGGTGGTTGAGCAGATCTGCGACGGTGCTGGGCGCGGATGCCGAGGATGTGGAGTCGCCGTGCAGATCGCCCAGAGGAGTCCGGCCGTCGTCAAGTTGCGTGACGATGATGCTGCCCGAATAGACGGTGTCCCACCATGCGGCGGGGTCGGCTTGCCGGTCGATCAGGTACGGCGCCCCGTCCTCCTCGACGACCAGGCCCACATCCGGGATGAACAGATGCCGGGGCACGGTACGGACGGCGTCCTTGATGGGTTCGCTGATGTCCCCGACAGGATTGGCGGCGGTGATCAGCCGTTCTATGCGCTCAGGTGTGGCGGTCACTTCTTCTTGCCCTTCCCCTTCGCGTGGTCGCCCTCGGCTTCCCTGTTCTGGTCGTTGGTGCTGCCGGTGCCACCCTCGGTGCCGTCCATGTCCTTGGCCTTGGGGCTGTCCGGGTCTTCGTGCTTTCCACCCATGATGGTGAGTCCCTTCTCGGTGTGGCGGTTGGGGTGAGCCACGGTCTTGCTAGTCCCGCATGTAGGGGCGGGACGATCAGGGGGTGTTGCGGGGGTGCGCGGCACATGACGGGCCTGCGCACTTCGGGAGAACGGGCAGGCAGGCGAAATACCCCATGGCCAGGTCAGCCAGCTTCGGCAGCACCGGCACAGACCACCACAACGTCGCGGTAGTGAGGGTCATCAGCGGTGGCCCGACACGGCCGAACGAGCAGAACCACGCGCGTTTCCGAGTCCAGTACGTCTGGAGTCGCGCCCGGCAGCCCGCGCAAAGCCCGACGTGCGTCGTGAGCCGCCGCTCAGCCTGCGTCACGGGCAGCAGGGCCAGCACGGTCAGCGTGCCCCACACCATGCCGATCCACGGTATGACGTCGGTCATGACGCCGCCCGGTCGGTTTCGCGCTGACGCCGATCGGTGAGGCTCTGCCACACCGTGAAAGCGGTGAGGTAGTCGCCGCGGGCGGTCTCCTCCAGGGACCGGCCGGTCCATCGGGTCACGAAGTACTCGGACATCTCGTGGCAGAGCTGGTATTCGTCGTCCCATGACGACTCGACCACGCGCTTTCGCCGGGTGGTGTTCGGGATGTGCGGGCGCCAGGTATGGACGTACAAGGGATCACTTCCAGTGGCGCGACGGCCGGACCTGGGGGTCTGGGCCGGGAAGGGCCGCCGCGCCTGTCGGGGCCCCGGGCCGGAGGGGTCACCGCGGCCCGGGAGCGGCTTACAGGCGGTCGCTCAGATGACCGCGCCGAACTTGCGCCAGTCGTTGCCGGGCCGCCGGATCTCGCCCGGGTGCTCCACGTCGCGGACGGCGTACGCGTCGAGGTCGTCGAGCTTCGCGTACTCCAGGCCCGTGCCGTCGATCAACCTGTACGCGTCGTCGTCCGCATGGATGTCCTGGAGGCTCTCCTCGCGGGCCGTCTCCTCAGCGGGAGCGCCCCGGCCGAGGGCCGCGCCCAGCTTGCGCCACTCGTCGCCGGTCCTGCGGATCTCGACCTCGGGGTGCGCCGTGTCGCGGACGGCGTAGTCGTCTTGGTTCGCGATCGGCGCGTACTCCAAGCCGGTGTCGGCGAGCTGCGCCCACTTGTCCTCGGGCACGTCGATCGCATACAGCTCGGGCTCGATGCGTCCCGTTTGCTTCGCCATGGATCGTTCTCCTCGGGGGTTGGTACTCGTTGGCCGCCGGGGCTCCGTAGCGGGGAGCGTACGAAGCCCCGGCTGTCCGGCAACGGGCGTCGCCGGACGTGGTGTGGTGGCCTCGCTCCCCCTGACGACCGAGGCCACCCGGCGCGGCGGCCCGGAAATGCAAGAAACCGCCGCCGCGCCAGCTCATGGGGTGCCGGCCTCGGGGGGTGCGGGGGCAGGGCACGGATAATCGCCGCGCCGGTTCGGACAGCGCACCACGGCAGCCGTCCAATGCTGGGCCGGGAGCAGCCCCTCCTCCCACTCCCAGTCCTCCCCGTCGGCCAGGATGCGCAGCGCCCTCGCGTGCCGCTCCTCAAGGGGCTCGGTGGCCGGGAACTTGCAGAACTCGGCGATCTTCCCGTACTCCGTGACCAGCCAGTCGGCGGCCTCCTCCGGATCGTCAAAGGTCGCCACAATCTGGCCTGCCGGCCGGGCTAGCCAGTGACGTGTTTTACCGGGGGCGCACCGCGACGACATGAACGCCGCTGTCCCCGGCCAGCGCTCATCCGGATGCGGGCGCTCCTCCAGGTTGCTGGTCGCGGTGTAGGCGTGCCAGTGGGGCTGCATCGGTGCTCCTGTGAGATGGCGAACAAGGTGGTGCCCGGCCCGCCGCCACGCGCATGTAAACGGACGGGCCGGGGGCTCATGTGCGACGCGGGGTCAGGTAGTGGATGGTGTTCCGTTGAGTGCTGAGGTCCGCCATGAGAGCGACAGGGTTCGTGCGCTCCAGCCGTTGCAGCACGCCGACGGCCACAAAGTCCTCAGTGAGATGCCAGGTCGGCAGCACTGCGACCCACGCCCACCCGTTCGCTGTGTACTCGTGAGTGATGGCCCATTGCGGGAAGCTGAGGCGCAGCACGGCGAGTTGCCGGTCTCTCGGCTCCAACGCAAGCCATGCCCCGATCACAGCATCGTGATCGGGCTGCACTGCCGGATCATTTCGGCTCATTCCGACCACCAAATGAACATCGCGGCCTTCCTGATCAGGGGTTTTGCGGATTACAAAGCGGTGACTTAAGAAAAGCGCTTCCTTCTACGCCTGGCGATAGTTCGGGAGTAGTCTCGCCGTAGTCCCGTTGACACCGAGCGTTGGGATTTCCAGTCGTGACCAGGCCACCGCTCGCCGCGCATCCGCTGGCGCATGTTCGATCACAGCGCGGCTGGAGCATGACCGACGTCGCGAAGATCATCGCTCGGCGGTCTGGCCTGAATATGGCCGAAGGCAAGCAAAAGGTGTGGCGCTGGGAGCACGGCAAAGCTGTCCCTGAGATGGCCTCTCAGCGCGCCCTGGCCGACGAACTCGAAATCGACCCCAATTTCCTCTTTAGGCTGCCGTGGCCGGATTGGCTCCAACTTGCTTACGTTATAGATGTGACAAGACCGTGGGACGAACCACAGGCCATGCTCGCGTTGACTGGGAGCGTGGATGCGATATTGGACCGACGGCAGTTCTTTGCGTTCTCTGGCGAGGCAGCCGTCATGCTGGCACATGCGTGGTCATCCGCGCCGGTGGGGCAACTCGCCCGCGGCGTCGAGGGGAAGCGCGTGGACACAGAAGTCGCCTCTTGGGTGGAGGGCCGAATACCTGAGCTGTGGCACCTCGACGATCTCGTGGGCGGTGAATCCTGCTTGGACGTCGCAGTCTCGCAACTTCGGCTCGTCGTACGGCTGCTCTCTCGCGGCTCGTACAGCGAGGCTGTAGGGCGGCGGCTGCACGCCTCGGCCGCCGAGTTGGCCCGCTTCACTGGATGGGCAGCGTTCGACGCTGGCAAGCACACAGCAGCGGAGCGGTATTGGCATGCTGGACTGCGAGCCTCGGCGACGGCGGGTGATGTCGGCACGGGGGCGTACATCCTGTCGCAGATGGCGATGCAGCGCACGTACTCAGGCGATGGCACGACGGCGGTTGACCTGTTGGAGGCGGCGCGGGTTCGCGCGGGAACGCGGGTGTCACGGACGGTCCACGCGATGCTGGATGCTTGGCAGGTCCGGGCTCACGCGGTCGCTGGAGAATCCCTCCCGGCGGCCAAGACCCTTCTGCGTGCTGATGATCATTGGAGCGCCCGACGGCCGGAGGACGACCCGGCATGGGTTTACTGGATGCGGCGGCCTTCCACCACGATTGAGGTGGGGATGGCGTTTTCAGCTCTGGGGGAGCCGGACACGGCTGAGGAGTTGTTGGCCGAGGGGATGCAGGCCCGCGGCCATGACTATGAGCGTGATCGGGTTCTGGGGTGGACGGCCATCGCGACCGCGCGCCTGGAACAGGGCGAGATCGAGGGGGCGATCGAGGCCGCTGGGGAGGCTGCCGAGACGGCGGCGGCGATCGACTCCAGTCGGGTCATGGATGAGATGGAGGCGTTCACGTCTCGTCTGCCTGCGCGAGAGGCGGGGGAGTTCCGAAGTCGGCTGCAGGAGTTGAGCTAGGCCGGCGTGCGGCCGGCGCCGGTGAGGTGGCCGCTCCACTGGTCGGGCCGTTCGCTTGTGCGGTGGTAGCAGTTGAGCCCGGCTTTGGCCTCTCTGCCGTCGGGGAACCTGACGGTGTACTCATCGTACGGCGCGACTGGGAGCTTGCCCTCGGCCTCGGCTGTCCAGCCGTGCGTGTGCATGATTGGCTCCAGGTCTGGCCCGCCGAGGCTGGCGTAATCCGTGTCGGTCCGGTGCCACAGGTGTATGTGGACGGGGTACTCGCCGTGCTGCTCGCGGGGGATCAGCACGGCGGGGCCGTGGTAGCCGGGCACGTCTCGGCGCGTCTCGGCGCGGTGCTCGCATCGGTCGCTCATGCGCCCATCATGCTCCTGCCGAGGGCGGGGAGGAATTGGGAGGTTTTTGGGGGGAGTGATCTTGGCTAGGGTCGGCTGAGATCGGCTAGGAATGGCCAGGATCGACCCGTTTCGGGACTCATGGCGCACCCCACCTGCATAAACGCTGGTTGCGCAGGTGGGGTGCGTCTGACTCACTTTGCTCGTAATGAAGGGGTCTGGGGTTCGAATCCCCAAGGCGGCTCCCAGTTGGAAGAGCCCCTCGCGATGATCGCGGGGGGCTCTTTTTCTGCTTCTTGCTGACCGGGGCACGTGCGCCGGCCTTCGTGCGTCTCCTGTGAGACCCTCTGCCATGCCCGGCAGCAATGAATGGCTGGCTGGTCCGTCGCCGACCAAGCGCCTGAGAAAGAACTGTTGGTAGAGCGCATCCTGAAGCTGTTCTCCTCGCAGAACATGTGCGTCCTGGCGACGTCGGGGGCTGACGGGTCGCTGGCGACCCCTGTGCGTTACTTTCGCCTGGGCTTGGCGCTCATGTTCACGGCGGTGCCTACGTCCCCGAAGATGCGGAACGTAGCCGCCGATCCGCCTGGAATGTCGGCGTGGTAAGGCATCATGGCGCGATGAGCTTGCGCTACGACGATGTGATCGGTCCGCTTCGGGCGGCATACGACGGTGGGGCCGAGCGGCGTGACGGCAGTGGGAAGGCGCCGTGGAAGCTGGCCGAGCGTGAGGCGTTTCTGGGGCGGCTCAAGGGTGACGGTTGTGGGCGGTTGCTGGAGGTTGGTGCTGGGACGGGGCAGGACAGTGCGTACTTCAAGGAGAACGGGCTGGAGGTCGTGGCCGTTGATCTGTCGCCTGCCATGGTGAGTCTCTGCCGGGAGAAGGGCCTTGAAGCGCATGTGATGGATTTCCTGCGACTGGATTTCGCGCCCGGGTCGTTTGATGCGGTGTATGCGATGAACTGCTTGTTGCATGTGCCCGACAGTGACCTGCCGGCGGTCATGGAGGCGGTGCGCGCGGTTGTGCGGCCCGGTGGGCTTTTCTTTGTCGGTGTGTACGGCGGGGGCAGCCTGACGGGGGAAGGTCTGTTCGAAGAGGATGATCATGAGCCTCCTCGGTTCTTCTCCTTTCGTGGTGATGAGGAGTTGCAGGGGTTCGCGAGGGGCGCCTTCGAGATTGTGGACTTTCATGTGGTTGGAAGGGACGAGCTGCGGTTTCAGTCGCTGACGTTGCAGCGTTCGGGGTGAAGGGGTGCGTGTTTGCCAAGGTTGGCGGCAGGGAGCGGACGCACGTTGTGCGTGCTTGGCGGTGAGTGGGCGCGCGTTGTCTGTGCTTGGCGGTGAGCGGGTGGCTGTTGCCAGGAAGCTTGGAGGGGGGAACGGTTGATTGGGTGTGTCGGGGGAGATTAGCCTCGTTCAGCGCAACCCTGATCTTCCGGCGCTGTCAAGGGGGCCGTCATGTCCGTGGTGGGGAACTTTCGGAGAGTGCTGGCGGTGGCGTTGGTCATCGTTCTGGCCATGAGTGTGACCACCTCGCAGGCAGGTGCTGGGGCGGCGGGTGCGCCCAAGCGGCCGAATATTGTGTTCTTCCTGGTTGATGACATGTCGGCTGATCTGCTCGCGTACATGGACACCGTCAGTGGGCTGGCGAAGGACGGTACGACGTTCAGCAACTACTACGTGTCCAATTCCTTGTGTTGTCCGTCGCGGGCCTCCATGTTCACCGGGCAGTACCCGCACAACACGGGTGTCGCCACGAACAAGGGGACCGATGGGGGCGGGTATCAGGCGTTCCAGAAGCACGAAGGGCGCACCTACGCCGCCTCGCTGGATCAGGCCGGATATCGGACCGGTTACCTCGGTAAGTACATCAACGAATACCCGGTGGCGGCCGGTTATCACGTGCCGGTCGGGTGGGATGAATGGCATGTGGCGGCGGGTGGGGGATACAACGAGTTCAGGTATGAGCTCACCCGTTACATCAAGGAGGAGACGGCCGGCGACAAGCCGATCGATCCGTCTGACGGCACTTATCTGGTCGATGAGCTTGGGGAGCGGGCGGTGGATTTCATCGCGCGGTCCAGGGAGCATGCGCCGGATGAGCCGTTCTTCTTGCAGGTTTCGCCGTTCTCGCCGCATTCCAGGGTTGGTTACCAGGCGGGGCAGAAGGAGCCGCGATTCCCGCCCGCGCGGCGGGATCGGCCGAAGACGGCGTGGCCTGCCGGGGAATTTCCGAATGGTGACTGTGGTGGGACCGACTGCCTGAGCATCGACGTGACGACTCTGCCGGGGTTCAACGAGGACACGGCCGACAAACCCTCCTGGGTACGGCGGGAGCCGCTCGGGGCCAAGGTGGTCAAGGATCTGCGTAAGGACTTCCGGGACCGGATCCGCATGGTGCAGTCGGTTGACGACATGGTGGAGCGGGTTCTCGGGTCGCTGACTGCTGAAGAGAAGCGCAACACGTACGTCGTCTTCACCAGCGACAACGGGTTCCATCTTGGGCAGCATCGGCTGCTTCGGGGTAAGTCCACCGCCTATGACCACGATGTGCGGGTGCCGCTGCTGGTCAAGCGGCCGGCTGCCGGGCGGCACGGTGATCTCGTGAGCGAGGCGATCACTCAGAACGTGGACCTCTACGCGACCTTCCTCGACATGGCCCGCGTCGGGCCGGACAACCGCGATGGGCGCAGCCTGTTGCCGCTCATCCAGGGGCACAAGGCCAAGGAGTGGCGGCAGGCCGCGCTGATCGAGCACGTCAAGCCGAACCCGCAGGCGCCGGGTGGGCCGGATCCGGATGCGGATGATGTCAAGGCCGGTAATTCGCAGCCGCCCACTTATGCGGCCGTGCGGACGGCCGGTGATCTGTACGTGGAGTATGAGGGGGAGCCGAAGCCCGAGTACTACGACACCGTTGCCGATCCGAAGCAGGAGTCCAACGATCCGGCCAACGCCAGGATTGCTGAGCTGGACAAGGTGTTGGAGGGGCTGCGGAACTGCGGGCAGCCGGGGGCAGCCGACTGTTGGGCCGCTTCGCTCGCTCGCTGATGGTGTCGGACACGGTGGTGCTGGTGGTGGCGGTGTCGGTCCTTGCGGTCTGATGGTGGGGGTGCTGGCGTCGCTGGTGCTGGTGCTGGTGCTGGTGCTGGTGCTGGTGCTGGTGCTGGTGCTGGTGGCGGTGCTGGACCTTGCGGTCTGATAGTGGCGGTGCCGCTCTAGGCGGTCTGGTGGTGGGGTGCCGGTCGCGGGGTGCCGACCACGGGGGCGCCGATTACTAGGTGTGCCGATGGTGCCGGCGGGCGAGGCTGAGTGGCCACGCGTTTGTTGAGCTAAGGGCGAGCAGGTCAGCCGGGTTGTGGGGCGGGGGTCGGCAGGGCGAGCAGGGCTGCGCGGCGGTGGCCAGCAGGGCTGCGCGGCGGGGTCGGCAGGGCGAGCAGGGTTGAGATGGTGGGTGGGCGGGTTGAGGGTGGTGGGCTGAGCTAGGAAAAGGCTTCGACAGGGGAGCGTGTTCGCCGGGAGGATTTCGACGGTGATGCGACGATTTATGCGAGCTGAAGACGTGGCTCCCCTGGCAGGCGAGGTCTTCGGGGCCAACCGCGGACTGGACGAATTGGAACGTCTGCGTGGAGGTACCAAGAAGGGCGTCTACCGCCTCCGCGCCGACGACGGCCGCAGTGCCATCCTGTACGTCTGGAGCGAGGAGGAGAACTTCTGGCCCGACTCCCGGCAGAACAGCCTGCATGCCTCCGGTCTCGACACCTTTGAAGCGGCCAGGAACCGGCTGGAGGGCCTCGGGGTACGTGTGCCGCGGCTCTATCTCGCCTCTCGTGCAAGTGAGCCGCGCCCTTATCTCTCGTCCCGCGCTAATGGGCTGCGAGGAGCTGACGTCGCCGTCGTTGAGGATGTGCGCGGCGGAACCCTGGAGGCACGACTTCAGCAGGACCCCGCGAAGGCCGAACCCCTGCTGGATCGCCTGGCGGAGGGCCTGAGGTTGATGAGCCGGTGCCGGTCGCCGTATACGGGCGAGGTCCTTCAGGTGGATGCGGGAGCGGTCGCGGAGGAGGAGTGCCCCGAGACCGTGATGCGGTGGGCCACGAAGGACCTGCGGGAGGCTGCGGGGCGGGTCGAGCGGATCGCGGCCGAGCGGGAGGCGTTCGAGGCGGCTCTGAAGGAGTTGGGGGCGGCAGTGCGTCCGCGTACGGACTACGGGCTCATCCACGGTGAGCTGGGACCCGACCACGTTCTGGTGGATGACCGGGACGAGCCCGTGATGATCGACATCGATGGCGCGCACTACTTCGACATCGAGTGGGAGCACGTGTTCCTGCGGATCCGGTTCGGTGAGCATTATGAGCGGCTGCGTGTGGACGGTCTGGATGAGGCGCGGATGCGGTTCTACCAGCTCGCCCAGCATCTGTCGCTGGTCGCGGGGCCGCTGCGGCTGCTGGACGGGGACTTCCCCGACCGGGAGTTCATGACCTGGATAGCGGCGAACCATACCGAGGCCGCGCTCGCCTTCCTGCGCGACTTCAGGTGAAAGGCGCGGGAGCGCCACCTCAGTGAGAGCACCTCAGTAGTGGCACCACCGCAGCGGGAGCAGCACCGGCTGACGGGGTCCTATCAGGGGGCCGATGGGGTGTTCGGCAGGTTGCGGTCGGGGCCGGCCATGCTGGTGGTGGAGCCGCAGCACTTTCTTGCTGCCGATGAGGTCGCTGTCGCGCTGGTGCGGGTGCACGGTGAGCACCAGGGGCGGCATCTGGACATTTCGGCCATTCACGCATATGTCGTACGCGACGGTCGTATCGTGGAGTCCCGTACGTACTTCGAGGATTCCCGGGTGATGGACAGGTTCATCGGCTGAGCCCCAGGCCAGTGACCTCAGGGGCAAGGGGGCCCTTGCGCGCCCGTTCCGGATCGAATAGGAAAGGTTCCTATCTATTTGGGGAGTTGAGGCGGGTGCGCAGACTGTTGGCGGTCCTCGGGCTCCTGCTGGCGGCCGCATGCGGGCAGCAGGAACCCGAGTCGCCGGTGAACGCCGAAGACGTGATGTTCGTGCAGATGATGGTGCAGCACCACCGGCAGGGCATCGAGATCGCCAGGGTGGGCACCACGCGGGCCGACGACCCCGAGGTCAAGACGCTCACCGCGGCCATCGAGAGCACGCAGCAGAGCGAGGTCGAGATGATGCTGCGCTGGCTGCACTCCTGGGACCAGCCGCTCACGCCCGCCACGGGGGCGCACGACCACCACGGCGGCATGCCCGAGACCGACGTCAAACGCATCCAGCAGCTGAAGAACTCCAAGAGGCTGGAGTACGACCTGCTCAACCTGCTGATCGCGCACCAGGACGACGCCGTTCAGATGGCCGCCGCGGAAGTGGCGGGCGGCGCCAACCCGGAAGTCCAGCGGTGGGCGGGCCAGGTGCAGAGCTCCCGAAAAGGACAGATCGACATGATGCTGGACCTGATCAAGAAGTAGAGCCCGGGAAGGCCACCGCTCCCGGGAAGGCCGCCTCCCTCAGGAAAGGCCACCGCCCCCAGAGAAGGCCGCCGCCCCCAGAAGGCCCGCCTCCCGAGAAGGCCGCGCCCCGGGAAGCCGGTGCGGGGGAAAGAAAGGTGCACCGTAGACGCCTGACGCGTTAAGTGATTAGATCACTTGATATGTCCGAGGTTACGCGGCCCACGCTTTCCGACGCTCTGACCGAGCGCATGCTGGAGCTCATCCGCACAGGAGGCCACCGGCCAGGCGACAGGCTGCCCTCGACCAGGGAACTCTCCCAGCGCTTCGCCGTCACCACCCCCACCCTGCGCGAAGCCCTGCGCAGGCTGGAGGCCACCGGCGCCATCGAGCTGCGCCACGGCTCCGGCATCTACGTGGGGGCCGACATCGAGCGCCTGGTCCTGCCCAACCCGAACATGCGTGAGATCCACGCGGCCCAGCTCCTGGAACTGCTCGACGCCCGCATCCTGATCGAGCCCCCGATAGCCGCCATGGCCGCCGAACACGCGGGCCAGGAGGAGCTGGCGGCGCTCGGCAGGGCGCTCGACGAGGCGGGCAGGCACCTGCGTGGCGAGGACGCCGAACTACACGACGCGAACATGACCTTCCACCGGGCCACCGCGCGGCTGGCGGGCAACAGCGTGCTGCACGAGGTCGTCGACTCGCTGCTCACCGTGCACGGCCCCGAGCAGCGCGAGATCCTGCAGATCTTCGACGACCGGCGCCGCGACCACGACGAGCACCTGTCGATCATGCAGGCCATCCAGGCGCGGGACGCGGTGCGGGCGGAGGCGCGCATGCGGGCCCACCTGGTGGACGTCAAGACAGTGATCGAGCAGAGATTGCGAACCCCCCGATGAGAACCAAGGAGGCGGCCCATGTACCGCTCTCGTCTGGCCACGCTCGGCGTGGCGGCCCTCGTCCTGGCCGCGTGCGGCGGTAACGGCGGCGGCGCCCCCCAGAAGAAGACCGAGCTGACGCTCTACAACGACAAGGGCGCCTGGACGAAGTATTTCGACGAGATGGGCGCCACGTCCAAGCAGGCCATCGGCCTGGGCATGAAGCCGACCGGATACACCGACTCGGCGCAGTACCAGGCCTTCATCAAGGCCAGCTTCCGCACGAATGTCAAGCCCGACCTGTTCACCTGGCAGACCGGCGGGATGCTGGAAGAGATCGTCAAGCAGAAGCAGGTGGCCGACACCACGGCCATCTGGCAGGAGGCGATCAAGGCGGGCGACCTCTCACAGGACCTCGTTCCCTACTACACGGTCGGCGGCAAGCAGTACTGCGTGCCGATGAACGTCGCGTACTGGGGCATGTTCTACAACAAGCAGATCTTCGACAAGTACGACCTCAAACCCCCGCAGACCTGGGACGACCTGGTAGCCACGGCCGAGACGCTCAAGAAGAACGGCGTCAAAGCCTTCTACCACACCAGCGTGTTGTTCTCCTTCGTCTGGTTCGAGCAGCTCATGGCCGGCACCGACCCCGACCTGTACGACCGCCTGGCCACCGGCAAGGCCAAGTACACCGACCCCGGCGTGGTCCAGGTGATGGAGCGGTGGAAGCAGCTCATCGACGCCGGCTACTTCATCAACCCCGGCGACAAGACCGACCCCGGCGACGTGCTCAAGACCGGCAAGGCCGCGATGGTCACGTTCGGCACCTGGTTCAACACCAGCATGGCCTCGCGCAACATGAAACCGGGCACCGACTACGACTTCTTCGTCATCCCGAACGTCAACACCGCGCTCCCCAAGACCTCGATGATCTTCGAGAGCGGCCCGCTGTGCTCGCTCACCAAGGCGGCCGACCCGGAGGCGAGCACGAAGTACCTCAAGTGGTGGACGAGCGCGCAGGCCCAGGAGAAGTGGGCGAAGAGCCGGGGCGACGTGAGCGCCAACCCGAAGGTGACGATCGACGACAAGGCGCTCGGCGCGGTCACCAAGGACGCGGGCGGCGGGAAGTACCGCCTGGTCAACCGCTACTTCGAGGCGACGCCGCCGCCCATTCTGAGCGCCGCGCTGGACGGGTTCAGCAAGTTCGTCACCGAGCCCGGCACGTACAAGGAGGTTCTGGAGACCATCCAGAAGGAGGCTGACGAGTACTGGAGCACGCACCAATGACGCGTGCCCCCATACTCGGGCGGTTCCGCTACGGCTACGTGGCGCCGGCGGCGTTGCTGGTCGCGGTGCTGCTGTACGCGCCGTTCCTGTACACCGCCTACCTGAGCCTGACCCGCTACGACGGCCTGGAGCCGCCGGTGTTCACCGGCCTGGCCAACTTCGCCAAGCTGTTCGACGACGCGGCGCTGCTCACCTCGACCCGCAACACGCTCATCTGGGTGATCGGCACGATGGTGCTGCCGGTCGGGCTCGGGCTGCTGGTCGCCGTGCTGTCCTACGACCTCAAGGGCGGCGCGTGGTACCGGGTTCCCTTCATGCTGCCGTACGCGCTCAGCGGCGCGGGGCTGGCCATGGTGTGGAGCCCGGTACTGTCCCACGGCGGCATCGCGAACCTGCTGCTCGGCTCGGACACCGCCTACCTCCAGGAGGCCCCGGCCAACACCTTCGCCATGCTCGCGGTCTGGACGTGGCAACAACTCGGCGTGAACACGCTGCTGTTCGTGGTGGGGCTGCAGTCCATCCCCAAGGAGCCCATCGAGGCCGCGCGGCTGGACGGCGCCGCGGGATGGCGGCTGTTCCGGCACGTGATCTGGCCGCTCATGCGTCCGCTGACGGCCGTGGTGGTGGGGCTCGCGCTGGTGTCCAGCCTGAAGACGTTCGACATCGTGTGGGTGATGACGCAGGGCGGTCCCGGACGCAACTCCGAGACGCTGGCGGTGACCATGTACAAGGAGACGTTCGTGGCCGGTGACTACGGTTACGGCTCGGCGGTGGCGGTGATGCTGACCGTCGTGACGGGGCTGGCGTCCTACCTCTACCTGCGCAGGCAGGTGACGGCCACGTGATCAGGCGGATCGTGCTCATCGTGCTCGGGCTGGTCTGGCTCGGGCCGACGTACCTGCTGCTCGTCAACGCCTCGCGGCCGGCCGACGCCTACGACCCGGCCGGCGCGTGGGTGCCGTCCGGCGACTTCGCGCTGCTGGAGAACTTCGCGAAGGCCGTGGAAGGCGCGAACCTGGCCGGCAGCCTGGCCAGCACCGCGCTCTACAGCATCGTCTCGCCGCTGCTCGGCGTGCTCATCGGGGCGCTGGCCGGGTACGTGATCGTGGTGCTGCGGCTGCGGCACGGCTTCTGGTGGTTCCTGCTGATCTTCGGCGGCACCGTCTTCCCCTCCCAGATGTTGCTGGTGCCGCTCTTCGTCAGCTACAGCGACGCCGGCCTGTACGACACCCACCTCGGCCTGATCCTCATCTACACGGCGATCAACGCCCCGCTGGGCGCGTTCGTGCTGCGCAACTTCTACAGCGGCGTGGCCTTCTCGATCTTCGAGGCCGCCCGCATGGACGGCGCCACGACCTGGCGCATCTTCTGGCGCATCTACCTGCCGATGTCGCTGAGCGCGCTCACGGCCGTGTTCATCCTGGAGTTCACCTTCATCTGGAACGACCTCGTCTTCGGCCTCACCCTGTCCCAGACCGAGAACGTACGCCCGGTGATGACCGCCATCGCCGGCCTGATGACCGACGTGTACGCCGGCACCCCGGTCCCCGTCGGACTGGCCGCGGGCCTGGTGGTCTCGCTGCCGACCGTCCTGCTGTTCCTCGGCACCCAGCGCCTGTTCGCCAGGGGCCTTTCACTAGGGAGTGTGCAATGACCAGCCGGTTGCTCCAGCGCAGCCTGGGAAGTCCTGACTACGACGGGATCAGGCAGGCGCTGCGCGACGACACCTCCACGCCCGTGATCAGCGTGCGCGGGGTCGAGGTGCGGGTCGCGGTGCTGCCGCTGTTCACCCACGACGGCCGCCAGGCGGTCCGGGTCTCCAGCACCGAGCCGCTGACCCACGTGCTGGTGGGCGTGGACAGCGCCACCGGCCGCGACGTGACGCTGCTGGTGCCCGAGGTGGACGCGCCGCGCGTACTGACCCTGGAGTGCCGCGACGACGCCGGCGTGGTCGGCAGCGCGCAGGTCACCGTGACGCCGCAGCGCAAGTGGCACGTGTTCGTGGTGCATCACTCGCATCTCGACATCGGCTACACCGACCCGCAGGGCACGGTGCTGCGCCACCACCTCGACTACCTCGACGCCGCGGTACGGCTGGCGGAGGAGACCGCGTCCTGGCCCGACGACGCCAAATTCAGGTGGTCGGTCGAGTCGTCGATGCCGGCGCTGAAGTGGCTGGAGGCCAGGCCGCCCGAGATGGTGGAGTCGTTCGCGGCGCTGGCCAGGGCGGGCTCGATCGAGGTGACCGCGCTGCCCTTCCAGCTGCACACCGAGGCGTGCTCGACCGAGGAGTTGCACCGGCAACTGCGTTTCACCGGCCAGTTGGAGCGGCGCTTCGGCTTCGCCACCAAGTCGGCCATGCACACCGACGTGCCCGGGGCCGTCGTCGGCCTGGTGGACGCGCTCAACTCGGCCGGGGTGCGTTACCTGGCCGCCGCGCACAACTGGGCCGGCAGGTCGGTGCCCTACCTGCACGGCGGTGACAAGCTGACCAGGCCGTTCCGGTGGCGGGCGCCCAGCGGGAACGAGCTGCTCGTGTGGTTCACCGACACGCCGCACGGGATGGCGTACATGGAGGGCAACACGGTCGGGCTCACCGACTCCTATGAGCTGGCCGACGACCTGCTGCCGCGCTACCTGTCGGCGCTGGCCACGCGCGGGTATCCGTACGGGCCGGGTACGTTCGGATGGCAGGGGCCGGACGCGCCGAAGGAGCCGTACGAGCTGGACGTGCTGCACCTGCGGGTGCAGGGGGCGCACGCCGACAACGCGGGGCCCTCGATCGTGCCCGCCTCGATCGCCCGCAAGTGGAACGAGCAGTGGGCCTACCCGCGCCTGCGTTCGGCGGTCAACAGCGACTTCTTCGAGCACGTCGAGGAGCGTTACCACGACCGGCTGGCCGTGCACGAGGGCGACTGGACCGACTGGTGGGCCGACGGGCTCGGGTCGGGCGCGCGCCCGCTCGGGTACGTGCGCAGGGCGCAGTCGGCGCTGCGGGTGGCCGAGACGCTGCACACGCTGGCCGGGGTGGACGCCACCGAGCAGATCGACGCGGCCTACGACAAGGTGGCGCTGTTCAACGAGCACACCTGGGGCGCGGCCAACCCGTGGGAGGACGCCGAGGAGGCGGGCGACTCGGGCGGGCTGCAGTGGACGCGCAAGTCGTCGGGCGCGTACGACGCCCAGGACGACGCCGCCGACCTGCTGCACGCCGGCGTGCGCAGGTTCGGCGCGGCGTTGTCGGAGTCGGGTACGGAGGGCGGCGCGCTGGCCTCGTTCGCCGTCTTCAACCCCGCCACGCGGGCGCGCACCGACGTCGTGCGCGCGTTCCTGCCCAGGGACGTGGTGGGGGTGGACGTGCCGATCGCGCTGGTGGACGCCAGGACGGGCGACACGCTGCCGCATCACGAGGAGCTGGTGGATCCGGACGACTGGCCGACCCGGCCGATCGGACGGCACCTCCACGCCGTCGTGCCGGAGATTTCCGGATACAGCTATGTGCGGGTGGACGTCGTCCCGGGGGAGACTCAGGCTCCGGAGCCGGTCGAGCTCGATCAGAACGGGGTGATCGAGAACGAGTTCTACCGGGTCGCGTACGACGTGCGCGAGGGCTACATCTCCTCGATCTTCGACAAGCGGGCCGGCCGCGAGCTGGTCAACGGCGACGCGGCGGGCGGTTTCGGCCAGTACGTCTACGACCGCTACGCCACCGCCCCGCACTTCAACCACCTGTCGGGACACGTGGGCGCGCACGACCGCACCCTGCTCGGCGACCGCGCGATCGGCACCCACGCCGCCATCAAGGAGGTCAAGCGCACGGCGGTCGGCGAGAAGCTGGTCGTGGAGCTGCGCGGCAAGGGCGTGGACTGGATCCGCACGACGATCGAGCTGCACCACGGCGTGCCCCGGCTGGACCTGACCTACCAGCTCGCCAAGCAGGGCACCCCGGCCAAGGAAGCGGTCTTCCTGTCCTTCCCGTTCGCCGCGGGCAAGCCCGGCGCGTGGGAGCTGACCGGCGGTGTCGGCGGCCCCGACGTGCCCAGGGTGCCGGGCTCGGCCGAGTACATGTTGCCGATCAGGCACTGGATCGCCTTCGAGGACCCCGAGCTGACCATCGCCTGGGCCACGATGGAGGCGCCGCTGGTGCAGCTCGGCACCATCCACATGCCGTACGCGCCGTTCCCGCCCACCCTCGACCAGGAGGACGGCACGGTGTACTCCTGGGCGCTCAACAACATCTGGGACACCAACTTCCCCGCCCAGCAGCAGGGCGAGACCACGTTCCGCTACGCGGTGACCTCGCGGGCGGGCGCCCCTGCCACCAGGCTGGGGGCGGAGCTGGCAGCCGGGCTGACCGAGCCGTTCGTCGGCGCGCTGATCACCGACAGCCCCGAGGTCAGCGAGACGTACGTGTCGGTGGACCATCCCGACGTGCTGATCACCTCGCTGGGCTGGGAGGGGGTGCGGCTGCAGTCGCTGGCCCCCGAGCCGGTCACGGTCAGGGTGTCGGTGAAGGGGAGCGAGAGCACCGAGGTAACGCTGCCCGCGTGCGGGGTGGCCGTCGTCAGGGGGACGCGTCAGTGAAGATCGTCGACATCCGGGCCACGACGGTCGCGGTGCCGCTGGAGGCGCCGCTGCGGCACAGCAACGGCGCCCACTGGGGCCGGTTCGTGCGCACGATCGTCGAGGTCGAGGCCGACAACGGGCTGGTCGGCCTGGGGGAGATGGGCGGCGGCGGAGAGAGCGCCGAGTCGGCCTTCCGCGCGCTCAAGCCGTACCTGGAGGGGCACGACCCGTTCCACCTGGAGGCGCTGCGCTTCAAGATCGCCAATCCGACGGCCTCGCTCTACAACAACCGCACGCAGCTTCTGGCCGCGATCGAGTTCGCCTGCCTCGACCTCGTCGGCCGCCACCTCGGGGTGCCCGTCTGCGACCTGCTCGGCGGGCGGTTGCGCGATGAGGTGCCGTTCGCGTCGTACCTGTTCTTCCGGTACGCCGCCGACGGCCATCCCGAGATCCGCACCCCCGAGCAGCTCGTCGAGCACACCGCCCGGCTCAAGCGGGAGCACGGGTTCACCGTGCACAAGCTCAAGGGCGGGGTGTTCCCGCCGGACTACGAGCTGGAGTGCTACCGGGCGCTGGCCGCCGCGTTCCCGGACGACCGGCTCAGGTACGACCCGAACGCCGTGTTGTCGGTGGCCGAGGGGCTGCGTTTCGGCCGGGCCATCGAGGACCTGAACAACGAGTACCTGGAGGACCCGGTCTGGGGGCTCGAAGGGCTCAGGGCCGTGCGTGAGCAGGTCAGGGTGCCGCTGGCGACCAACACGGTCGTGGTCAACTTCGAGCAGCTCGCCTCGAACGTGTTGCGCAGAGGCGCGGACGTGGTGCTGCTTGACACGACGTTCTGGGGCGGCATCAGGCCGTGCGTGAAGGCGGCGGGGGTGTGCGAGACGTTCCAGCTCGGGGTGGCGGTGCACTCGTCGGGGGAGCTGGGGATCCAGCTCGCGACCATGTTGCACCTGGGCGCGGTGCTGCCGAACCTGACCTATGCCGCCGACGCGCACTATCACCAGCTCACGGACGACGTGATCGAGGGCGGCAAGCTGGCGTACTCGGAGGGCGCCATCGCCGTGCCGTCGGGTCCCGGGCTGGGAGTGGACCTGGACCCGGAGCGGGTCGCCCGCTATGCAGAGCTCTATCGGGAAATAGGGGGCTATCCGTATGATCGCGATCCGGGGCGGCCAGGCTGGTACGCCACGGTCCCCAACGAGCGTTTCGCCGATCCGGAAATATCCATAGAAGTAGGGCCATAATTAACCGATATGTCTGAAGAGTCCAAGCCTGCCGCTCCCGCGGACAACCTGGTCACCACCTCCCACACGCTGCCGTCCGGCCAGTCGTACACGGCCACCACCGGCACCATGGTCCTGCGTGAGGAGGTGATCACCGACGGCAGGTTCGAGGGGCTGCGCCCGAAGGCGGAGATGTTCGTCACCGCGTACACGCTGGACGGGGCCGAGCCGCTGAGCAGGCCCGTCACGTACGCCTTCAACGGCGGGCCCGGCTCGTCGAGCGTGTGGTTGCACCTGGGCGTGCTCGGGCCGCGCCGGGTCGTGATGGGGGACGCGGGAGCGCTGCTGCCGCCCCCGTACGGGCTGGCCGACAACGAGGAGAGCCTGCTCAAGGAGAGCGACCTGGTCTTCATCGACCCGGTCTCCACCGGGTACTCGCGGGCCGCCGAGGGGCAGAAGGCGGAGCCGTACCACGGATTCAAGGGCGACCTGGAGTCGGTCGGCGAGGTGATCAGGCTGTGGACCACCAGGAACGGGCGGTGGATGTCGCCGAAGTTCCTGGCCGGCGAGTCGTACGGGACCCTGCGCGCCGCCGGCCTGGCCGACCACCTGCAGTCGCGTTACGGCATGTTCCTCAACGGCGTGATGCTGATCTCCTCGGTGCTGGACTTCCAGACCATCCGCTTCACCAAGGGCAACGACCTGCCCTACAGCCTTTTCCTGCCGACTTATACGGCCATCGCGCACTATCACGGGCTGCACGGGGACCGGCCGCTGGCCGACGTGTTGCGCGAGGCGGAGCAGTACGCCGAGCGCGAATACCCGTGGGTGCTGGCCCGCGGCTCCCGGCTCACGGCCGAGGAGCGCTCGGCCGCGGTCGCCAGGATCGCCGCGCTGACCGGGCTGAGCGAGGAGTACGTCGACCGGGTCAACCTGCGCATCGAGCACCACCGCTTCTTCACCGAGGTGCTGCGCCCGCGCAGGCGGACCGTCGGCCGCCTCGACGGCCGCTTCACCGGCTCGGACCCGGACGCGGGGGCCGAGCGCTTCCAGGCCGATCCCAGCATGAACGCGATCATGGGCCCCTACAGCGCCGCGCTCAACCACTACCTGCGCACGGAGCTGAACTACAACAACGACCTGCCGTACGAGGTGCTCACCTCGCGCGTGCAGCCGTGGTCGTACAAGGAGTTCGAGGGCGCGCACGTCACCGTCGTGGACAAGCTGGCCAGTGCCATGCGGACCAACCCGCACCTGCGCGTGCACGTGGCCTGCGGATACCACGACGGCGCGACGCCGTACTACGCGGCCGAGCACACCCTGTCCCACCTGCCGGTGCCCGCCGAACTGGCGGCGGGCATCGAGTTCAAGTACTACGAGGCAGGTCACATGATGTACGTCCACGAGCCGAGCCGGCTGCGGCAGTCAGCCGACCTTGCGGCCTTCGTGCTGGGCGAGCAGGTGTGAGGCCCGGCTCAGGCGCTGCCTGAGGTTGGCGCGCAGGGCGCCGAAACGGTCGGGGTTGTCGCGGATGACGGCCCGCTGCAGGTCGGCGTCGGCCGCGTACCAGGCGGTGACCAGGCCCGACGACCACTTGCACACGGTGTCGGCGGTCGCGGTCTGCTTCTCCTCCTCGCTCACGGCCGGCTCGTCGAGATCCCAGCGGCTGTCGGCGATGGCGGCCTCGGGAGCCGGATAGGAGTGGCCCGCCCGGCCCATGCACGACTGCCAGCGCTTGACCGCCCCGGTCACGGAGGGGTCTTTCGCGGCCTGCTCAAGAGTGAGCGAGTCCTGCAGGGCCAGCCACGGCCAGTCGGCCTTGCGCGCCCCCTTGTCCAGGGTGTGCGTGGCACGGTCCAGGCAGCCGCGGTCGGCCGCGGTGCCGTACAGGCGGTGGCGGGCGCGTCTGGGCAGCTTGCCGGCCCAGGCGCCGGTCGTGTCCGGAGAGGGCGGCCTGGCCAGGTGGTATCCGTGGGTCCTGGCCGCCGAGGTGTCGGTGACGCCGTAGCGCCGGGAGTTGCCGGGATCGACCGCGGCGAGCGTGGTCGGGTCCTCGGCGGGTGGGGCGAGGGTGATGCCCAGCTTGCGCATGCACCGTACGACGAGCTGGTTGTGGGCGTTGCCCAGCACGGCCCGCTGCCCGGGAGCGGTCTTGTAGGCGTCGAACGGCAGCACCAGCTCCGAGACGGAGGTGACGCCCCTGGCGGGCGCCGGTGGTGCGGGCTGGTCGGCGCCGCAGGCCGCGGCGGTCGTCATCAGCAGCAGCGTGCTCGCGAGAACAACTCCGCGGCAGCCGGTTTCCGGCGGCCAATCCCGGAAACCGGCACTCCCTTTGTTACTCAGTGGCACCAGATGTCGATCGCGCTGGTGCGGTTGTTGCCGACGGCGTTGTTCGCCAGGAAGCCGTCGTTGGAGTTGTTGGTGAACGTGCTGTGCGCGCCGGTGTAACCCGGGTGCTGCCAGAGCGTGGTGTTGCAGCCCACGCGGTTCCTGATCGAACTGGTCTCGTTGTTCATGCTGTGCCAGGAGTTGCTGAAGTCCCAGTTCAGCCAGTTGTTGTCTTCGAGGTTGGAGTCGTCCTTGACGAAGTCGCGCCAGTGGTCGACCTGGCCGCGGTTGTAGTCGAAGCCGGCGTACAGGCAGACGCGTCCGCCGTAGCAGGTGGAGCGGGGGCTCGCCACGGCGGTGGCGGCGGGGGCCACAGCGGCGAACAGGGCGGCCGCGGCGACGAAGCCGGCGGCCTTCTTGGATAGCCTCACAGGTCTCTCCTCGATCAGTGAGTCATTTCGAGCCGTAACTTAGCGCGCCGAATCGAATACGAGCCGTTATGACTCGCCGATCCATTGAAGAGCTTCGCGCCCGGGTGAGGGTCGCGTGCCCCGGCCCGCACAGTCACTCGTATCAGCGTGATGACGTGCGAGTTCGGCGCATTGACGCAACTCTTGCCAGCTCGGGTGATCGAATGGAGGAACCCGTGGGCCTCCCATTGTTGAAATTGCTATTCGGGAAGTGCGGCGGGGTTCTGCGCGAGCAGGCCGCCGTCCACGCGGTGCTCGGCCCCCGTGATGAACGAGGAACGCGGCCCGGCCAGGAACGCCACCATCTCCGCCACCTCCTCCGGCCGCGCCACGCGGCCCAGCGGATGGGCCCGGCCCCACTGCGCCACCTGCTCCTCCTGCGACAACTCGCCCCGCCAGAGGTCGGCCGCCCAGCGCAACATGGGGGTGTCCACCGAGCCGGGGCAGACCACGTTCGCCCTGATGCCGTCGGCCGCGAGGTCCAGGGCCATGGACCTGGTCAGGCCGTTGAGCGCGGCCTTGCTCGCGGTGTAGGCGGCCACCCGCGCCTGCGAGGAGAACGCCTGCACCGAGGACATGACGACGATCGAGCCGCCGCCGCGCTCGCGCAGCCTGGGGACGGCCGCCCGGCAGGTGAGGTAGACGCCCTTGAGGTTGATGTCCATGACCTCGTCCCAGACGTCCTCGGAGGTGTCCTCGACGCTGCCGTAGCGCTGCACGCCCGCGCAGGTCACCACGATGTCGAGCCCGCCGTACCGGCTCACGGCCAGCTCCACCAGGTCGCGCATCTCCCCGGCCCTGCGCACGTCGGCGATCCTGCCGGTGACGCGCCCGCCGTCCTTGTCGGTATCTGTGTCGGCGTCCTTGTTCACACCACAGAACACCACCGACGCCCCGCCGGCGGCCAGCCGGTCCACCACCGCCCGTCCGATGCCCATCGAACCGCCCGTGACCAGCGCCACCTTGCCGTTGAACTCGCTCATGCCATGACCTCCGCGCGCCACGTCAGCACCTTTGTCTCATGCGGTTCCAGGGTGAGCGCCGTGCCGCCTGCCACGGCGGCCGCCAGGCCGTCGGTCGGCATGCTGGAGAACGGCTCAAGCCCGACCGTGTAGGCCCGTCCCCACCAGGGGTAGCCGGTGGACGCGCCCAGTTCCTGCCACATCCACAGGTACGGCAGCACGGACGCATCCCATTCCACCCGCATACCGATGTGCCCCGAAATTTCGTACCAACCCTCTTGGAAGCCGGTCACGTAGACGATGTCACTCGGCGAGCCGGGCTCCTGCACCACGCTCAGATCCGTCTCGCCGCCTCCGTCCGCGGGCACCGTGGGCCACTTCCACGGCCCGCCGGCCCTGACCCTGCGGGCCGGCGGGTTGATCGCGGTCTCGTGCGGGATCACGCCGACGCCCTGCGGCAGCCGGATCCTGGCTCCCGCGTGCAGGAACGGCCGCCCGTACACGATGTGCTGGCCCCACATGGCGTGCAGCCGCTGCCCCGACTCGTTCGTCGCCCGGCCCTCGACCTCCAGCGCCGCCGTACCGGACCGGAGCCTCATGATCTTCTCCATCCGGTACGGCAGCCGCCGCGTGCGCACGCTGAGCCGTACCGCGACCTCCTGCGGCGAGTCGGCCACGACCTCGCACTCCCACGGCAGCGCGGACACCTCGCCGTGCTGCGCCAGCCGCGCGCCCCGGTACTCGCTGGGCGCGCCGCCGTTGGGGAAGATCTCCTGCCAGCCGCCCTCGTAGTGGTCGATGAACTGGGCGACGTCGTCGGCCGCGCCCTGGAGATGGTCGCGCGGGTCGCGCAACCCCTGCGGCGAGAGCCAGACGAAGTCCGTGTCGGTGGGCTTGTGGAGGAACTCCACCACGTCGCCGCCCTTGCCGGGCAGCACGGTCACGCGCAGCCGTTCGTTCTCCAGCGTGACCGCCCGTATCCCGCCGATCGTGCCCTGCCGCAGCCGGGCCGCCCAATTGCGCCTCACCCGAAGGTCACATCCAGGAATCTCGGCCGGTAGATGGTGACGTCACGGTAGTGGTCGGTGTTGACGAAACTGTTGACGTTGTACGACACCACCAGCCCGTTTCCGGCCACGTCAGGATGGGCGTGGGCGTTGTAGGTGAAGATGTTCCCGCTCGTCTCGGGGGTGGTGTAGACGTGCTGCTTGCCGGTGAACGGCCCGAAGGGTGAGCACGAGGAGTAGGCCACGATCTCCGGGTTCAGCGGCACGGACGTGTCATGCGTGATCAGGACATATCCCGATCCGACCTTGCTGACGCTGTACTCGTTGGCCACCCCGCTCATCACCCGCGCCGAGTCCGCCTCGTTCGCCGACCAGGTGCCGTCGGCCTTCAGGTACTCCCACCGGCCGAGCAGGCTCTGCCCCTTCACCTTGGCGATGTGCATGTACTTGGTCGAGCCGAGGTCCTCGACCCCGTACACGTAGGTGTAACCCCCGTCCTTCAGCGTCGCCGAGGCCCACGCCACCTTGTGTCCCGAGGGCAGGTCGTGCACGCTGATCGGCTGGTTGAGCCGGCCGGGCGCGAACCTGGCCACCACGTTGCGGTGCCAGCGCCAGTCCCACGTGCCGGACCCGAAGCGCTCGTACTCCTGGTAGGTGACCTCGACCATGCCGCCGGCCAGGGTCGCGTCCCCGGCCCAGAACCAGTGGTCCTTGTCGCGCGGCGGCATCACGGCCGTCGGCTTCGCCGTGGTCCCGTCGTGGATGGTGGACAGGCGGCCGTTCTGCTCGACGGCGAAGGAGTTGTTCAGGAAGACCGTCGTCCCGCCCTCCTCGACCACGGGCGGGCGCGACCCGTCGGGGTTGACCCGGCCGAGGAAGGTGTCGGAGAAGATCCACAACTCCCGCCCGCTCGGCAGCCGCAGCGAGTAGGTGCCGTCGGCCCCCGTCCAGTCGTCCAGGCGGCTGTTGTCGTTGCCGTAGTTGGTGAACAGGCTGGTCAGGCGGGCGTTGGTGGTGGCGCCCTTGACGGTGGGCGCGCAGGCCGCGGTCGCCTGCGTCACGGGGGTCTCGGCCCAGACCGGCGGCGGCGCCGCCGTGAGACCGAGCAACGCGATGGCCAGGGGTGCCAGGGCGGAGCGAAGTCGCGTCATCACTTGTCCTATGGGGGGAGGGGATTCCCTACAGTTCTAGTCATTAGATCACTTACTGTCTAGGGCCCATTCGCGCCAACGGACGTGTGGCAGACGGGCCGGAACGTAGACTGACGCCATGAGCGCGATACGCGAGGAGCTCCACTCACTGGTCGACCAGCTTCCCGAAGATCGGGTGCAGCCGGTGATCGCGCTCGTCCGCGAGAACCTTCTGGCGAGCCGCCGTATGGCAGCGGCCGAGGCCCTTGAGCGAATCCGCGACAAGATGCGCGATGTGACGGGCGTCGATGAGGAGTTGGACCGGCTGCGAGAAGGGTCCCGTGGCTGACGCCTCCGACACACCTTGCGCATGTACGACGCCGTTTTCGCGCAGTTGGCACTTGATCGCAGCATCCCGCTCCTCACCACGGATGTGAAACTGTGTCATGCGATCGCGGGTCTGGTGGAGACGGAGCCGTTGCGGGGGGCTGCTCCCTGATCGGCCGGTCGAAATTGGGGTGCCGAGGGGGGAACGGGGCGGCTAGCCTGCGGGGATGGGCCATGTAGAAGTAGGACATCTGACGTACGTGCTGCCCGACGGGCGGCCACTGCTCGATGACGTGTCCTTCAGGATCGGCGAGGGTGTCAAGGCCGCGCTGGTCGGGCCCAACGGCGCGGGCAAGACGACGCTCATGCGCCTGATCGCCGGCGACCTGCAACCCGTCGAGGGCAGTGTGGCGGGCTCCGGCGGGCTGGGTGTGATGCGGCAGTTCATCGGCAGCGTGCGCGACGGCAGCAACGTCCGCGACCTGCTGCTGGGCGTCGCGCCGCCCGCCGTGCGGCAGGCGGCGCAGCGGCTGGACGAGGCCGAGCTGGCGATGATGGAGCGCGACGACGAGAAGACGCAGCTGCGTTACGCGCAGGCCATCAGCGACTACACCGACGCCGGCGGCTACGACATCGAGGTGCTCTGGGACACCTGTACGGTCGCCGCCCTCGGCACCCCCTTTGAAAACGTGAAATATCGGGACGTGTCCACGCTGTCGGGCGGCGAGCAGAAGCGCCTGGTACTCGAAGCCCTGCTGCGCGGCCCCGACCAGACCCTGCTGCTCGACGAGCCCGACAACTACCTCGACGTCCCGGGCAAGGAATGGCTGGAGCGGCAGCTCAAGGAGACGCCCAAGACCGTGCTGCTGGTCAGCCACGACCGCCAGCTCCTGGCCAACGCCGCCGACCGCATCATCACCGTCGAGTCCGGCAACATCTGGATCCACGGTGGCGGCTTCCGTACCTATGCCGAGGCCCGCAAGGCCCGTAACGAGCGCCTCGACGAGTTGCGCAGGCGCTGGGACGAGGAGCACGCCAAGCTCAAGACCCTGGTCAACATGCTCAAGAACAAGGCGCGCTACAACGACGGCATGGCCCCGGCCTACCAGGCGGCCCAGACCAGGTTGCGCAAGTTCGAGGAGGCGGGACCGCCCGAGGCCGCGCCGAACGACCAGAACATCAAGATGCGCCTGCGCGGCGGCCGTACGGGCAAGCGCGCGGTGATCTGTGAGGGGCTGGAGCTGTCCGGCCTCATGCGCCCGTTCGACCTGGAGATCTGGTACGGCGAGCGCGTCGCGGTGCTCGGCTCCAACGGCTCTGGCAAGTCCCACTACCTGCGCCTGCTGGCGGGGGAGCAGGTCGCCCACGAGGGCAGGGCCAGGCTGGGCGCCCGCGTGGTCCCCGGACACTTCGCCCAGACCCACAGCCGGCCCGACCTGCTCGGCCGTACCCCGGTCGAGATCGTCATGACCGAGCACGCCAGGCTCAAGAACGAGGCCATGAAGATCCTGGCCCGCTACGAGCTGGCCGGGCTGATCGCCGACCAGCGCTTCGACACGTTGTCCGGCGGCCAGCAGGCGCGCCTGCAGATCCTGCTGCTGGAGTTGTCGGGCGCCACGCTGCTGCTGCTCGACGAGCCGACCGACAACCTCGACCTGGCCAGCGCGGAGGCGCTGCAGGTGGGCCTGGAGGCGTTCGACGGCACGGTGCTGGCGGTCACCCACGACCGCTGGTTCGCCGCCGACTTCGACCGCTATCTGGTCTTCGGCTCCGACGGCACGGTCTACGAGTCGGCCGAGCCCGTCTGGGACGAGACCAGGGTGGTCCGGCCGCGTTGATCGTCCAAAGAGGTTGAACGTCTAAAGAGTTGGTACGTCCGGCGCGTGTCCCGTGCCAGGCGTACCATGCTCGGGTTATCACGGCAAAGTGATCCCGCGCAGCCGAACCGTCAGCCTCCTCGCACTCGGGGCAATGTGCCTGTCCGCGTGCGCCACGGAGGAGAAGCCCGTACTGGAGCTCAAGCCGCTCTCTCTCAAGGAGCAGGCCTCGAACATCGTCAAGTCCGCCGACGGGTACACCGTCAACTGGTCGGGCGTGCTCGACAACGCCAACCCGTGGCACTTCGGCGAGCACGTGGTGGCCACGATCGTCGGGCACGACGCCAAGGGCGCCGAGGTGCTCAAGATGGACCAGCCGCTCGACGCCGTGCCGCCGGGCGGCTCGCTGCCCTTCACCGGGCAGTCCAGCGTCGCGCAGAAGCCGGAGAAGGTGACGATCCAGTACCGTCCCGCGCGGTGGCGGCCGGCGGCGCGGATCGCCTCGGCCTTCCAGCGGTTCCCGATCACGCGCGTCCAGACAATGCGCCAGAAGGACGGCACATACCTTATTACGGGATATGTCGATAATCCTTATCAAATATCGGCGAGTACGCTCGTGGTGAACGCGCTGCTGCGCGACAAGGCGGGCAAACTCCTCGGCGGCGGCAGCACGTTCGTGGACGAGGTGGAGGCGGGCAGCCCGCCGCGCTTCATCCTCACGGTGAGCGGGCTGCCGAAGGGCACGCAGGTGGCCAAGACCGAGATCGCGGCCAGGACCTGGGGCTCCACCGGCCGGCCTTTCGAGGACCTGGCGCTCGGCGGTGCCGTGCCGATGCACACGGTCAAGCCCACGAGTGAGCCGTTCGCGGTGGACCGGAGTACGGCCATCGTGTCGGAATATAAGCAGTAATCTGTGCAATTAGCGCGATTTATCCGCACAGAATTCTGGTGCGCTCGCCGACAAGCCATGCCATCAGCCTGGAACCGGTAGAACTACAAGTTACCGATCCATTACCTTCGGTAACATGAATGATCGCGTCCTGGTCGAAGCACTTCGCGCCCGTGACCCAGGAGCGCTCACCGCGCTCTATGACGCGTACGCGGGGCACGTCTACCGCTACTGCTGGTCCCTGCTGCTGAGCGCCGACAGCGCCCAGGTGGCGCTCCGCGACACGCTGATCGCCGCCGAGGCGCACGCGAGCGCGCTGGCCGACCCGGACCGGCTGCGTGCCTGGTTGTACGCGCTGGCCCGGGCCGAGTGCCTGCGCCGCAGTGCCGCCGCGCCGCCCGGCGCGGCCGAGGCCCTGGCGGAGGCGCCGGCGCCGGACGACCCCGGGGACGCCGACCTGCGCGTCATGGCCTGGAACGCCGTGCGCGGCCTGCCCATGGCCGACAGGGAGGTGCTGGAGCTCGTCCACCGGCACGAACTGCCCGCCGCCGAGCTGGCCCAGGTGCTCACGATGCCGCCGCGCCAGGTGGAGCTCCTGCTTGAGGGGGCACGCGAGCGGCTGCGGGACGCGATCACCGTCGAGGTCCTGGCCAGGAAGGCGCCGTACGACTGCCCGCGGCGCGCCCGCATCATGGCCGGTTCCGCCGGCGAGCTGACCGACGAGATGCGCGAGCACCTGGTCAGGCACCTACCGCGGTGCGAGATCTGCGCGCCGCACCGCACCCGCGAGGTCTCGCCCGTCAAGGTCTACGAGCTGCTGCCCGCGGCAGTGCTGCCCGAGGCCCTGCGCATCCGGGTGATGAGCTGCTTCCTGGATCCCGAGTTGCTGCCCTACCGGCGTTATGTCGCCAGGCGTACGGGTTTGCTGGGAGCCGCCGGGTTTCCCGTTCCCACCGAGAAACCGGTTCGGAGGTGGCCCCAGGCTGTGGCGGGCGCGGTGGCGGCGGTCGCGACCGTGGTGGCGATAGCGATGATCTTCGACCAGATCGGCAGGGACAACGGCGGGCTCAGCGGCGTGGCCACGGCCGCGTTCCCCGCGACGGGGGAGCCGCCCGGCATCCGGCTGCCATGGGAGGGTGATCCGCAGGACATGCCGCTGACCGTGGTCCCCATCGTCGACGACACCGCGGCGCATCCGCTCATGATGACCGCGCCGCCGACGCAGGGGCCGCCCTCCCTCCTGCCCCCCTACCTGCGGCCACGGCCCACCGCCGGGCCGCCACTCTCGCCCGTCACCGGCGGCCCCGAGCCGGCCCGGCCCTCAGCAGAGCATCCTCCGTCTGGGGAAGGGCCTGGAGAGGGGCCTGGAGAGGGGCCTGGGGAAGATCCGCCTCCGCCGGGAGAGCAGGAGCCACCTGGAGAGGGGCCGCCGCCGAAGCCGACGTCGCCCGAGGAGCCGCCGCCGTCCGGCCCCGCCACCCGTACCCCCTGCCCGACCCCCACCCCCACCCCCGCGCCGACTCCCACCCAGACCCCCACCCCGACGGCCACGCCGACGGAGCCGGCCACCCCCACCCCCACCGAGGCGGCGCCCGGCACGGAGCCCTCCACCAGCCCTGGCCAAAACTGATCAAGCGTTCGGATAATTACGTTACGTGAGGGCATTGCCGGGAACTGTGTGCATAGAGTTACCATTTGCTTTCAGGGGGACCTATGCGCGCATTTCGGGCCGGGCTCCTCGCGGGCTGCGTGCTCGTGACCTGGTGCCCGCCGGTCGAGGCCGACCCCGACCCCACCTCGCGCGACGTCCAGAAGGCCCGCCAGACCGTACACCAGCGCTCGCGGGAGCTGGGCAGGACGACCGCCGAACTGGCCACCGCCCAGTCCCGGCTGGACGAACTGGCGGCCGAGGTGGGACGGCTGGTGGAGGCGTACAACGGGGAGGTCGTCCGGCTGGGCCAGGCCGAACAGGCCCACCAGCAGGCCACGGTACGGCTGGCGGCGGCCGACGCCGAGGTCGAGACGGCCCGGCAGGACGTGGCGCTGCTGGCCACCGAGGGCCACGGCGGGCTGGGCACGGTCGAGCCGGTCGTGGGCATGCTGCTCGACGAGGGCGGCATGGACGGGTTCCTGCACCGGGCGGGCGTGCTGGGCCACCTGAAGGGCGAGCGGTCGGCGATCCTGGCCGGGATGCGCGACGCCCAGGAGGTGGCCGCGATCCTGCGTACCCAGGCGCGGAACGCCTACGCGGCCCGCCAGGCCGCCTCGGAACGCGCCCGGCTGGCCAAGCTCGCCGCCGAGGCCGCGGTGGCCGCGCAGCAGCGCGAGACCAGGCAGCTCACGGCACGCAAGGACGACCTGCAACGCGCGGTGGACGCGGCGCGCAGCCGCGCGGAGCTGCTGGCCAGGCGGCGCGACGCGGCCCTGGCCGGGCTGGTCACCGGCGGCTCCGCGATGGGCGACGTGGCCGCGAACTGGGCGCTCACCCAGCTCGGCAAGCCGTACGTGTGGGCGGCGGACGGCCCGGCGACCTACGACTGCTCGGGGCTGTCGATGCGCGCGTGGGAGCGGGCGGGCGTGCGGCTCGACCACTGGACGGGCACCCAGTGGACCTCCGGGCCGCACGTGCCGCTCAACCAGCTACGCCGCGGGGACCTGCTGTTCTTCGCCCACGCCGCCGCCGACCCGTCGACCATCCACCACGTCGGGATCTACGTCGGGCGCGACCAGATGGTGCACGCCCCGCAGACCGGCGACGTGGTGCGGGTCACCTCGATCTGGAGAGGGGACCTGGTGGGCGCCACCAGGCCCCGATGACGGACGGCCGTCAGTGGTGTCCCTCTTCCTTGGCCCGGCGGAAGGAGCGCTCGATCTCGGCCTCGGCCTCGATGCGGCCCACCCAGTTGGCGCCCTCGACGGACTTGCCGGGCTCCAGGTCCTTGTAGACCTCGAAGAAGTGCTGGATCTCCAGCCGGTCGAACTCCGACACGTGATGGATGTCCTGGATGTGATGCATGCGCGGGTCGGTGGACGGCACGCACAACACCTTGTCGTCCCCGCCCTTCTCGTCCGTCATGCGGAACATCCCCACCGCCCGGCACGTGATGTAACACCCGGGGAAGGTCGGCTCCTGCAGCAGCACCAGGGCGTCCAGCGGGTCACCGTCCTCGCCCAGGGTGTTCTCGATGAAGCCGTAGTCGGCGGGGTACTGCGTGGAGGTGAACAGGAGCCGGTCAAGCCTGATCTTCCCGGTCTCGTGGTCCACTTCGTATTTGTTCCGTTGCCCCTTGGGAATCTCAACGACAACGTCGAACTCCACCGCGGTTCCTCCGCTCAGGCCCCCGGGCACCCCCGGCTGGGCGTTAATGTCTCGTAGGCGAACACAGCAGAGAGGGCGGGCGACGTGGCGCGGCACGACCGGTGGGTGATGCTGACCACGCTCGCCGTGCTCCAAGCCCTCACGATCGTCATCGGCGTTTACGCCATGACGACCGAGCTCAACCTGAGCGCGCTGACGAGCGGGTCTTCACCGACCAAGCCGACGGCGTCCCCGGCGGAAGGTTCTCCCCCCATCCCCGTGGTCACCGCGGGACCAGTGCTGGCCCAGCTTCCGGTGAGGTCAGGAGACGGACCTCTCCCGACTAAGGGTACTTTGACGCGGCAGTTGGCCAGTGCGCTGGGTGACAAAGCACTGGGTGGCCGGGTGGGCGCCGTCGTGATCGACACCGTCACCGGCGAACAGCTCTACGCCGCCAACGCCGACACGGCCGTCACGCCCGCCTCCACCACGAAGATCATCACCTGTGCCGCCGCGCTGGCCGCGCTGGGCCCCGACGCCCGCCTGTCCACCAGGACGGTCCAGGGGGACAAGCCCGGCACCGTCGTCCTGGTCGGCGGCGGCGACCCCCTCCTCGCGGGCCCCGCCGCCAAGCAGGAGGACTACCCGGTGCAGGCCCGCCTGTCCGACCTCGCCGACCGCACCGCCGCCAAGCTGAAGTCGCAGAACGTCCGCAAGGTCACCCTCTCCTACGACTCCACGCTCTTCACCGGCATCACCAAGGCCCGCGGCTGGAAGCCCAACTACATCCCCGACGGCGAGGTCGCCCCCGTCCACGCCCTGACCATGGACGTGGGCCGCGCCGACCCCCGCAACAGGGCCCCGCGCGTCGCCAACCCGGCCCAGTACGCCGCCACCGCCTTCGCCAGGCTCCTGGCCAAGGAGGGCATCACCGTCTCGAAGTCGGTACGCCCCGCCAAGGCCCCGGCCGGCGCCCCCGAACTCGGCAAGGTCGAATCCGCCCCCCTCTACGCCCTTGTCGAGCACACCCTGACCCGCAGCGACAACGACATGGCCGAGGCCCTGCTGCGGCACGTGGCGCTCAAGGAGGGCCAGGAGGCGTCCTTCGCGGGCGGCGCCAAGGCCGTCGCCGCCGTGCTCCAGCGACTCGGGATCGCGCGGGACGTCTCACTCGACGACGGCAGCGGCCTGTCCACCCGCAACCGCATCAGCCCCAACGCCCTGGCCAAGGCCATCGCCCTGGCCGGCTCCGCGAACCAGCCCGGCCTGCGCGCCGTCGCCTCCGGGATGCCGATCGCCGGCTTCTCCGGCACGCTCGGCAACGGCCGGCGTTTCGTCGGGAGCGACAGCAAGGGCCAGGTGGGTCTCGTACGCGCCAAGACCGGCACGCTCAACCACGTCAACACGCTGGCCGGACTGGCCACGACGAAGGACGGGCGGGTGGTCACGTACGCGTTCATGGCCGACCGCGTACCGATCAACGCCGAGCCCGTGCTCGACCGCCTCGCGGCGATTGTGGCGCGCTCGTAGCGAACGACTGGCGCAGCTCCTTCGCAGGCTCGACCCGAACCACGTACGGTGGACGGTATGCAGGTGATCGACTGGGATCTGGCCGTCACGACCGGGACGCGCCTCGTGCGCCCCGGCCCTCAGGTGAGCCGGGAGGAGGCCAGGCAGGCCGTCGCCGAGCTCCGTACCCTGTCGCGCGAGGCCGAGGGCCACGTCCGGCAGTTCACCAAGATTCACACCGAGACCGCGCCGCAACCGGCGACGGTCGTGGACCGGCCCGGCTGGATCAAGGCCAACGTCCAGGGCTTCCGCGTGGTGCTCGAACCGCTGACGCAGCGGATGGGCGCCAGCGCCAACCAGGCGCCGGCCATCGTCTCGGCCGTGGGCTCCCGCATCACGGGCGTCGAGGTCGGGGCCGTGCTGGCCTTCCTCGCCTCACGCGTGCTCGGGCAGTACGAGCTGTTCCTGCCCCCTGACCCGACGGGCCAGGAGCCAGTCGGCCGGCTGACGCTCGTCGCGCCCAACATCGTGCACGCCGAACGCGAGATGGGCGTCAACCCCCGCGACTTCCGCCTGTGGGTGTGCCTGCACGAGGAGACGCACCGGGTGCAGTTCACGGGCGTGCCGTGGCTCCGCGAATACGTGCGCGGGCAGATGACCGAGTTCCTGCTCGCCTCCGACCTCGACCTGCCCACGCTGCTCGAACGCCTGCGCACCGCCGCCGACACGGTGGCCGACGTGGTGCGCGGCGGCGAGGGCAACCTCATCGACGCCATCCAGTCGCCCGGCCAGAAGGAGATCCTCGACCGCCTGACCGCCGTGATGACCCTCGTGGAAGGCCACGGGGACTACGTCATGGACGCGGTGGGCCCGTCGGTGGTGCCCTCGGTCGCCGAGATCCGCGCCGCGTTCGCCCAGCGCCGCGAGGGCGGCTCCCGCCTGGACCGCACGGTGCGGCGACTGCTGGGGATCGAGGTCAAGATGAAGCAGTACGCGGAGGGCTCGGCCTTCGTGCGCAAGGTGGTGGACCGGGTCGGCATGGACGGCTTCAACAAGGTCTGGACCTCGCCGGAAACCCTCCCCACCACCCCGGAGATCGCCGACCCCGACGCCTGGATCAGCCGCGTGATCGGCACCCCGGCCCTCCCCGCCTGACCCCGCGCCGCCCCCGATCCGCGCGGAACCGGGGGCGTCCTGCACCGACCGTCAGGCGCGTGCACCGACCGTCAGGCGCGTGCACCGACCGTCAGGCGCCCGCGTCGACCGTCAGGCGCCTGCGCCGGCCGTCAGGCGCGTGGTGCGACCGGGACGCGCCGTCAGGCGTCGGCGCGTGGTGTGGCGGGGACGCGTCACAATGGCACCCGTGGGCCCACATCCAGCCGTAGCCGACGTTCGCCGAGCCGTTCGTGAGGCGCTTGCCGACGTGGCGCGGGATGCCCTGGTGCTGACCGCCTGCAGCGGCGGCGCCGACTCGCTGGCGCTGGCGGCCGGGCTGGCGTTCGTGGCTCCCCGGATGGGGTTGCGGGCCGGGCTGGTGACGGTGGATCACCAGCTTCAGTCCGGTTCGGCCGAGCGGGCCGGCACGGTGGCAGGCATCGCCGGTGAGCTGGGGCTGACGCCGGTGGAGGTGCTCACCGTCACCGTCGGCACGGAGGGCGGCCCCGAGGCGGCGGCACGGGAGGCCAGGTACGCGGCGTTGCGTGAGGCGGCCGACCGGCTGGGGGCCGAGGCGGTGCTGCTCGGGCACACCAGGGACGACCAGGCGGAGACCGTGCTGCTCGGCCTGGCCAGGGGGAGCGGTCCCCGGTCGTTGTCCGGGATGGCGTCCAGGACCGGCCGCTACCGCCGGCCCCTGCTCCATCTCCCCAGGTCCACCACCGTGACCGCCTGCCGGGAACAGGGCCTCGTCCCGTGGGACGACCCGCACAACGACGATCCCCGCTACACACGGGTCAGGGTCCGTCACAAGGTGCTGCCGGTCCTGGAGGAGGAACTCGGGCCGGGGGTGGCCGAGGCGCTGGCGCGGACGGCGGCGATGGCGCGGGAGGACGCGGACGCGCTCGACGAGTGGGCGGAATCGGCGTACCAGGATTGCGCTCTAAGCGATATTGGCGCGTCGGTGAAGCTGGCTGTGGCGGAGCTGGAGAAGCTGCCCGACGCCGTCAGGCGGCGAGTGTTGCGGCGCGCGGCGATCGCCGCCGGAGCACCGTCCGGAGCCCTGTCGGCGACCCACGTACTGGCGGTGGACCGGCTGGTCACGCGGTGGCGCGGGCAGAAAGCGGTGGATCTGCCGGGAGGTCTGTCCGCCATCCGGCGGTATGGCACCCTGATAATCGCCATCAGTCCCATCGCGTAAGGAACCACAGGTGGACGCTGCCGACATGGGCAATGACCTGGAGAAGGTCCTCATCCCCGAGGACGAGCTCCAGAGCAAGATCAAAGAGCTCGCCGGCCGGATCGACGAGGACTACGCGGGCAAGGACATCCTGCTCGTGGGGGTGTTGAAGGGCGCGGTCATGGTGATGGCCGACCTGGCCAGAGCGTTGCACGTGCCGGTGCAGATGGACTGGATGGCGGTGTCGTCGTACGGGGCGGGCACCAAGTCCTCCGGCGTCGTACGCGTGCTGAAAGACCTCGACACCGACATCCTGAACCGCCATGTGCTGATCGTCGAGGACATCATCGACTCCGGCCTCACCCTGCACTGGCTGCTGGAAAACCTGAAGTCGCGCAATCCGGCCTCGCTGGAGATCTGCGCGGCACTGCGCAAACCAGACGCGGTGAAGGTGCCGATCGAGGTCAAATACGTGGGGTTCGACATTCCCAGCGAGTTCGTCATCGGTTATGGCCTCGACTACGCGGAGCGATACCGGAACCTGCCGTTCATCGGCACCCTGGCGCCGCACGTTTATAAGTAGCGTTTCCGGGTTGGCCGGGAACATCGCGCAACGTGACGTACGTTGATAGGGCAAGACCGGTGTAGCGGGCGGGTCCCTCCGTGTGCTGTCCCGGTGTACCTTCAGACTCCGGGAGGGTGACCACGTGTCCCCTTCGGGTAGTCAGAAGTCGCGGTGTCGGATGCCGCGGCCCCGGGCGTGCCCGGGGTTCCAGGCCATGGTCAGGAAGGGACGGGCCCGCAAGGGGTTCCGCATCGGATGGATCTCAAGCGATTTACACGTGGGCCACTGCTGTGGATCCTGGGCATCGTCGTGCTGCTCCTCCTCGTCACTCAGCTCTGGAGTGGCGGTGGAAATTACAAGACAGCCGACACGTCCTTGGTTCTTCAGCAGATCCGGGCCGGAAACGTCAGCAACGCCAAAATCGTCGACAAGGACAACCGGATCGAGGTGACGCTGGTCAACCCGGTCCCGGTCAAGAAGGGCGACCCACCGGCGAAGCTCATCCAGTCCGACTGGGTCACCGGTTACGGCGCCAAGCTGACCGACGAGCTGCAGGCTCAGGTCGACGCGAAGAAGACCACAAGCTTCACCACCGAGGTGCCCCAGGAGAACATCCTGCTCAGCCTCCTGGTGAGCTTCCTGCCGATCGTCATCATCGTGCTGCTCTTCCTGTTCATCATGAACCAGATGCAGGGCGGCGGCTCGCGGGTGATGAACTTCGGCAAGTCCAAGGCCAAGCTCATCACCAAGGACACCCCGAAGACCACCTTCGCCGACGTCGCGGGCGCCGATGAGGCCATCGAGGAACTCCAGGAGATCAAGGAGTTCCTGCAGGCCCCGGCCAAGTTCCAGGCGATCGGCGCCAAGATCCCCAAGGGCGTGCTGCTGTACGGCCCGCCCGGCACCGGCAAGACGCTGCTGGCCCGCGCGGTCGCCGGCGAGGCGGGCGTGCCGTTCTACTCGATCTCCGGTTCCGACTTCGTCGAGATGTTCGTCGGTGTCGGCGCCTCGCGGGTGCGCGACCTGTTCGAGCAGGCCAAGGCCAACGCCCCGGCGATCATCTTCATCGACGAGATCGACGCCGTCGGCCGCCACCGCGGCGCCGGCCTGGGCGGCGGTCACGACGAGCGCGAGCAGACGCTCAACCAGCTGCTCGTCGAGATGGACGGCTTCGACGTCAAGGGCGGCGTGATCCTCATCGCCGCGACCAACCGGCCCGACATCCTCGACCCGGCGCTGCTGCGTCCCGGCCGGTTCGACCGGCAGGTCACCGTGGACCGTCCCGACCTGGAGGGCCGCAAGGGCATCCTCAAGGTGCACGGCCGCGGCAAGCCGTTCTCGCCCGACGTCGACCTCGACGTCATCGCGCGGCGCACCCCCGGCTTCACCGGCGCCGACCTGGCCAACGTGATCAACGAGGCGGCCCTGCTCACCGCGCGGGCCGACCAGAAGCTGATCACGATGGACACCCTCGAAGAGGCGATCGACCGTGTCATGGCAGGACCCGAGCGCAAGACGCGGGTCATGTCCGACAAGGAAAAGAAGATGATCGCCTACCACGAGGGCGGTCACGCGCTGGTGGCGCACGCGCTGCCCAACTCCGACCCGGTCCACAAGATCACGATCCTGTCCCGCGGCCGCGCGCTCGGTTACACGATGACGCTGCCGATGGAGGACAAGTTCCTGGCCACCAGGTCGGAGATGATGGACCAGCTCGCGATGCTGCTCGGCGGCCGCGCGGCGGAGGAGCTCGTCTTCCACGAGCCCACCACCGGTGCCTCCAACGACATCGAGAAGGCCACGGCCGTCGCCCGCCGCATGGTGACCGAATACGGCATGAGCGAGCAGCTCGGCGCCCGTAAGTTCGGCTCCGGCCAGGCGGAGGTGTTCCTCGGCCGCGAGATGGGCCACGAGCGCGACTACTCCGAGAAGATCGCCTCGTCGATCGACGAGGAGGTCCGCCGGATGATCGAGACGGCGCACGACCAGGCGTGGGACATCCTGGTCGAATACCGCGACGTGCTCGACAACCTGGTGCTGGAGCTCATGGAGAAGGAGACCCTCTCCCGCGAGATGGTGCTGCAGATCTTCGCCCCGGTGATCGTCAAGGAGCACCGTCCGTCCTATGCGGGTTACGGCAAGCGGCTCCCCTCGGACCGCCCGCCGATCCTGACGCCCAAGGAGCAGTCGACCAACGGCTCGCTCACCGCGGGGCACCAGGACGCCCTGCCGTCAGGGGACAGTGCGTGACCCAGCACGACGTCGACCTCGGGCGGATCGAGAAGGCCGTACGCGAGATCCTCTACGCCATCGGCGAGGATCCTGAGCGTGACGGCCTCCTCGAGACGCCCGCCCGGGTCGCCCGCGCCATGGCCGAGCAGTATTCGGGGCTCGGCCAGACGCCTGAAGAGGTGCTGAACAAGGTCTTCGACGTCGACCACGACGAGATGGTGCTCGTGCGCGACATCGAGGTCTACTCCACCTGTGAGCACCACCTCGTGCCCTTCCACGGCCTGGCCCACGTGGGCTACATCCCCAACGAGCGGGGCCAGGTCACGGGCCTGTCGAAGCTGGCCCGCCTGGTGGACGTGTTCGCCCGCCGCCCGCAGGTGCAGGAGCGCATGACCTCCCAGATCGCCGACGCGCTCATGCGCGTGCTGGAGCCGCGCGGGGCCATCGTGATCGTCGAGGCCGAGCACCTGTGCATGACGATGCGGGGCGTACGCAAACCGGGTGCCAAGACCGTGACCTCGGCCGTTCGCGGCGATTTCCGCACCAGCGACAAAACTAGGTCCGAAGCCATGGCGCTGATCCTGGGCCGCTGAGGAAGCGAACGGGGTACCCACGATGTCAGCAGGTGTGGGGAAGCGCCTAGGCTTGGCCCATGACTAGCGTGCCCATCAGCGTGCCGGGAGGTGCGGACCGGTGCCTTGTCATGGGTGTGGTCAATGTGACGCCTGATTCGTTCTCCGACGGCGGCATGTGGTTCGACGAGGCGGTCGCCATCGAGCACGGCCTCGATCTGGTCCGGCAGGGCGCCGACATCGTGGATGTGGGCGGCGAGTCCACCCGTCCGGGCGCGGCGCGGGTCTCCCTGGAGGAGGAGCTCGTCCGGGTCGTACCGGTGATCAGGGCGCTGAGCTCCGAGGGGATCGCGGTCAGCGTCGACACGATGCGCGCCGAGGTCGCCAGGGCCGCGGTCGAGGCGGGCGCGCAACTGGTCAACGACGTGAGCGGCGGCCTGGCGGATCCGGAGATGCCGCGCGTGGTGGCCGCCACCGGAGTGCGGTACGTCGTGATGCACTGGCGCAACCACAGCCATGACATGTACGCCCGAGCCGTCTACGCCGACGTCGTGACGGAGGTGCGTGAGGAGTTGAGCAAACGGGTGGATCTGGTGCTGGCCGAAGGCGTCACGGAGGAGCAGATCGTGCTCGATCCGGGCCTCGGCTTCGCCAAGAACGCCGAGCACAACTGGGCGGTACTCGCCGGCCTTCCGCAGCTGGCAGAGCTGGGCTTCCCGCTGCTGGTCGGGGCATCGCGCAAGCGGTTCCTCGGGCGGCTGCTCGCCGATCCTGACGGCACGCCCAGGCCGTTCAGCCGCAGTGATGATGCCACGCTGGCCGTGACGGCGCTGGCCGCGCAGGCCGGCGCGTGGTGCGTGCGCGTGCACGAGGTAGGTCCCAATGCCGATGCCGTGCGCGTGGCGGCCGCATGGAAGAGAGCCGGAGCAGGCACATGAGCGTCGACACCGCCGCGATCGAAACGGTCAACCAGGAGTTCTACACCGCGATCGAGAGCGCGGACCTGGACAAGATGACCGAGGTCTGGGCCGAGGACACCGCCGATGACCAGGTGAGTTGCGTGCACCCCGGGTGGACGCTGCTGACCGGCCGCTCGGAGGTGCTGCGGTCGTGGGCCCTGATCATGGCGAACACCACTTACATACAGTTCGTGCTGACCGACGTCAACACGACCGTCCTCGGTGACGTGGCCGTCCTGACCTGCGTGGAGAACATCCTGACCGCGGGGGAGGAGGGCGAGTCCAGCTTCGCCGCGGGCAAGGTGGTGGCCAGCAACGTCTACCTCCGCACCCCGCAGGGCTGGCGGTTGTGGATGCACCACGGCTCGCCCGTCCTGCAGGGCGACGATGACGAGGAGGAGGACGGCGAGCTTGAACGCTGATCGCATCACCCTCAAGGGCCTGCGGGCCCGGGGGAGACACGGCGTGCTCGCTGCCGAGCGGGAGCTCGGGCAGGAGTTCGTGGTGGACGCGACGCTGTTCCTCGACACCGCGCCGGCCGCGGCCGGCGACGACCTCACCAAGACCGTTCACTACGGCGAGCTGGCGCAGGCGCTGACCGAGGTGGTGGAGGGCGAGCCGGTCGAGCTGATCGAGACGCTCGCGCAGCGCCTGGCCGAGGTCTGCCTGGCCAGCGAGCTGGTGCGCAGGGCCGAGGTGAGTGTGCACAAGCCGGCGGCGCCGATCCCGCTGCCGTTCGACGACGTGATCGTGACGATCGAACGGAGCCGCGCATGACCCACCCCTTCAGGAAGAACCACGCCTGCAAGAAGAGCGACCCGAGTCGGCGGAGGCGCGGATGAAGGTCGTGCTCTCACTCGGCAGCAACCTGGGGCGCCGGTTCACGACGCTGCAGGGCGCCGTGGACACCCTGTTCGACGCCCCCGGCCTGGAGTTCATCGAGGCCTCCCCCGTCTACGAGACCGACCCCGTCGGCGGCCCCGGCGGTCAGCGGCCCTACCTCAACGCGATCGTGGTCGCCGAGACCACGCTGGAGCCGCGCACGCTGCTGGAGCGGGCGCAGGGCGTGGAGAACGCCTTCGGCCGCGAACGCCTGGAGCGCTGGGGGCCGCGTACCCTCGACATCGACCTGATCGTGGTGGGCGAGACCGTCTGCGACGACCCCGACCTCACGCTGCCGCACCCGCGGGCCCATGAGCGTGCCTTCGTGCTCGTGCCCTGGTCGAAGGCGGACCCGGGAGCCGTGGTGCCCGGTCGCGGGCCGGTGAGTGAGCTGCTGGAAGGGGTCGGGGAGCAGGGCGTACGCCTGCGTGAGGACCTGAGACTGCAGAGGCCCGATTGAAGCCCACCCGCCCCGGCCCGCTGGTCGGCATCCTCGTCGTCGTGGCTCTGCTCACGTGGGCGGTGATCAGGCCGATCTACTCCGGCATGGCGCTCCTGCCGTGGACCGCGATCCCCACGATGTTGCTGCTGGCCCTCGGCGAGGGCTACAGCGCCTGGGCGGTCAAGGCCAGGATCGCCAGGAAGCCGGGCACCAAGCCGGTGGAGCCGATGGCGGTGGCCAGGCTGGCGGCGCTGGCGAAGGCGTCGGCGTACGCGGGGGCGGCCTTCGGCGGGATCTTCGCCGGTTTCGCGCTGCACACGTCGCAACTCCTCGACCGGGAGACGCCGCGCGGGGAGTTCTTCATCGCGACGGGCTCGGTCGTCTCGTGCGTCGTGCTGGTCTGTGCCGCCCTCTATCTGGAGCACGCCTGCCGCATCCCGAAGGATCCGCAGGAGCGGGAGCACCCCGCGCGGGACTAACGTTCGTCGGGCAACTCGATGCCCGGCAGGTCGCCGGCGAACATGCGCTCGTACCACATGTCGCGCTGGAGCAGGCGTAGCGCGCGGCGCAGGACGTCGCTCGGCTGCTCACCCTCCCGCAGGGCTTTGCGGATGATCCGCTCGTCTTCTGCGTTGGCCCGGAAGGCGATGTCAGCCATGCTCAAGAGCTTATGGAGCCGTGCGCGCCCTTGTCCTGCGTTTGCCTGACAGGACCGCGCCCGCGGCCGAAGAGGTAGATGACCGGGGTCGTGCAGATGAGGGGCCCGATGATGGCCATCGGCCGCTCCAGCCACCACACGGAGTCCGGTGGGATCCGGTCTCCCAGGGAGCCGAAGAACCACCACGACAGGCCCAGCGAGATGGCCATCCCAGTGGTGTGGAACAGGAACAGCGGCAACGAGTACCGGTTGATGAACTCGTTCAGCCGCTGCCAGCGCGGCCGCTCCAGCACGCGCTCCATGGCCGGCCTGAGCACCTCGACCAGCCCGATCTGGAACAGCAGCAGCGCCACGATCACGAACGTGGGCGGCGCCATGTTGGAGAACTTGTCGCCGGGCACCCCCACCATCGAGCCCGGGTAGATGCCCGAGTACACCAGCCCGACCAGGGCGAACAGCCCGGTCCAGAGCACCGCGATGTCGTAGCGCCTGGGCAGGGCCACGACCCTGTCGTAGAAGAAGCCCGCCTGGTGTGCCAGGCCCCAGACGATGAGCATGTTGAGCCAGGCCACCCATTCGAGCCCGTACCGGAAGCGCAGCACGTCCACCACCAGCGCCGCGCCGCCGAGCCAGATGAGGATCAGCACGTCGTAGTGCTTGTGCAGCCAGAGCGAGATCGGCAGCAGCGCGATCAGCACCAGGTAGACGCCCAGGAACCACAGCGGGCTGAGCACCAGCAGCACCACCCGCCACATCCAGTCCACCTCGAACGTGTACGTCACGGCCGCGCCGATGACGATCCACACGCCCGACAGGGACAGCGCAGGTAAGGCCAGCGCCCGGATGCGTCGCCAGACGAACGCCCCGATGCCGGTGCCGCGCGTCTTGGCCCGGTTCCAGGACAGCAGGTGCACGTGCCCGCCGACGTAGAAGAAGAGCGGCAGCACCTGCAGCAGCCAGGTGAGGATCCACAGGCCGGAGGTGAAGCCCAGGGGGCTGGTGGGCTCTGGGCCGTTCGGCTTCCACTCCAGGATCGTGAAGGCCCAGTGCCACACCACCACGACGATCAGGCTGAGCGCGCGCAACCAGTCGACGTACTTGTCGCGTTCCGGCTTGTCGGGTTCTGGCTTGTCGCGTTGTGGGGCGGTCACTTGTCGATGTCACCCACTACGAAGAACATGGAGCCGAGGATCGCGACCATGTCGGCGACGAGATGTCCCGGCAACATCTCGCGCAGCACCTGGATGTTGCTGTAGGAGGCCGAGCGCAGCTTGAGCCGCCATGGCGTCTTGTCTCCCTTGGAGACCAGGTAGTAGCCGTTGATGCCGAGCGGGTTCTCCGTCCACGCGTACGTGTGCCCCTCCGGCACCTTGAGCACCTTGGGCAGCCGCTGATTGATCGGCCCCTGGGGCAGCGAGCGCAGCCTCTCGACGCAGGCGTCGGCCAGGTCGAGCGAGACCTTGAGCTGGTTGAGCAGGACCTCGAAGCGGGCGTGGCAGTCGCCGGCGTCACGGGTGACGACCTTGACGGGCAGTTCGGGGTAGGCCAGGTACGGCTCGTCGCGGCGCAGGTCGAAGTCCACCCCGGAGGCGCGGGCGATGGGGCCGCTGACGCCGTACTGCATGATCTGCTCCTCCGTCAGCACCCCCACCCCCTTGGTACGGGCGATGAAGATCTCGTTGTGCAGGATGAGGTTCTCGATGTCGGGCACGCGGCGGCGGGTCTCCGCGACGGCCACCGAGACCCGGTCGAGCCAGCCGAGCGGCAGGTCCTCCTTCAGCCCGCCGACGCGGTTGAACATGTAGTGCATGCGCCCGCCGGAGATCTCCTCCATGACGGCCTGGATGCGCTCGCGCTCGTTGAAGGAGTAGAACAGCGGCGTCATCGCGCCCAGCTCAAGCGGGTAGGAGCCGAGGAACATCAGGTGGTTGAGCGCCCGGTTGAGCTCGGCCAGCAGCGTACGCGCCCACACGGCCCGCACCGGCGGCTCCATGCCCAGCAGGCGTTCGGCGGCTATCACCACGCCGAGCTCGTTCGCGAAGCCCGACAACCAGTCGTGCCTGTTGGCGAGCATGATGATCTGACGGTAGTCACGCACCTCGAACAACTTCTCCGCGCCCCGGTGCATGTATCCGATGATCGGCTCGGCGGTGGCGATGCGCTCGCCGTCGAGGGTCAGCCTGAGCCTGAGCACGCCGTGGGTGGACGGGTGCTGGGGGCCGATGTTGAGGATCATGTCCTCCGTGGCCAGCTCTTTCGCGCCCGCGCCGATTCCGACCACACGTTCCGTCATATGGCAATGCTGCCACCGTCGCCGTTGTTGATCCAGCTTGGGGGATGGTCAAGACCTGGTCAGGAAACGCATCGCTAAGCCGGACACGGGGAGGAATAACGGGAACGGGGGAGAAAACACCATGAAGAGAGTTCTCTTTGATGTCGCGGCCCTGATCGCCCGGATCGTGACCGGCGTGATCTTTGTGGCGCACGGCTGGCAGAAGTGGCAGAGCGGGCTCGGCGCCACGACCCAGGGTTTCAGGGAGATGGGGATCCCGATGCCCGAGCTGGCCGCCGGGTTCACGAGCGTCGTCGAGACCGTCGGGGGTATCTTCCTGATCCTTGGCCTGCTGGTACGTCCGGTGGCGCTGCTGCTGCTGATCAACATGCTGGGCGCGATCGCGTTCGTGCACGGCGGGAACGGCATCCTGTCCGCCGACAACGGCTGGGAGCTGCCGGGCTCGCTCGGCGCGCTGAGCCTGCTGTTCCTGGCGCTGGGCGGCGGGCGGATCGGGTTGGACGGCATCTTCCACTCGATGTTCCGCAGGCGTTCCGAGCGGCGCGCGGCCGAGGAGGACCTGGCCGCGCACACCCCGGGCCGCCACGGCGCGACCACCGCCGGTACGACTGGAGGTGTGACAGGCGGGCCCACGACGCCCGCGCAGGGCTCGGCCGAGCATCCCGACGTGCCCAGGCAGCCCGCCGCGCCCGCCTCGGGCAGGCTCAACGACGAGGACATGCGCGACATAGACGCGCTGGTCTCGGACGAGCCGCCCCAACGCCGCGAGCCGCCGGCCCGCGACTGAGGCACGTTGAGCTGACGACCGCGACGGCGCGGTTCAAGCGCTTCGGCTCAGCGGGCAGCCAGGTCCCGTACGGCCTCGATGAGGCGGTCCACGTGCTCCTGCGTGGTCCCGATCCCGATCGAGGCCCGCACCGCCGAAGCCGTGTCGTCCTCACATCCGCCGTCGGCGGTGCCCAGCAGGTGCCGCACGAACGGATGCGCGCAGAACTTCCCGTCACGCACCCCGATGCCGTACTCGCCGGACAACACCTCGGCCACCTCCCGGGCCGAGTGCCCGGCCACGGTGAAGGACACGATGCCCACCCGCGGGTGATCGTCCCCCCAGAGCGACAGCTCCCGCACTCCCGCGATCGACTTCAGCCCCGTACGCAGCCGCGAGATCAGCCGCTCCTCCTCCCGCACCAGCTCGGTCCACCCGGTGGCGGTCAACGCGTCGCAGGCGGCGGCCAGCGCGATGGCGCCCAGCACGTTCGGGGTGCCCGCCTCGTGCCGCGGCTCGGGGTCGTCGTGCCACTCGGTGCCGTCGCCCGCGAAGCCGACCGAGCGCACCGCGCCCCCACCCTTGAGGTACGGCTCGCCCTCGGCCAGCCAGTCCCGCCGCCCGATCAGCACGCCCGCGCCGAAGGGCGCGTACAACTTGTGCCCGGAGAAGGCCACGTAGTCAAGGTCGAGCGCGGTCAGGTTGATCCTGCGATGCGGTACGAGCTGCGCCGCGTCCACCAGGATGCGGGCCCCGTGCCGGTGCGCGATGTGCGCCAGGGCCGCGACGGGCCACAACTCGCCGGTGACGTTCGAGGCGGCGGTGACCACGAGCAGCTTCGGCCCCTCGATCCCGGCCAGCGCCTCGTCGGCGGCGCGCACGGCCTCGCCGGGGAAGGCGGGCGGCGCCAGCCGTACCGAGGAGGCCCACGGCAGCAGCGAGGCGTGGTGCTCGGTGTCGAAGACCACGGCCGTCGTGCCGGCGGGCAGGCAGCCTGCCAGCAGGTTCGTGGCGTCGGTGGTGTTGCGGGTGAAGATCACGGCGTCGTCGGGCCTGGCGCCGGCGAACGCCCTGACCGTGTGGCGGGCCTGCTCGTACCGGGCGGTGGTGAGCTGTGAGGCGTAGCCGGCGCCGCGGTGGACGCTGGAGTAGGCCGGGAGCGCGGCGGTGACGGCGGCGCTGACCGGCTCCAGACAGGGCGCGCTGGCGGCGTAGTCCAGGTTGGCGTACCCCACCAGCCTGCCGCCCTTGACCGGCACTTCGAGATCGGCGCCGAGCACGGCGGGGATCGGCCGGCTCGTCGTGGCGGGACCGGTCCCGGTCTCGGCGGCGGAGCGGGCGGAGAAGATCGTCAGCGTGGACACGGCGTACCTCCAGGGCTCTCGGACCCCTGGGAACAGCCATGGAGCCCGCGCTTGCCCGCCACACCCCGTGGCGGACCAGGTCCTCACCCGGGGCACCCCGCCGCGGACGCGAGGGTTGCCGGCCAGCTAGCCGGGGCTTGTCGCTGGCACTCATGACCTACGTCCGGCACTATAACCGACACCAGGGCACATTACGCAAGTCGCGAACTTATGTGACACCTGAGTCGTTGCTACCGGGAAACCCCCGTCAGCCAATGATTCATGGAGGTGTGTCCGATGTTGGATTGGGTGACCGACCCGAACATCTGGATCGGCTTCTTCACCCTTGTCGCCCTGGAGATCGTGCTGGGGATCGACAACATCATCTTCATCTCCATCCTCGCCGGGAAACTGCCTCCCGAGCAACGCGACCGGGCCCGCGTGCTCGGCCTCGCGGCGGCCCTGATCAGCCGGTTGCTCCTGCTGCTCGGCCTGTCGTGGGTGGTGCAGCTCACCGAGCCACTGTTCGCCGTCTGGGGGCACGAGATATCGGGACGTGACCTGATCCTCCTGCTCGGCGGCCTGTTCCTGCTGGGCAAGAGCGTCACGGAGATCCACCACCAAATGGAGGGGCACGGTAAGGACGGCAAGAACGCCGCGGCCGCCTCCTTCGCCTCGGTGATCATCCAGATCATGATCCTGGACGTCGTGTTCTCGCTGGACTCGGTCATCACCGCCGTCGGCATGGTGGACGAGATCGGCGTGATGATCGCGGCCGTCATCGTGTCGGTCCTGGTGATGTTGTTCGCCTCCGGGCCGATCAGCCGGTTCGTGGACCAGCACCCGACGGTCAAGATGCTGGCGCTGTCGTTCCTGGTGCTGATCGGCGTGGTGCTCGTGGCCGAGGGCTTCGAGCAGCACATCCCGAAGGGCTACATCTACTTCGCCATGGCGTTCTCGGTCATCGTGGAGCTGCTCAACATCCGGGTGCGCAGCAGGAACCTCAAGAAGAGGGAGGCCGCCGCTCCTAAACTGGACTAGTGCGCTTCGATCCCTGGAATCCCGATTTCGTCGCCCATCCCTACCGGGTCTATGACGAGCTGAGGCGGCAGGCGCCCGTCAGTTACTTCGAGCCGACGGGCCAGTGGCTCATCGCGCGGCACGCCGACGTGAACGCGCTGCTCAGGGACCGTCGGCTGGGCCGCTCGTACCTGCACGTGGCAGGTCACGAGGAGTTCGGCAGGCCGCCGGAGCCGGAGTTCCAGGAGCCGTTCTGGCGCGTGATCAGGGCGGGCATGCTCGACGTGGAGCCGCCGGTGCACACCAGGTTGCGCCGGCTGGTCTCCAGGGCATTCACGCCGCGCATGGTCGAGTCGCTGCGCCCCCAGGTCAAGGCCATCGCCGCGGGCCTGGTGGCGGCGTACGTGGAAAAGGGCGGCGGGGATCTGATCGCGGAGGTGGCCGAGCCGCTTCCGGTCACCGTGATCGCGGAGATGCTCGGCATCCCCGACCAGGACCGCCACCTGCTGCGGCCCTGGTCGGCCGACATCTGCGGGATGTACGAGCTCAATCCCACCCCGCAGGCCCAGCACACCGCGGTCCGCGCGGCCTCGGAGTTCGCCGGCTACCTCAAGTCCCTGGCCGCCGTCCGCCGCGCGGACCCCGGCGACGACCTGGTCAGCGCGCTCACCCAGATCGACGAGCTGACCGAGGACGAACTGGTCGGCACCTGCGTCCTGCTGCTCAACGCAGGCCACGAGGCCACCGTGAACGTGACGGGCAACGGCTGGTGGTCCCTGTTCAGGAACCCGGAGGAGCTGGCCAGGCTGCGCGCCGACCGTTCGCTGCTGCCCACGGCCGTGGAGGAGCTGATGCGCTGGGACACGCCGCTGCAGATGTTCGAGCGCTGGGTGCTGGAGGACATCGAGGTGCACGGCGTACGCATCCCGCGCGGCTCGGAGGTGGCGCTGCTGTTCGGCTCGGCGAACCGGGATCCTGCGGTGTTCGACGACCCGGACCGCCTCGACGTGGGCCGCGCCGACAACCCGCACATCTCCTTCGGCGCCGGGATCCACTTCTGCCTGGGCGCGCCGCTGGCCCGCATCGAGCTGGCCGAGTCGTTCGGCGCGCTGCTGGACCGGGCCGCCAAGCTGGAGCTGCGGCGGGAGCCCACCTGGAAGCCCGGCTACATCATCAGGGGCCTGGAGTCCCTGGATCTCACTGCCGCCTGAGCCGAGAGGTTCAGCGGCGTTGGCAGAGCCAGCCGAACCCGCCGAGCCCCGACGCGTCGATCAGCTCGCCCTCCTCGGAGGCTCTGGCCAGAGCCCTGAGATAACCGCGCGGATCGGTGCGGGCCAGGTCGAGCGGCGGCCGCGCGCCCGTGAGCCCCAGCTCCCGCAACGCCTCCCGCTGTGTGGACAAGGTTGTGGATATCGCACCGGCCCGCCGCCCGGCCTCCGCGCACGCGTCCAGCGCGACGTGAGCGGTGATGTCGCAGGTCCCGTCGGGTACGGGGGCGACGACCGCGCCGTCGCGATACCCGGTCAGCGTGCCATGCGACGGCCGGTTGTCCACAGGGTGTGCATAATCGATGGCGACCGCACGGCCCCTGGTGAGGCGTACGAGCACCGAGGCCCATGCCTCGTCACGCGGGCGTCCGATCTCGCACCGCGCGCCCACCCGGGTCAGCGGCCACCACCGATCCAGCCAGTCCCGGTCGGCGGGCCGCAGCGGGCCGCCGAGCCGCTCCTCGCCCGTACGCGCGTTGACCATGACCAGCCGCGGCCCTTCGGCCGTCTGCTCGACCACGTCGATCGGCACGTTGTCCAGCCACTCGTTGGCGATCGCCAGCCCGGAGATCTCGGTCGGCAGGCCTCTGGACCAGGCCACGCGCTCGGGCAGCCCCTCCGGTCTGGGCGAGAGGTCCACGGCGGTGACGCGCAGCCGCTCGCGCAGGCGTGGCTCGGCGCTCTCCAGCACCTGGGAGACCAGCACGCCCTCGCCCGCGCCGATGTCGACCAGGTCGAGCACGTCAGGTTCGCCCAGTTCGGCGTCCACTTCCGCGAGCAGCGCGAGCACCGCCTCCGCGAAGGCCGCGGAGGCGCTGACCGAGGTGCGGAAGTGGCCCGAAGGGCGCTCCAGGAGGTAAAAACCCTCCTCGCCGTACAGCGCGCGCTCGGTGGCGACGCGCCAGGTGAGCCACATGCCCAGGACTATCTCATGACTTTCCTGGGATACGCATCGTCATGAAGTGACTACTCAAGGTCGCGAACTTGCGGTAATGTTTACTCGCTGTCATCGAGCGAATGCGTTCAGCCAACCCCCAATTGGTGCGGCCATTTTGCTCTCCTAGCCAAAAGCATCCGCGGCCTCATGCCGCGAAATGAGAGGAGCACCACGTGCTGAAGAAGGTCATCGTCCTCGCCGGCGCCGCTGCCATGCTGTCCCTGGCCGCCCCGGCCGCCTACGCCGACGTCACCAGCGGCAACGGCAGCGTGCTCGGCGGCAACCAGCTGCACCTCCCCGTCTCCGTCCCGGTCAACGTCTGCGGCAACGCCGTGGCCGTCATCGGCGGCGCGACCGCGGGCTGCAAGGGTGGCGCGGGCGTTCACTCCCACGGTCACTGATACGGAAAGAGCCCGGGCCGACGCAGGTCGGCCCGGGCTCGTCCCCGGTCGGCCAGTCGGCGGCTGGCCGGGCGGCGCACCTTCAAGAGGTCGCATCGTGCGGGCGTCGAGTCTCGATCCGGGATTCGGCGCCCGCTGTCATGCGGTGGACCCCTCTCCTCATCTCTTCCGACAGAGGGTGCACGTTTTGTATGCCCTTGTCGGTTTTGTCGTTAACTCAACGCGCGGCAAAACAGCGGTCACGCCAGCCACTCGACGAGGCCGTTACGCTGGTCGGCAGTGCCATCACGGTCGACAGGGGTGAGACTTCATGGACGCAGGGGATCGCCCGGCCCGGCTGACCGTCGGCGTGCTCGGGGCGGGCAAGGTCGGCTCCGCTCTCGGAGCCGCGCTGGCGCAGGCGGGACACCGGGTAGTGGCCGCGAGCGGGGTGTCGGACAACTCACGGCGACGGGCCGCCGATCGGCTCGGCGTCACCCCGTCCAGGCCGGACGAGGTCGTCTCCGCCGCGCAACTCGTCCTGCTCACCGTGCCCGACGACACGCTGCCCGACCTCGTCAGCGGCCTGGCCGGCACCGGCGCCGACCTGCGGGGCAAGATGCTCGCGCACACCAGCGGGGCGTACGGGCTGTCGGTGCTCGACCCGGCGGCCGAAGCCGGCGCGCTGCCGCTCGCGCTGCACCCGGTGATGACGTTCACGGGCAGGGACGACGACCTCAACAAGCTCACCGGCATCTCCTACGGCGTCACCGCCCCCGAGATGCTGCGGCCCGTCGCCGAGGCCCTGGTGATCGAGATGGGCGGCGAGCCGGTGTGGATCGCCGACGCCGACCGCCCGCTCTACCACGCGGCCCTGGCCGGGGCGGCCAACCACATGGTCACGCTGATCGCGGAGTCCTCCGACCTCCTGCGCGGCATCGGCGTGGAACATCCGGGCCGGATGCTCGGCCCGCTGCTGGGCGCGGCGCTGGACAACGTGCTGCGGCTGGGCATCGCCGGTCTGACGGGCCCGGTCGTACGCGGCGACGCCGGCACCGTGCGCAAGCACGTGGACGCGCTGATCCTGGCGGCCCCCGAGGCGGCCGACGCCTACATCGCGCTGGCCCGGCTCACCGCGGACCGGGCTCTAGCTGCGGGATTGCTCAAACCGGAGGAGGCGGAGCGGCTGCTCGACGCGCTGGGGGGCAATATATGGACCTGACCGTCGCGCGTTCGGAGGGCAGTTGTGGAGCTGATCGTCGCCAGGAACCGGGAAGATCTGGTCAAGGCGCGCCATACGGGAACGGTGGCCTTGGTGCCGACCATGGGCGCGCTGCACGAGGGGCACAGGTCGCTGATCAGGCAGGCCCGGGTACGCGCCGACCAGGTCGTGGTGAGCGTCTTCGTCAATCCCCTCCAATTCAGTCCTAACGAGGATTTTTCGCGTTATCCCCGTACATTTGACGCCGATCTGGACGTGTGCCGGGCCGAGGGCGTGGACGTGGTGTTCCACCCGTCGGCCGAGGACATGTACGCCCCCGACCGTCAGGTGAGCGTCTCCGCGGGCCAGATGGGCCAGGTCGTCGAGGGCGCGTTCAGGCCGGGCCACTTCGACGGCATGCTCACGGTCGTGCTCAAGCTGTTCCACCTGGTACAGCCCGACCTCGCGGTCTTCGGCCAGAAGGACGCCCAGCAACTGGCCCTCATCCGCCGTATGGTGGCCGACCTCGACCTGCCGATCGAGATCCTGGGCGCGCCGACCGTACGCGAGCCCGACGGCCTGGCCCTGTCCAGCCGCAACCGCTACCTGTCCGACGACGACCGGCGGGTCGCGCTGGCGCTGTCGCGGGCCCTGCGGACCGGCGCGGCCGAGCTCACCCCGGCCAGGATCCGGCAGGCGGCGCGGGCGGTGCTCGACGAGGCGGGACCCGCGCTTGAGGTGGACTATCTGGCCCTGGTCGACCCGGCCACGTTCGCCGAAGTGAGCGAGGACTACTCGGGCATGGCCGTGCTCGCGGTGGCGGCGAAGGCCGGTTCCACGAGGCTGATCGACAACGTCACCCTCACCTTGAATCCCGCCTGAGGCGGTCTACCGTCGGGGCATGACGGATGAGGAGCTGAAGGCGGAGCTGCTGCGGCGCATGGAGATGGACCAGGCGATGCGCGACCCGGCCAAGGGCTTTCCCGGTGACCGGCGGCTGGCCCGTTTACAGCGACTGGACGACGGCAACACCGCCTGGCTCTACTCCGTCGTAGCCACCCGCGGCTGGCCGCTGATCTCCCAGGTGGGGGAGCGGGCGGCGCGGGCGGCCTGGCTGCTGGCCCAGCACGCCACCTCGCGCGCGGTGCAGCGGCTGTTCCACCAGGTGATGGCCGACGCCGTGGAGTCGGACGAGGCATCGCCGCGCGACCTGGCCTACCTGGAGGACCGCGTACGCGTGCGCTCGGGCCGCCCCCAGCTCTATGGCACCCAGTTTCACGACGGCGAGAACGGCCTGGAGCCCATGCCGATCGAGGAGCCGGCCCTGCTGGACGAGCGCCGCAGGGCCGTGGGCCTCGAACCGTTCGCCGAGTATGAGGCGTTCATCAGGAAGACCGAGGCCCACTGACAGGGCACCCCCGGGGCGCGTTCACCTCATTCCAGGCGTTATCGTCATAGTGACGAAATCGCCTCAGTGAGGAGATCCCTAATGAGCGCACCGGCGATTCCCCTGCGTCTGACCGCCCCAGAACCCGGCTGGACCACCGAGGCCGACGTGGTCGTCGTGGGCTCGGGCATCGCGGGCCTGACCGTGGCCCTGCATTACGCCGAGCTGGAGCCCCGGGCCAAGGTCCTGGTCGTCACCAAGGACGTGTTGTCATCGGGCTCCACCCGCTGGGCCCAGGGCGGGATCGCGGCCGTGCTCGACCCCCGCGACACCCCCGACGAACATCTCAACGACACGTTGCTGGCCGGGGTCGGGCTGTGTGACGTACGAGCCGTGCGCACGCTGGTGACCGAGGGGCCCGGCGCGCTGCGGCGGCTCATGGCGCGCGGCGCCCGCTTCGACCGCACGCCCGACGGGCAACTCCAGCTCACCAGGGAAGGCGGCCACCGGCGGCGCAGGATCGTGCACGCCGGCGGCGACGCCACGGGCGCGGAGGTGCAGCGGGCGCTGGCCGAGGCGGTGCGCGCCGGCGAGATCGAGGTGATCGAGCACGCTCTGGTGCTCGACCTGCTCAAGGACGCCAACGGCCGGGCCAGGGGCGTGACCCTGCACGTCATGGGCGAGGGCGCGCGCGACGGAGTGGGCGCGGTGCGTGCCAGGGCGGTGGTGCTGGCCACCGGCGGCATGGGCCAGGTCTACGCGGCCACCACCAACCCCGCGGTCTCCACCGGCGACGGCGTGGCCCTGGCGCTGCGGGCCGGGGCGGTGGTGCGCGACCTGGAGTTCGTGCAGTTCCACCCGACCGTGCTCTGGCTCGGCGAGGGCTCGACCGGCCAGCAGCCGCTGATCTCGGAGGCGGTCAGGGGCGAGGGGGCCTTCCTGACCGACCACGAGGGCAACCGGTTCATGGCCGACGTGCACGAACTGGCCGACCTGGCGCCGCGCGACGTCGTGGCCAAGGCCATCATGCGCACGATGATCGCGACCGGGCGCGAACACGTGTACCTGGACGGGCGGCACTTCGGCCGCGACCGGTGGCAGGAGCGTTTCCCCACCATCTACGCCATCTGCCGGGAGCACGGCATCGACCCGGCCGCGCAGCCGATCCCGGTCGCGCCCGCGGCCCACTACGCCAGCGGCGGAGTCCGTACGGACCTGCGCGGCCGTACCTCCATCGAGGGCCTGTACGCCTGCGGCGAGGTCGCCTGCACCGGCGTGCACGGCGCGAACCGGCTGGCCTCCAACTCGCTGCTCGAAGGGCTCGTCTTCGCCGAGCGCATCGCCGCGGACATTCACGCCGAACGCCCGTCGCCCGGTGAGCCGGTCGCGGGCGAGGCCGCGCACGGGCTGGTGGACCCGAGGGTCAGGGCCAGGATCCAGGCCCACATGAGCACCGGCGCGAGCGTGCTGCGCAGCCGCGAGACGCTGGTCGCCACCGCCAGGGCACTGCGCGACGCCCGCTGGACCCCGGTCGCGGTGCCGGCCTGCACCGAGTCATGGGAGGCGACGAACCTGCTGACCGTCGCCACCGTGCTCACCGGCGCGGCCGCCGCCCGGCTGGAGACGCGCGGCTCACACTGGCGCGAGGACCACGACACCCGCGACGACGACGAATGGCTGGGCCACCTGGACGTGAGCCTGGCGGAGGAGGGCCTTCGCATGACCTACACACCGCACGCCGACGCGATGCCGCCGCGCCTGGCGCAGGAGCTCACGGCCGCGGGGCTGGACCCGGCCGAGGTGGACGCGCTGATCGACCGCGCGCTCGGCGAGGACCTCGACGAGGCGGGTGACGTGACGAGCCTGGCCACCATCCCCGCCGGGCAGCGCTCCACCGCCGACGTGGTGGCCCGCAAGGACGGTGTGGTGGCGGGGCTGGCCGTGGCCGAGGCGGTCTTCCTGCGGCTGGGCGCGTCCCGTGCCGAGCGCGGGGCCAAGGACGGCGAGCGGGTCAGGGAGGGCGACGTGCTGATGACCGTCGAGGGCCCGGTGCGGGCCCTGCTGACCGCCGAGCGCACCGCGCTCAACCTGCTCACGCACCTGTCCGGCATCGCCACGCTGACCGGCCGATGGGTCGAGGCGATCAGCGGCACCGGCGCCCGGGTGCGCGACAGCCGCAAGACGCTGCCGGGGCTGCGGGCGCTGGAGAAGTACGCGGTACGCTGCGGCGGCGGCGTCAATCATCGGATGTCGCTGTCGGACGCCGCCCTGATCAAGGACAATCACGTGGTGGCCGCAGGGGGTGTGGCCGAGGCGTTCAGGGCGGTCCGGGACCGCTATCCCGAACTGCCGATAGAGGTGGAGATCGACCGGCTTGACCAGCTCGATCCCGTCCTGAAGGAGGGGGCCGAACTGATCCTGCTGGACAACTTCACTATCGAAGACACGGCACATGCCGTACATGTCGTGAAAAATCGGGCGAAAAACAGGGTTGCGCTTGAGGCCAGCGGGGGATTGACCTTGGAATCGGCCCGCCACGTGGCGGAAACTGGCGTTGACTACCTTGCGGTGGGAGCGCTGACGCACTCAGCGCCGGCCCTTGACATCGCACTGGATCTGCGGGGGTAATTGATGCTGCTCACGATCGACGTCGGCAACACGCACACAGTGCTGGGGCTGTTCGAGGGCGAGGACGTCATCGAGCACTGGCGGCTGGCCACCGACGCCCGCCGCACCGCCGACGAGATCGCGGTCATCCTCCAAGGTCTGCTGGCCCAGTCGCCGCTGCTCAAGGGGGCCGACATTGACGGCATCGCCATCTGCTCCACCGTGCCGAGCGTGCTCAACGAGATGCGCGAGATGTGCCGGCGCTACTACGGCGACGTGACCGCCGTGATCGTGGAACCGGGCATCCGCACCGGGGTGCCCGTACGCATGGACAACCCCAAAGAGGTCGGCAGCGACCGCATCGTGAACGCGCTGGCCGCCATCGACCAGTACGGCGGCCCCTGCGTCATCGTCGACTTCGGCACCGCCACCTCGTTCGACGCGGTCTCCGCCAAGGGCGAGTACGTCGGCGCGGTCACCGCCCCCGGCATCGAGATCTCCGTGGACGCGCTGGCCGCCGCCGGGGCCCAACTGCACAAGGTCGAACTGGTCAGGCCGCGCTCGGTGATCGCCAAGAACACCGTCGAGGCGCTCCAGGCCGGCATCATCTACGGCTTCGCCGGCCAGGTGGACGGCATCGTCGAACGCATGGCCGCCGAACTGGCCGACGATCCCGACGAGGTGACCGTGGTGGCCACCGGCGGGCACGCGGCGCTGGTCGTGGGCGAGTCACGCTCGATCGACGTACACGAGCCGTGGCTCACCCTGATCGGGCTGAGGCTGATCTACCACCGGAACGTGACCTGAGGCTTCACGTGAAACGAGCGGCGTTCCGCCCGAACGCCGCTCGTCGCTCATGGGTGTGTCACTCGCTCTCGGCGGTGTAGAGGTACTCCCAGGGACCGCACTTCTTGGCGTGCCCGCCGTGCGGGGCGACCTGGCAGACCTTCGCCCGCAGGCTGTAGACGTCGTGCTCCGTGAAGCCGAACGACTTGTAGCCGGGGTAGCCGCAGTACTTCTTGTAGTGGACCGGGGACCAGTCGTGGTCGAAGTCACTGGCCTCGAACTTCACGAAAGCGCACTTGCCGCCCTCGTCGTAGGTGCGGTTGTCCAGGTCGAACAGCTTGCCCCTGACCGTGACCCTGTTGGACTCGCCCTCGTGGTCCCACTTGACACCGATCCAGCCCTCGGCCTTGGCCAGGTCGTACCTGGAGTAGACGGGGCCCCAGCCCTCTCCGTACGAGCTGGCGTGGGCCGCCGCGGGAAGCGACAGGGCCACCGCGGAGGTCGCGGCGACGGCGAGGACGCCGGTCGCGATCTTCTTGAACATCTTGTCTCCCTGAGCCCTCCCTGGGCCGGTTCCCTACCGGCTCCCCCCTGAGCTCATGACACATTGGTACGAGAGGGCTCTTGCAGAGGTCCTGCATGGAGCCGACGAGCCCTTGCAGTTCGCCATATCCCCTACCCTTTGATGTTGTGAGCGACGAACTTCCCGAGCAGATGCGCATCCGGAGGGAGAAGCTCGACCGCCTTCGCAGTGAGGGCGTCGATCCTTACCCGGTGAACTTCCCACGCACGGCGACGAACGCCGAGGTCAGGGAGAAATACCAGGGCCTCGACCCTGACACCGCCACCGGTGAGACCGTCGCCGTGGTCGGGCGCGTCATGCTCAACCGGGTGGGCGGCAAGCTCTGCTTCGCCACCCTCCGCGACGGCGGCGCCGACCTTCAGGTCATGATCTCGCTGGACAAGGTGGGCGAGGAGTCCCTGGCCGCCTGGAAGCGCGACGTCGACCTCGGCGACCACGTCGGCGTGACGGGCGAGGTCATCACCTCGCGCAGGGGTGAGTTGTCGATCCTGGCTGACAGCTGGCAGATCACCTCCAAGTGCCTGCGCCCGCTGCCGGAGAAGCACGTCGGCCTCACCGACCCGGAGGCCCGGGTCCGCCAGCGCTACGTCGACCTGATCGTCAACGACGAGTCCAGGAAGATGGCCCGCGTCCGCAGCGCCACGGTGCGCGCGGTGCGGGACTTCTGGCACGAGGAGGGCTACCTCGAGGTCGAGACGCCGATGTTGCAGCCGATCCACGGCGGAGCGGCGGCCCGGCCGTTCAAGACGCACATCAACGCCTACGACATGGAGCTCTACCTTCGCATCGCGATCGAGCTCTACCTCAAGCGGCTCGTGGTGGGCGGCATCGAGAAGTGCTTCGAGATCAGCAGGACCTTCCGCAACGAGGGCGCGGACTCCACGCACAACCCCGAGTTCACGATGCTTGAGGCGTACGGGACCTACCTCGACTATCACGACATGGCCGATCTGACCCAGCGGATGTACCAGAAGGCCGTCGTGGCCGCGCTGGACACCTCGGTGGTCGTGCACGACGGCCAGGAGGTCGACCTCGGCTTGGTGGAGTGGCCCCGCGTCCGGCTCTACGATCTGGTGTCGCAGGCCGTGGGCGAGGAGATCACCACCTCCACCACCCTGGAGGAGCTGCGCAAGCTGGCCGACCGCCGCGAGATCCACTGGGATCCGAAGTGGGGCGCGGGCAAGCTCGTGCAGGAGCTGTTCGAGGAGTTGGTGGAGCACACGCTGATCCAGCCCACGTTCGTCATGGACTATCCGCTGGAGACCTCGCCGCTGGCCCGCAACCACCGCGACGACCCGCTGCTGACCGAGAAGTGGGATCTGATCGGCTTCGGCACCGAGCTGGGTACCGCCTTCTCCGAGCTCATCGACCCGATCGAGCAGCGCCGCCGCCTGGTCGAGCAGTCCCTGCTGGCCGCCGGGGGTGACGTGGAGGCCATGCAGCTCGATGAGGACTTCCTGCAGTCCCTTGAGTACGCGATGCCGCCCACGGGCGGCATGGGTGCCGGCATCGACCGGATGATCATGGCGTTCACCGGCAGGAACATTCGCGAGACCATCCTGTTCCCGCTGGTCAAGCCCACTCACTGACGGGTTTGCGGCCGCCCAGCCGTACCGGCAGGGCGGCCGGCCCGCGCAACACCACATTCTCCTTGTACGGCGGTGCCGCATCGGCGAGTTCCAGCCCCGGCGCCGCCCCGGCCAGAGCCGACAGCGCGATCTCGCCCTCCATCCTGCTCAGCGTCGCCCCCAGGCAGAAGTGGATCCCGAGCCCGAAGGCGAGGTGCCGGCCCGGCTCCCGGGTCACGTCGAAGCGGTCGGGGTCGGGGAAGACGGCCGGGTCGCGATTGGCCGCGCCTATCACCGCCATCACGAGCGTGCCCTTGGGCACCGGCACGCCGCCGAGTGTGGCGTCCTCCAGCGCGAGCCTGGAGGTGAGCTGGACCGGCGGGTCGTACCTGAGCACCTCCTCGACCACCTCCTTGGGCCGCTCCGCGGCGTGCCGCAGCAGGCCGCGCCGGGCGAGCTGGAGCACCCCGTTGGCGATGAGGTTGACGGTCGTCTCGTGGCCGGCCACGAGCAGCAGCACGCAGGTGGCCAGCAGTTCCGACTCGGTCAGCTCCGGGACGCGGGTCAGAGCGCTCAGGAGGTCGTCTCCCGGCCGCGCCCGCCTGAGCGCGGCCAGTTCGCGGAAGTAGTCGCGAAACTCCGTTCTGGCCCGGCCGGTTTCCGATTGGAGGTCCGCTGTAAGCATCGGGTCAAGGCCGCGAGCAAGCTTCTCGCTCCAGTCGCGGAAGCGTACGTGGTCCTCTGGAGGCACCCCGAGCATCTCGCTGATCACCATGACCGGAAGTGGGTAGGCCAAACCGGACACCAGGTCGGTCTCCTCCTCCAGCCCGGCGATCAGCTCGGTGGTGATGGCCCGTACGCGCGGGCGCAGGCGTTCCACCATGCGCGGGGTGAAGGCCCTGCTCACCAGGGCGCGCAGCCTGGTGTGGTCGGGCGGGTCCAGGAACAGGAACGAGGCGACGGGCTGACCTGGGTCTTCGCCGTTCGGCAGGGTGGTGCCGCGGCCGAAGCGGGGGTCGCGGAGCAGCGCCGTACAGAGTTCGTGCGTGGTGGCGACGAACAGTCCGCCGGGTGTGCGGAACAGCGCGCCGCGTGAGCTCATCTCGCGGTAGCGGGCATAAGGATCACGCAGAAATTCACGATCGAATGGATCAAAACCCAGTACGTCGGCCGCGCTCATCGCCGCCGGATCCGGCGTGCTGGAGGAGGCGATGTGATCGTTCATCGCGCGGTGATCAGGTCCGACATATCGCGAGTACGCCATATATATCGGATCATGTCAATAGCGCTCGTCAAGTACGTCGATTGTCACGCTTGACGACCTTTCCACGATGCGTTTACCGTCTGCGAGGAGCGACTTTGGCCCGGTTGAGAGGCCCAAGTTCACTGTTGGGGGGGAGGGCTCCCGATGGATGTGCTCACTGAAGGTGTTGAGTTGAGCCATGCGGATCTTGCGTTGCTGGCGGAGCTGGCAAAGGGAGTCACGGTCGACCGGGTAGGCAGACGGCTGGATATCAGCGGAAGAACGGTACGCCGTAGATTGCGGGGCATCTGCGATCGCATCGGTGTGGCCACGGCCATCGAGGCCGTGGCGTGGGCGGCCCGCCGCCAGTTGATCTAGCAGCGGCGGGCGTGGAACGTGCCCGGGTCCTGATGAGCGGTGCTTGGTCGTGCTGGGTCGCCTCAGTCGGCGATGCGCACCGCTCCCACGAAGGGCCGGTTGCCGATGGCGGCGATCCGTACGACGTCACCGGTCTGCGGGGCGTGCACCATCATGCCGCCCCCGAGGTAGATGCCCACGTGATGCAGGTCGTTGTAGAAGAAGACCAGGTCACCGGGGCGCATCTCGGAGCGGTCGATGTGCCTGCCCGCGGTCCACTGGCTGCCGGTGTAGTGCGGCAGTGAGATGCCCACCCGCTGGTAGGCCGCCATGACCAGGCCGGAGCAGTCGTAGCCGCTCGGGCCCTCGGCGCCCCAGACGTACGGCTTGAGCTGCTGCGTGAGCGCCCACCGCGCGGCCTGGGCGGCCTTGCCGTCGCCGGCGATCGGCAGGTTGACTCGCGTGGCCCGGGTGCCGGGCCGGCCGGCCTCACCCAGCGCCCGCTTGAACAGGTTGCTCTCGACCTTGGTGACCAGCTTGGTGATCTTGTCCCGCTTGGTGCCGAGCTCGTCCACGAGCTCCTGGACCTCTTCGATGCGCTCCTTGGCGCCGGCCCTGGCGCGCTCGGCGGCCTCCCTGGCCTTGGCGACCTGGTTGACCTCCTCGCCCTGCTCCTGTTCGAGTACGTACGTGGTGGCCGCCCGGTCGAGGAAGGATTCGGGGTCCTGGCCGACCGTGAACGCCAGCATCCTGCCCAGGCCGCCCGTCATATAGGCGTTCTGGGCCAGCAGCGCGGCCTTGGAGCGCTTGGCCTCGAGATCGGCCTCACTGGTCGCCAGCACCTTCTGCGCGGCGTCGGAGGACTTCTTGGCGGTCTTGAGCTTCTCGCGCTGGCCGTTGTACTGCTCGGACAGCGTCTCGATCTCGGTGTGCATCTTCTCGACCTGCTTGGCGAGATTCTGCAACGAGGGCTTCGGGTCGGCGGACGCGGAACCGAAAGGGGAGGCGATCAGGAGCGCGGCGACTGTGACACTTATTACACCCAGACGGTATGGCCGCCGGGCCCGTTCGCCGGAGCGGGCGTGCTCGCCCGCCGACTTTCCCCCACGGTTGTGCGTGCGCTTCACCAACCAAGCTCCTCTCATAGACGCCGACCGGGTTAGCTGACGGGTTCGGGCCGGAGCAGCCCTACCGAACGGATTCGGATTCACCCCATTGGTGGCGGCGGGAGGTCGTCACCTGCGGTTCCCCGGCTCCTCTTGCGAGAATTGGGCGTGTTCCCCGCGCGCGACACGCGGGGAACATCGTCGCTGGACACTAATGCACTCCGGGTTCGTGCTCAACCGGAACTGCCGAGTCTGTAGAGGTTTCACAACCGAAGGGTCACAAGGTGATCTCGTGCCACGGCGGGCAGAACGGTGCGTGTGTCCTCTTTGTCCCCGCTTCCACCGGGCACTCGGCGTGTGTGCCCAAATGGCCACGAGATGTAACAGGATGGGCCGAGACGTGGGAGTTAGGGCCGAGCCGTAATGACATCTGTACTCTGGAGTGCCATGGAGCAGGTGGCCGAACAACTGACAGCGCCCGAGACCGCGGTGGTGGTCCGGCGTGCCCGCACGCTCGATGTGCGGGCCGTCAAGCGGCTGATGGACATCGACGCGGGCGCGGGGCCGCGGCTCCTCAAGAAGGCCACTGTGACGCTGTACGAGGACGTACAGGAGTTCTGGGTGGCCGAACGGGGCGGGCAGGTCGTCGGCTGTGGCGCGCTCCACGTGCTCTGGGAGGACCTCGCAGAGGTCCGCACCGTGGCCGTGGATCCCGGGTGCCGTGGCATGGGTGTCGGCCATCGGATCGTCTCAGCGCTGATACAGCACGCGAAGGATCTGGGTCTGCGACGTGTATTCTGTCTGACTTTTGAGGTCGACTTCTTCGCGAGGCATGGCTTTAGCCCGATTCAGGGCACACCGGTGTCACCCGAGGTGTACGCCGAACTGCTGGCCTCGTACGACGAGGGCGTGGCGGAGTTCCTTGACCTGGAACACGTCAAACCGAACACCCTCGGCAACACCCGCATGCTGCTCCATCTGCCATCGGGTGACGCGGACCTCGACCCGATGGAAAGGTGATTGTTGATACCTATGTCGATACGTTGGGCAGCACAGGCATGTGTCCTGACACGTGCCACATGCGCACTCGAAGCGAGGTGACACGGTGAGCACCGGACAGCCGCCGTATCCACAGGACGAATCCGGCGAGAATTCTGCGCCTGGCACCTACGGACAGCAGAACGCGGGCCGCCACCCCGGCGAGCCCGACCCCGACGTCACTGTGGTCGGCTACCGGGCGGACGATGCCTACGGGCAACAGCCCCAGTACGGACAGCAGCAGGGCTATGGCCAGCAACAACCCCAATACGGCCAGCAGCCCCAGTACGGACAGCAGCAGGGCCAGCCCGACTACGGTCAGCAGGGCTACGGCCAGCAGCCTCAGTACGGCCAGCAGCAGGGCCAGCAGCAAAGCCAGCCCGGCTATGGCCAGCAGGGTTATGGGCAGCAGCAGCAGTCCCAGCCCGGCTACGGCCAGCAGGACCAATACGGCCAGCAGGACCAGTACGGCCAGCAGCAGGGCTACGGCCAGCAGCAACAGGGCTATGGCCAGCAGGACCAGTACGGTCAGCAGGGCTACGGTCAACAGCAGCAGCAGGGTTACGGCCAGCAGCAGCAGTCGCAGCCGGACTATGGCCAGCAGGGCTACGGCCAGCAGCCGCAGTCCGGCCAGCAGCCCCAGTACGGGCAGCAGCCCCAGTCGCAGCCCGGCTACGGCCAGCAGGACCAGTACGGCCAGCAGGGCTACGGTCAGCAACAGCAGTCGCAGCCCGGTTATGGCCAGCAGGACCAGTACGGCCAGCAGCAGGGCTACGGCCAGCAGCAGGGTTATGGACAGCAGCAGCAGTCCCAGCCCGACTACGGCCAGCAGCAGCAGGGCTATGGGCAGCAGCAGCAGTCCCAGCCCGGCTACGCCCAGCCCGGTTACGGTCAGCAGCAGCCCGGCTATGACCAGCAGCAGTACGGTCAGCAGGGCTACGGCCAGCAGCCGCAGCAGTACGGGCAGGGCGGCTACGGCCAGCAGCCCGGCTACGGTCAGCCCTACGGCAAGCCGGTCGGCGTGCAGCCGCCCGGGGCGCCGGCGCCGCTGGCGGAGTGGTGGCAGCGCCTGGTGGCCAGGATCATCGACGGTGTCATCTTCGGCATCGTGATGTTCGTGGTGCAGCTCGCCCTCACGCCGCTGTACCCGTCCTACAGCTCGATCACGGGGCTGACCACCGGTCTGACCTTCGGGCTCCTGTACTACCTGGTCGTCTCGATCGTCGTGACCATCGTCTACATCGCCTACGACTTCCTGCTGGTCAAGATGAAGGGCCAGACGGTCGGCAAGATGGTGATGGGCATCAAGGTCGTCCAGGTGGGCGGCCACGTGCAGCCCGACGGCCTGGCGACCGACGTGTCGCTCAAGCGCGCGCTCGTGACGGTGGGCGGCTACATCTTCTACTGGGTCCCCCTCGTCGGAACCCTGATCGCGGGCGTCGCCTACGCGCTCAACGGCGCCTCCCAGCTCTGGGACAAGCCGCTGCAGCAGACCTTCGCGGACAAGTTCGCGAAGACCGTGGTGGTGAAGATCAAGTAGTCTTCTCCGGGCAAAACAGGGGCCGGCTTCCCGCCGGCCCCTGTGTTATGTCCGCGGGTTCTGTAGAAATGGTTAGAGACCCGAGCCGCCGATGACGCGAGGTGGGAGTTATGGCCGGGACGGCGCCGTGGTCCGGCCCGCAGCCCGCGGAATGGTGGGAACGGCTGGCCGCCAGGCTGATTGAAGCGCTCGTCTTCGGGGTCTTCTATTACATTCTGTTCATCGCGCTGTGGGGCTTCTTCCGAACTGTCGGGATGGCGGAGGTGTTCGGCGGGCGCCTGCCGGGCGTCTTCGCGTGGTTGGCGGCAGGGCTGGCTTATGCGGGCTACGACTGGTGGGCGCATTCCAGGCACGGGCGGACGTTCGGTAAGGCGATCATGAGGATTCGTCTGGCGCCGGGGGACCATCCGCCCCGTGTTCTGCTCAAACGCACGCTCGTCTATCCCGCTCCCGTGATGCTGATGGGCATTCCGGTGGTCAATCTGCTGGCCGGAATGCTGCTGTTCGGCGTGGGGCTGCTCATCCTGATGGACAAGCCGCTCGAGCGCGGTCCACACGACCGGCTGGGCGGAACGCGCGTCGTAAAAGATCTTCGCTGAGCCATCCGCCTGGGGCGATGCCTTTACGCAAAATTTTCGCTTGATCCGGTAAGGAGCCTGGAGAGACTGGCATTAGGCTGTGGGGCGTCCGGGTTGCCGGATGTTGGCGCCCCTGCGACACGCAGGGCATCTGTGTGCCGCTATGGTCGGGTACGGGTGGTTGTCGCCTGCGTGTCATGCGGGGGCCCGCCCACCGGGTCACGCTCAGCGCTTAATGAGCCCCCGGAAACCCCGTCAGCCGTGGAGGCGAGGCCGAATGGAAGCCCTAACAGACGTATTGTCAGCGCTCATCCCCCCTGCTGTGGTGGGTGGCGCCTTCATCTTTGGCGTAGTGAAGCTGCTCCGATCCGAGGCCGTGGCGGGCCGTCGAAACCGCGAGGATCAGCCCGAGGCGCAGAACTGATCGGCTAGTCAGCCGAATCCCCGTAGCGCTGAATTGTCTCCACGCCTTTCCGGGTATATGTTTGGGCAGGCGAATGAAACAATGCTCCGCGAAAGGATTGCGTACATGGCCAAGCAGATCCAGGAGATTCTCATCGATGACCTCGATGGGGGCGAGGCCAATGAGACGGTCAGCTTCGCTATTGACGGCTCCTCCTATGAGATTGACCTCAGCGACCTTAACGCGAAGAAGCTGAGGGACGCTCTCACGCCTTTCGTGCAGTCCGCGCGCAGGGCAGGCGCCGTGACCACGCGTCGCCGCGGCCGTGGCGGCAACCGTGCGATGAGCCGCGAGAAGAGCTCCGAGATCCGGCAGTGGGCCAAGGCTCACGGCCTGCCGGTCAGCGAGCGCGGCCGCATCGCCTCCACCGTCGTGGAGAAGTACGAAGCCGCACACTAAGGGGCCGTCCCCGACCATGCGCTTATGATGTTCGCCTTGGACCCCGGCGGCCGCCATAAGCGCATGATCGTTTCTGTGGCGTTCCCGAATGCGGGGAGCCGCGGAAGATGATCTCCTGAGGCGCCGCCCATATGCGGGCGTTTTGGGGCGCACGTCCCGGCTCATCAGCGGCGCCGATTCCTCCGGGCCGGTGTCACATATGTGATGGCGTCGCGCTCTGTGCGCGGAATGCCGTGTGTGGCGGCCATGCCCCATTCAACGTACGCTCGGCCCGTACGACAGGGCGGCCGCCCACATTGCCCTTGCGGCACGGGCTTTTGTGACTTCACCGACGCCTCCCCGTACCCCGTGGAACGGGCCATGGCGAAATCCGGCAAGCGGTTAACCCCGCGCCGCCCTTCACACGCTGTAACAGTTAAGCCGGGATCCCGACTGGCGCTAAGCCCGATCCCGACTGGCGCGCCGCCCATGAAACCCGCTGAAACCCGCGCCCGATCGACGCGAAACCCGTTCCCGGCGGGCGCGCCACCCTCGAAACGCCGGCGCCGTACGGTTCCGCCGGTGCCGGAAAACCTCGGCCGAGCGGATGCGACAAGCCGGGCATAAGCGGCAAGTGTGAGCACCTCTCCCACAAAGGGCGCTTCTACCGTGCATCCACGCACAATGCCGACGCCGCTTGTGTGCGCCGGTTTGAGATTCCCGTGCACGTGCAAGTGCGCGAATGCGAGGCGGGCTCGTGGAGACAGCGTCTCATAGCGCGAAACGGGTCCGGTAACCCGGCTGACCGGATGGTGAGATTGCCGATTACCGTCCGTACGGGATGGGGGGCTCGGCGGTATGTATCGTCATGGCGCCGCTCACGCACCCGAAGATCACGCAATCCGCGGCCACTAGCATGCGCGAGGACGAAATCGGGTTCACCCGGACCGATCGACCGCTGTGTGAGGAGCAAGGGGATGTTTGAGAAGTTCACCAACCGGGCGAGGCGGGTCGTCATCCTGGCCCAGGAGGAGACCAGGGCGCTCAACCACAGCCGCATCGGCACCGAGCACGTTCTCCTCGGCCTGATTCGTGAGGGCGAGGGCATCGGCGCGCAGATTCTCGGGAGCGTGGGCGTCACCCTTGAGAGCGCGCGCCGGCAGGCCGTGGAGATCGTCGGCCCGGGGCAGACCGCCCCGGCGGGGCACCTTCCGTTCAGTCCGCGGGCCAACCAGGCACTGCTGGGGTCGTACGAGGAGGCCGTGCAGCGGGGTGTGGACTACATCGGCACCGAGCACCTTCTGCTCGGGCTGCTGCGCGAGGGGGAGAGCGGGGAGGGGGAGAGCGGGGAGGGGGAGAGCGGGGCGGTCCGGGTGCTGACCGGGCACGGAGCCGACGTCGCCCGGGTCAGGCAACTCCCCGACGAACTCATCGCCCGCTACCAGGCCCCTCGCGGCTGACCCCGCCGCGAGATTTCGACGTTCAGGACGCTGCGACGTTGAGAGACGCTGCGACGTTCAGGGACGCTGGGACGTTCAGGGACGCTGAGACGTTCACGGACGTTCGAAGCTCGGGGACGTTCGACGTTCACGGACGGGGATTTCTCATTGCCGTCTGTACGTTCTGGTAGGGGTGACCTGGAGGCAGTGCGGTGCGTGCCCTGTTGTGCTCAAGGCGTAGCGCGCTCGCTTGGCCCCGGCGTCGCCGCCGACATAAGATGATTACGCAACAGATACTGACAGTGGCATGTGAGATGCACAGGCGAAGTGGCGTCCCCGCGCCGGCTCCACGCCTGGCGTCCGAAGGCAGATCCGTGTGGGATCCGCTACGCCGTGGGGGGCAATTTACAGCCGCTTCCGTGAAGCGCCCTAAACATCGTTCGCTTGCGGCGTATCGGGAACACGTCACCCCCGAACAGTAGTTGGATGGAGGGTGAACGCCCTGCTCTCGGGGAACGTCTCTGATATAGAGCGTGTCAGCGGCAGTGGGCACGGGTTGCCGAGCCAGGGCTAGCATGCGGGAGGACGGGACCGGATTTACCGGCCTGACTGACCGCTCTGTGAGGAGCGACGAGATGTTCGAGAGGTTCACCGACCGAGCGAGGCGTGTTGTCGTCTTGGCCCAAGAAGAGGCCAGGATGCTCAACCACAACTACATCGGCACTGAGCACATTCTTCTTGGTTTGATCCATGAAGGTGAGGGCGTAGCCGCCAAGGCTCTGGAGAGCCTCGGCATCAGCCTTGAGGGTGTGCGCCAGCAGGTCGAGGAGATCATCGGCCAGGGCCAGTCGGCTCCGTCGGGGCACATTCCGTTCACCCCGCGGGCCAAGAAGGTCCTCGAGCTGTCGCTCCGTGAGGCTTTGCAGCTGGGTCACAACTACATCGGCACCGAGCACATCCTGCTCGGGCTCATCCGTGAGGGTGAAGGTGTGGCGGCCCAGGTGCTGGTCAAGCTTGGAGCTGATCTCAACCGTGTGAGGCAGCAGGTCATCCAGTTGCTCCACGGTTACCAGGGCAAGGAGCCGGCCGCGGCGGGCGGTCCGCAGGAGTCGGCCCCGTCGACCTCCCTGGTGCTCGACCAGTTCGGCCGCAACCTGACCCAGGCCGCCCGCGAGGGCAAGCTGGATCCGGTCATCGGCCGTGAGAAGGAGATCGAGCGGGTCATGCAGGTCCTCTCCAGGAGGACCAAGAACAACCCCGTTCTCATCGGCGAGCCCGGCGTCGGCAAGACCGCCGTCGTCGAGGGCCTGTCGCAGAAGATCGTCAGGGGCGAGGTGCCCGAGACGCTGAAGGACAAGCAGCTCTACACGCTTGACCTCGGCGCCCTGGTCGCCGGCTCCCGCTACCGCGGTGACTTCGAAGAGCGCCTGAAGAAGGTGCTCAAGGAGATCCGCACGCGTGGCGACATCATCCTGTTCATCGACGAGTTGCACACGCTCGTCGGCGCGGGTGCGGCCGAAGGCGCAATAGACGCCGCCAGCATCCTCAAGCCCATGCTGGCCCGCGGCGAGCTGCAGACGATCGGCGCGACCACGCTGGACGAATACCGCAAGTACCTGGAGAAGGACGCGGCGCTGGAGCGGCGCTTCCAGCCGATTCAGGTGGCCGAGCCCTCGCTCAGCCACACGATCGAGATCCTCAAGGGCCTGCGCGACCGCTACGAGGCGCACCACCGCGTGTCCATCACCGACGACGCGCTGGTGGCCGCCGCGCAGCTGGCCGACCGCTACATCAGCGACCGCTACCTGCCCGATAAGGCGATCGACCTCATCGACGAGGCCGGCTCCAGGATGCGCATCCGCAGGATGACCGCCCCGCCGGACCTGCGCGAGTACGACGAGAAGATCGCCAACGTCCGTCGCGACAAGGAGTCCGCGATCGACGCGCAGGACTTCGAGAAGGCCGCTGCTCTCCGCGACCAGGAGAAGCAGCTGCAGCTCAAGCGCGAGCGGCGGGAGAAGGAGTGGAAGGCCGGCGACATGGACGTCGTGGCCGAGGTCACTCAGGAGCTCATCGCCGAGGTCCTGGCGACCGCCACCGGCATCCCGGTCTTCAAGCTGACCGAGGAGGAGTCGGCGCGCCTGCTCCGCATGGAGGACGAGCTCCACAAGCGGATCATCGGTCAGGACGACGCCATCAAGGGCCTGTCGCGCTCCATCCGGCGTACCCGCGCCGGTCTGAAGGACCCGCGCCGTCCCGGTGGCTCGTTCATCTTCGCCGGCCCCTCGGGTGTCGGTAAGACCGAGCTGTCCAAGGCTCTGGCTGAGTTCCTCTTCGGCGACGAAGACGCTCTGATCAGCCTGGACATGTCGGAGTTCATGGAGAAGCACACCGTCTCCAGGCTGTTCGGCTCGCCTCCCGGCTACGTCGGCTACGAGGAGGGCGGCCAGCTCACCGAGAAGGTGCGGCGCAAGCCGTTCTCCGTGGTCCTGTTCGACGAGATCGAGAAGGCCCACCCCGACATCTTCAACTCGCTGCTGCAGATCCTGGAAGACGGTCGCCTGACCGACGCCCAGGGCCGGGTGGTCGACTTCAAGAACACGGTCATCATCATGACCACCAACCTCGGCACCCGCGACATCTCCAAGGGCATCGGGGTCGGGTTCGCGAAGTCCAACGACGCCGACTCCAACTACGACCGGATGAAGTCCAAGGTGCAGGAGGAGCTCAAGCAGCACTTCCGGCCCGAGTTCCTCAACCGTGTCGACGACATCGTGGTCTTCCACCAGCTCACGCCCAACGAGATCATCAAGATCGTGGATCTGATGCTCAACCAGGTGGACGCCAGGCTGAAGGACCGCGACATGGGGCTCGACGTCTCACCCGACGCCAAGCAGCTGCTCGCCGACCGCGGCTACGACCCGGTCATGGGCGCTCGGCCGCTGCGCCGTACGATCCAGCGGGAGCTGGAAGACTCGCTGTCGGAGAAGATCCTCTACGGCGAGCTCCGGCCCGGCCAGGTCGTTAAGGTGACGATCGAGGGCGAAGGCGACAACGCCAAGTTCATCTTCAAGGGCGAAACGGCCTCGAAGGTACCCGACTCGGCCGCCGCCATCGCCGCCCCGATCCAGAACTAACCCAGACCCCCGGGTCTGACGGGTCCAACGAAGGCCCCCGCGTGAGACATCCACGCGGGGGCCTTTCACATGCCACCACTACCACCACCTCCGTCGGGGCCCGGTGGCGTCGGCTTTTCTGGGGTGTGGTGGTGCTGGCGCTGTCGGGGTTCGGTGGCACCGGCTTCTCTGGGGTGCGGTGGTGCTTGGCTCGGTCGGGGTCCGAAGGCGTCGGTTTCTCTGGCGTGTGGTGGTGCCGGTCCAGTCGGGTCCGAAGGCACCAGCTCCTCCGGTATCTGGCGCCTCCGACTCCGTCGGGGTCCGGTGGCACCGGCTTCTAGGGCCCCCGGTAGACACTGGCTCCTCCAGACGCCGGTGGCTTGGGCGAGCCTGGGCGCGGCGTGTTCCGGGCGTGGTGTGGGCTGGGGCGGTGTGGCCTGTTCGGGCGTGCTGTGGGGTTGGCGGGTTGGGGCTCCAGCGGCGCTGAGATCCTTCCTGCGGGCTCCATGGGAGCGCTCGCATGCCTTCCTTTGGGGAGGTCCCGGCCGGGGGACGTGGTGCGTGCGTGCTGCGCGTGCGATGTGGTGGGCACGCTGGGAGGTGCCACGCGCTGCGATGTACAGGGCACGCTGAAAGGTGTCACGCACTCGGATGTGCTGCGTCGCGCTGGGCTGGGGTGCGCTTGTGCCGTGCTGTGGCGCACCGTGCCGTGCTCCTACGTTGCCGTGTTGCGACGCGCCCTGGTCCACGTGCTGTGCTGCGTCGTGCCGTTCGGGGCCCGATCTATCCATCCGACGGACATAACCCGTAACCCCGCGGCAAGACACGGTGTGGTCCGTTCGGTGGGTGGTGCTTGCGGTGTCTGTGGGGGGCCTGTGGAGGTTGCTGACTGAGTGAGGGGGACGGTGGGAGGCCGTACGCGTGGGTGGGTTTCTTGATCTTCTGCCTCTTAGGGGGTGGAGAAGTCAGTAATCTGTCACAACTCGTGCCGCTGCGCCGTCAGATGGGTGTGCGAGAACTTGGGTGGGCGAATCGCCGAGGCGGGCGGGTAAACGCGGTGGGTTGCGTCGTTGCGGAATTGTTGGGTGAGCGGGTATACCACCACCGCGAGTAGTACTACACTGTGTAGAGCTTCGCCAAGTTAGAGCCGAGCGAGCCGCAAGGCCGCGTTCCGAAGCTGAGGGCTGCTCCCACGGGAGTAGTGCGAAATCAACTCAGGGTGGACGCGCGTGCCACCCGTAATCAGGCATGCTCGCATGGTTCGCACGTCCGAGGCGGGCGACGGGAACACTAAAGCAAGCCGTGGAGGAAACCGATGCGCCTGCGTCACGATGACGGAACGCTCGTTCACCTCGCCTACAACGCAGGCGTCCACCCCGCTGAGGACCTGGAGAACCTCATCGCCCACCTGACCCGCTACGCGGTCCCGGTCCGTAAGCGGCTGGGTGTGGAGCGGATGGGCGTCGGGCTGTGGTTGTCGCCGAGCGTCGCCGACCATCTCACGGCCGACCGCATCGAGCTCGTACGCCTGCGCCGCTCCCTGGAGGAGCGCGGCCTGGAGGTCGTCAGCCTCAACGGCACCGGCGGCCGCAACCAGGAGGTTCCCGGACCTGACTGGGCCAAGCCCGAGCGGTACCGGTACACGATGGCGCTGGCCAAGATCCTGGCGTTCCTGCTGCCCGAGGACGTACGGTTCGGCAGCATCTCGACGATCCCGATCGGCTGGCGTCGCGACTGGCCCGCCGACCTGCACGCGATCGCCACCCGCCGGCTGGAGCGGCTGGCCCGCGAACTGCGCGGCATCTACAGCACGTCCGGCAAGACGATCAGGGTCGGCTTCGAGCCGTGGCCCGGGTGCGTGCTGGAGACGACCGAGCAGGCGCTTGAGCGGGTGTGCGGCATCGACTCCGAGCACCTGGGTGTGGCCCTGGACGCCTGCAACCTCGCCTGCGGCGAGGAGGAGCCGGGTGCGGCGCTGAAGGGCCTGGCCGAGGCCGGCGCGCCCGTCGTCAAGGTCGGTCACGTGCACAGCCACACGGGGGAGACGCCGAGCCCGGGGGTCGTGCTGCACGACACGCTGGCGGCCATGTTGTCGGGCGCGGTGAGCGGCAGCGCGCACATCGAGGTCGAGACGCACAACCTGACTGTTCCCGGGCGGGCCAAGGGGCCGGGGGCGCTGGTGTCGCTGCTGGCGGAGGAACTGGACTGGGCGCGCACCAACCTGACCGGCCTGGGTCTCCAGCTGGCCGCCTGAGGTCTCTGCCCTTTCTCATTGTTTTTGCCCGCACTGAGAAGACGGCGTTAGAGTCTGTCGGTGCGGGAGGGTCCCGTGAGCACTCCACGGTGGGGGGTTGATGAATATGGCTGCCAGCAGCCCTGTTCAGCATGCCCTCAACCGAGCCGCGTGGATGTACGTACGAACGTACGCCGCGGCCGGTCATTCACCGAAACCAGGAGTGTTCACGTGCGTTCTTTTCTTTCACCGAACGACACCGATCTGACCACCGACCGCCTCCTCCTGCGGGTCTGGACCCTTGACGAGGCGGACGCCGTCGTGGCGGGTACCCGTTCCGTGCACTGGGCCGAAGATTTCCCGAGCGAAGGCGACCAGGTCATCGCCGGCCTGTTCGGGGAGCATCCCGCGTGGCTGGGGGAGTACGGCCACCGTCTGGTCATCGAGCGCGACAGCGGTCTGGTGGTCGGCTCGATCGGCCTGTTCTGGCCGCCCGGCGACGGCGCCCTCGAGATCGGCTACGGGATCGTCGCCTCCCGCCGTGGCCGCGGCTACGCTCCCGAGGCCACCCGGGCGCTGACGGAGTTCGCCCTCACCGCGCCAGGTGTCCACACGGTGTTCGCCAACGTGGAACTGGCGAACCCGCCGTCGATCCGCGTCCTCGAAAAGGCCGGTTTCCGGCGACTGAGCGGCGACGATGAAACGGCCCGGTACGGCGCCTCGACGCCCTATCCGCCCTCGTCGTGAGGATGAGCCTGCGCTCGCGACTCTGTCGTGACCATGGGCTTGTGTCCGCGACTCTGTCGTGAGCGTGGGTGTGTGTTCGGCCTTGTGCTGGGCGTGAGGTTGTGTGTCTGGGGTCGGCGGCGGCGGTGTACCGTTGCCGGCCCCAGACCGTCTTAGACTCCAGGTCGTCGTCTTCGGGGGCTTAGAGGCTGCCGAACCAGCCGGGTGTGTCCAGGCGCCAGGGGTTGCCCGGCGTCATCCTGCGCAGGTCGGACTCCAGGGCGCTCAGGCGGTCCTCGCCGAGTTCGTCGGCCCAGCGGGCGCGCAGGGCGTCGAAGATGCGGGCCGATCGGTCAAGGGCGTCCAGCCCGTACGGGGTCAGCCGGACGATCTTGGCTCTGCTGTCCCGGGGATCGGTGGTGCGCTCGACGTAGCCGGCGCGCTCAAGCGTGTCTATGGTCTTGCCGGCGGCCTGTTTGGAAACGCCCAGCCTGCGCCCCAGCTCGACGGCCGTGGTGCCGTCCGCGCCGATCGCCTGCATGACGAATCCGTGCATGGGTCTCATGTCCGGATGGCCCTGCCGCGCGAGTTCGACATGCAACTCATCGATGAGCAGCCTGAACGCGAGGAGCAAGCGCAACGGAAGTTCAAAGCCCGGTACGTAAGTTGACACGATAGACAACCTGGTTAACTATATGGACAACATGGTTACCTAACTCTAGGAGATAAGTGACGTGACCGTCATACGTAACGCCGAGACACGACGCTCGGAAACCCCCGGCGGAATCATGACCACCTTCGCCTCACCCACCCAGGGAGGATCATCCGGATCCCTGTGGAAGGTAGAGGCCAAACCGGGTGCCGCGGGCCCCGTGCACGATTTCGACTGCGAACAAGTGTGGAACTGGCTGGCCGGCGCGGCGACCGTGAAACTGGACGGCGAGACACACGAGGTCACCGCCGGCGACACCATCGTCATGCCCGCCCACACGGTACGACAGGTCCTGGCTGACGCCATCACCGGTTACACCGCCATCGTCACCGCACCAGGCAGCGCACGCGCCTTCGGGCCAGATGGCGCCGAGTTCGGCGTCCCGCCGTGGATCGCCTGAGACGCCTCAAGCAGTGACCAGGAAGCCGGTCAACTTGGGCTCGCGTAACGGCGGGCCACCGGTGACGGGTTCAGAGGCCGTTTCCTGGAGGGCCATCAGCCGAAGTGCGGCGGGTGGAAAGCCACGGCAACGCGTAAAAAAATAATGATGTTCATGTCTGAGGAAGGCGAAACATGCCGTCGTCGAGGGCTTCGGCGAGGCCGTCGGAGACGAGCCCGTCCAGGGCGCGTTCGCGTTGGATGGGGTCGTTCCACACCACGTCCAGTGCCGTCTTGGGCACCGGCCCGTGCGCTGAGCGCAGCACCTCCAGCAGCCGGCCGCGACACTGGCGGTCGGTGCCCGCGTACGTCTGGCCCTTGCGCGCGGGCCCGGCGTGCGGCGGCTTGCCCGCCAGGCGCCAGGCACAAAGGTGCGTGATCGGGCAGTCGGCGCAGCGCGGGGCGCGCGCCGTGCACACCAGCGCCCCCAGCTCCATCACCGCCACCCCCCAGCGGGCCGCGCCCAGCTCGGGCAGCAGTGCCTCCGCCAGTCGCCGCTCGGCCGCCGAGGTGGCGGTCGGCGGGTACTCCTCACCGCGGACCGACCTGGCGAAGACCCGGCGGACGTTGGTGTCCAGCACGGCGTGCCGTCCGCCGTAAGCGAAGCTGGCGACCGCGGCGGCGGTGTACTCGCCGATGCCGGGCAGCGCCAGCAGGGTCGCGTGGTCGGAGGGAACCTCGCCGCCGTGCTCGTCGGTGATGGCGCGGGCGCAGGCGTGCAGGCGCAGTGCCCTGCGCGGGTAACCGAGACGGCCCCAATGGCGTACGGCCTCGCCGGGCTGCTCGGCGGCCAGCGCCTTGGGGGTGGGCCAGCGCTGCATCCAGTCGTGCCAGATGGGCAGGACGCGTACGACCGGAGTCTGCTGGAGCATGATCTCGCTGACGAGCACGCCCCACGGGGTTGCGTCGGCGGCGCGCCAGGGAAGGTCCCGGGCGTTGCCCTCGTACCAGTCAAGAACGGGGGTGTGCAGGAGATTCGGCTCTACCACACGGTCAAGCGTATGGGGTGTGCGAGAGGCTCGGATCAACCGCGCGGTCAAGCGTTTGAGGAGTTGACAGGTCTCGGCGTGTCGTCACTCTAAGTCGCCGCCCGCTCACCATGCTTGCTGTATGGACCCGGATACGATGCGTGGCGACGGCGGTGACATCTACTGGCGCCGCCGGATGAGCGTCCTGGTGGCGGTGCTCGTCGTGGTGGCCGTTGTGGCATGGGCGTGCTCCACCACCGGCAGCGGCCCCCAGCGCACGTCCAGCGCACAGTCCTCACCGAGCAACAGCACCAGCAGCACCGGCTCCGGTACGAGCAGCGAACCGGCCCCCGATCCGCTGCTGGCCGGACTGCGCACGCTCGCCATGGGCACCGCCGCCCCTTCGCCCAGCCCCACCCCGAAGTCTTCCCCCGTGGAACGCCACAGGAACCCCGGGGAGCCGTGCGTGGAGGAGGAACTGGTGCTCAGCCTGCAGGGCGGCAGGGAGCAGATCTACGCGGGCGACGCCCGTCCCGGCTTCATGGTCACCCTGGTGAACACGGGTTCGGTGATGTGCACGGCCGACGTCGGGCCACGGGCGATGGAAGTCCGCATCACCTCGGGCGCCGACCGCATCTGGTCCACGGCCGACTGCGTGAGCGGTGAGGGCGCGGAGGTCAAGGAGTTGCAGCGGGGGGTGCCGTACGTGCGGTCGCTTGAATGGGACCGGCGACGCTCCAGTTCCGACTGCCGGGCCGAGCCTGCCGCCGCGCTGCCGGGGACTTATGTGGCTGTGGCGCGGATGGGGAAGATGCGTACCCCCAAAGGGGTGTTCCACCTGCGTTGACGTCTGCGTTGACGTCTGCGTTGACGTCTGCGTTGACGTCTGCGGTGCGACGTGTCGGCCATGGTGCCGGGCCGTTGGCTCGGGCCTGCTGCGACACCAGGAAACCTGTGGGGTGTGCACCGTTCGGGCCTCCGTTCGGGATGGTTTCAAAACGTTGGACCGCAGGGCTGTGGTGTCACTTGCCGAGGGCGTGGCGGGCGGCGGTCTTGGCGGTGACGGTCTCGATGGCCTTGACGGCGACGTCGGGGGTGTCGTTGTGGATGTAGTGGCCGGCCTTGGCGGCGGTGGTCAGCTTGCTGTCGCGGGACAGGGCGAGCCAGTTGCGCTGGCCGGCGGTCCAGGCCTGCTCCAGCTTCTTGCCGTAGGCGGGGATGGCGGCGAGGTAGGGCTGGCCGTGCTTGAGGACGGCGACCGGGATGTCGCCGGCGGAGCGCACCTTGCCGTCCTTGATGACGAGCTGCTCGGGGTTCTGGCCCTGGAAGATGGCCAGGTTCTGGGCGCGTACCTGGGCGGCGGGGCCCTTGGCGGTCTTGGGGATGATGGTGGAGATGTCGTTGATCATGGTGGAGGGGGTGGCGTCCAGCAGGACCAGGCCCTTGACCTTGTCGGTGTGGGCGGGGGCGTAGCGGGCGGCGATGAGGCCGCCGAGGGAGTGGCCGGCCAGCACTACGGGGCTGTCGTCGGTGATCTGGTCGAGGACGCCGGTGAGGATCTTGCCGGTGGCGGCGAAGTCCTGCGGGCCGGTGGGCTTGTCGCTGGCGCCGGCGCCGAGGCGGTCGTAGGAGCAGACGCGGTTGTTGGCGCTGAGGCTCTTCTGCAGGGCGGCCATCTTGGTGAGGTCGTCGCCGCCGCCGTGCAGCAGGACGATGGTCGGCTGGCCGACGTCGGGGCCGCCGGAGCAGGACACGTTCACCGACTTGCCGTCGACCTGGATCTTCTTGGTGCCGGAGAAGGGGTCCCAGGTCTGCGCCGAGGCGGTGCCGGCGAGTTCGACGCCGACGGCGGTGCAGGCGAGGGTGGCGACGGCGGTGGCCTTGAGAAGCTTGCCGAGCATGGTGAACTCCTGAGTGTTAAGGGGGAGGGCCGCTTGGGCGCTGCGGCCATGACCTAAACACTAGGGATCCGACCACCCCGTGATCGTCACCGCACGGTGGACATTCGCCGGTAGCTCGCATGGGGGACAAGCGAGGAGGGGACCCGGCGCTGAAGGTAAGGCGTGAGAGTCCGGACAGTCCCTTGCCGCTCTCGCTGTGTAGCTGTATCGTCACGTTACGCGGACTGGTCGAGAGTTTCGCGAAGGAGTCCCTACGTGGGCCACAAAGGCGACCCGAAGAAGGACAAACCTCACAAGCCTGACCCGATCACTCCAGAGCAGGGCGACAAGAATCCGAGCGGCGGGCGTCGTGGCGGCGGCAAGGGCGGCAACGGTGGTAGCGGCGGCGGCGGGAAGTGACCCGGCCAGAAGTCGAGTGGCGGATCGAGCGCATGATCGAGGAGATCCCGCTAGCCACTCACCGCACCGAGCACATCAAAGCCGCGATCCGGGCCGTACCGCGACACCCCTTCATCCCAGTCCGCGCCCAAGCACTCCTTGGCGCGGATGAGACCGAGCAGATCATCGACCGCGATGCCGACCCGAAGGCATGGTGGGCCGCCGTCTACAGCGACTCCGTGATCGTCACGCAGATCGCTGACGGGACGGGCGAGATCAGGGCAGGCGCCCGAGAGCCCACGTCTTCGGCGTCCGCACCGAGCACCGTCGCGGACTTGCTGGGGTGGCTGGAACCAGAACCCGGCCACCGGGTGCTGGAAGTCGGCACAGGAACCGGCTGGACAGCGGCGCTGCTGTCACATCTGGTGGGCGACGAGGGGGTGGCGACCTCGATCGAGGTAGATCCTCAGGTCGCCGAGCGCGCCGCGAAGAACCTGAGCGATGCCGGGGTCCAGGCGCAATTGGTCGTCGGCGACGGCGCGGCCGGTTGTCCCGGCCGCGCTCCGTTCGATCGAGTCCACGTCACCTGCGGTATCCGTCAGGTGCCGCACAACTGGATCGAGCAGACCAGGCCGGGCGGCACGATCGTGTTGCCGTACTGCCCCGGCCTCGGGAACGGGCACGGACTGCGTCTCACGGTGTTTCCCGATGGCACCGCTTCCGGGCGGTTCCAAGGCTTCGCCGCGTACATGATGATGCGCAGTCAACGCCCGGCCCATGCCACACGGGACGACGGCAGCGGTCAGTACTCCAGCACCCGAATAGACCCGCGCACGATCGCCTATGCTCCCCCCGGGGCGCTGGTGGCGATGGCGGGGCTGACCGGGTTCCAGGTCACCAGCCGGCAGCAGGGCGATCAGTTCTATGTGTGGGTGGTGGACCAGGATCATCCCGAGGTGTGGACGCTGGTCACCCATGAGCCCGGTCAACCGGAGTTCGAGGTGTACCAACTCGGCGAGCGCTCCCTGTGGGAGGAGGTCACCGACGCCTACTTCCGCTGGGTGGGCTGGGGTGAGCCGAGCCGAGAGCGCTTCGGCATGACGGTCACCCCGGAGTGGCAGCGCATCTTGCTGGACAGCCCGGACCATCATCTGAGCTGACCGGCAGCAAGACGAGAGCCCCCGGCCCTACGGTGCCGGGGGCGATCGGTCGACGCTTCCTTCATCTGCGCTTGACATCACCATCGGTCTGCCAAAGAGGGACGTACGCCAGGCACCAGGAGGAGTGATCTCATGCAACCGTCCAACGCTCACAGGGCTTCGCGGCTTACCTTCTACTGCAAGGACCCCGACTCACACGGGGCTGACGAATGCGAGACGTTCTACTCAACTGACGGAGACTCTTGGATCGCCCAGGGTAAGAGGCGGGGTCCGAAGATCGCTGCTCAGCTTGTGAGCCTGGCGAGTGATGAGACCTTCGTGGAGATCTCAGGCCGCACGATCGACGCGTTCGTCCGAAAGTATGCCAAGGAGCATTATGGAGTTGATCTCAGCCGAGCAGAGATCGGCACTGATCTGGGCGGGCCGGCCATTCCTGAAGCTTGAGCTTCGCGATGGCTATGCCTTCGACGCCGAGTTGTTCAGCGCATGGCAGAGGAGGGACGGAGCAGCCATTGCTCGCTTCGTCGACCCGTGGCGTGACAAGGTGGCGGCCGAGGTTGCGGCCGGAAGGCGTATACGCCGGGTGCGGGTCGTTTCGGAACCGCTCTCTAAATACCAGCGGATGGCCGTCGCCATCGCGGGGCCCGCGGTAGAGGCGGGAGAAGAACTCCGCTGGCTTCCCCGCCGCTCGGTTTCGACCCTCCCGCTTCCTGGCAACGACTGCTTCGTCCTCGACGATCTGGTCATCTTCAACGTGCTCGGCGGGAGCGATGAGCGGACGGAGATTCAGCTCTACCGTGATTCTCATGTCGTGAAGTTCTGCCGGGACGCCTTTGAGGCGGCCTGGAGCATCGCCACCCCGCACAACGTATACAAGCCCTTCTAGACGTACGGTGTCCGACCTCAAGCCGTCGAACGCCGCCAAAATGGCGTTCGGCATCCGTCTCCGCGATCTTCGGCTGGACGCCGAGCTGACCGGCGTGGAACTGGCGGGCCGGTGCGGTTGGCACAAGACCAAGGTCTCCAAGATCGAGCACGGTACGCAGAAACCCACCGAATCAGACGTCAGGGTGTGGGCTACGGCCTGCGGCGCTGTGGGTCAGGTAATGGAGTTGATAGCCACACACCGCGAAGTAGAGCAGATGTGGCTTGAGTATCGGCGCGAGCTTCGGGCAGGTCAGAAGCACATTCAACTCCGCAGCATGGCTCTCTACGAGAGGACCAGGCTCCTGCGCGCTTATGAGGCCCTGTTCATTCCTGGATTCCTGCAGACCTTCCGCTACGCCTTGGTCCAGTTCGAGATACATGCACGGCTGCATGGCCTGCCCACGGAAGACCTTGAGCAGGCTGCGCGTAACCGGCTGGTGCGTCAGCGCCTGCTGGGGACGGGGACGAACTCGTTCTCGTTCGTCCTGGAGGCATCAGCGCTTTATACCGGCATCGGTGGCGCCGAGGTTATGAGTGAGCAGTTCGACCGGCTTCTTGAGGTGACCGCGATGCCGTACGTATCCATCGGGGTCATCCCTCTCGGGCATCAGAGAAGCCTTTATCCCGGCGAAGCGTTCTATTTGTTCGATGAGCAGCATGTCCGGCAGGAGTTCTGGACCGGACTGCTCCGGTCGTCCCGTCCTGATGACATCTCCTACTTCGTTCGAGCGTTCGCGGCGCTTCGAGATCAAGCCGTTTACGGGAGGGCGGCGCGCGAGGAGATCGAAACGGCGCGTAGGCATCTTCGGGGAACTTGAAGCAACCCTCTCACAGCGCGGGCGACGCCGTCCCTAACGTGGAGGCATGGCACTCACGCACCCGATTCCCTTCCCCGGCACGGCGTAAGGACGGGTGCCTCGCTTATGAACGGCCCTGGCTGGGTTTCATGACCAACTCGACCGGTCCGCATCTCAGTCAGGGTTGCAGGTTCGCCAGGTGATCCCTTCTGAAGGGCTGGGGGTGGGAGCCCTGGTCGTTCTTCCGGCCAGGGCCCCGTCATGTTCGTCGACACGATTGGAGTGGTGAGGACCACCACGGTTGCCATCGAGACGCCTGGTTTCGGAGAACGAGGTCGGCCCTGCCGAGGAGCTTGAGGGGTGACGGGTGTTGCGTCCGGGGAGTGTGAGGGGCTGGCAAGCCCCTCACTTCAGGGTGGGGTCCCGCAGGCCAAGCCGGTAACCAGGATTGGGGTGGGTGCTGAGGGCTTTGGACTTCAGACGTAGCGTTCGAGGATTGAGGATTCGGCGAGGCGGGACAAGCCCTCGCGGACGCTGCGGGCTCGGGATTCGCCGACGCCGCCTACCGCCTGGAGGTCGTCGATGCTGGCCGCCAGGAGTTTCTGCAGGCCGCCGAAGTGGTTGACCAGGCGGTCGACCACCGTGGCGGGGAGGCGGGGGACCTTGGCCAGGAGGCGGAAGCCGCGGGGGCTGACGGGGCTGTCCATCTGGTCGCCGCCGCTGTGGCCCAGGACGCGGGCCACGGCCGACAGGTCGAGCAGGTCGTTGCCGGAGAGCTTGTCCAGCTCGTGCATGGCCTCAAGGAGGCGGCGCTGGCGGCGGCCGGAGGAGGCCGGGAGGTAGTCGCGGATGACCAGCTCGCGTTCGGAGTCGACGCCGGCCACCAACTCGTCCAGCTGGAGGGACAGGAGGCGGCCGTCCGTGCCCAGTTCGACGACGTAGCCCTTGATCTCGTCGGAGATGCGGCGGACCATCTCCAGGCGCTGCGCCACGGCGGCCACGTCTCTGACCGTGACCAGGTCTTCGATCTCCAGGGCGGACAGGGTGCCCGAGACCTCGTCGAGGCGGTGTTTGTAGCGTTCGAGCGTGGCCAGGGCCTGGTTGGCCTTGGACAGGATGGCCGCCGACTCCTCAAGGACGTAGCGGATGCCGTCGAGGTAGAGGGCGATGATGCGCATCGACTTGCTGATCGCGATGATGGGCAGGCCCGTCTGCCTGGCCACGCGCTGGGCGGTGCGGTGGCGGGTGCCGGACTCGTCGGTGGGGATGGCGTTGTCGGGCACCAGGTGTACGGCGGCGCGGACGATCTTCTGCTCGCCGTTCACCACGATCGCGCCGTCCATCTTGGCCAGCTCGCGCAGCCGGGTGGCGGAGAACTCGACGTCGAGCTCGAAACCGCCGCTGCACAACTCCTCGACGACCTTGCTGTAGCCGAGCACGATCAGCCCGCCGGTCTGCCCGCGCAGGATCCGTTCCAGGCCGTCGCGCAGAGGTGTGCCCGGCGCTACCGCGGCCAGAGCTTCGCGACGGCGGTCATCCAGACTCCTATCCACCTGACCCCCGTGTCGATCGGTCACGCTCAGCTTAGCCGCGCTAAGTGGCATGCGTGAGGGCGTCCCAGACGTTCTCCGCCTGGACGACCTCGAACCCGGGCGCGAACGCCACGGGCCCCACGGGCACCAGAGAGCGCTGCCCGCCGCGTCTGCGGCCGCCCTCTTCGAGCGATCCGGCCGGTACGAGGGCACGTTTGAAACCGAGCCTGGCCGCTTCGGTCAGCCGCCTGCGTACGTCCTTGACGGGACGCAACTCGCCCGCCAGTCCCACCTCGCCCAGCGCCACCAGCCCCGGCGGCAGCGGTTTGTCACCGGCGGCGCTGGCGACGGCGAGCATGACCGACAGGTCCACGGCGGGGTCGGCGAGTTTGATGCCGCCGACGGTCGCGGTGAACACGTCGCATCCGCCGAGCCGGGCGTTGAGCCTGCGCTCCAGGACGGCGAGGACCATCTGCACGCGGTAGGTGTCCAGGCCGGAGGACGTGCGGCGGGGCTGCTGCGCGTCCGTACGGGCGACGAGGGCCTGGACCTCGGCCGGCAGCGGGCGCGTGCCCTCGACGGTGACGGTGACGCAGGTGCCGGGCACCGGCTCGCTGCGCCGGGAGACGAACAGGCCGCTCGGGTCGGTGATGCCCTCGATGCCCCGCTCGTGCAGGTCGAAGCAGCCGATCTCGTCGGTGGGGCCGAACCGGTTCTTGATCGCGCGGACCATGCGGAGCCTGGAGTGGCGGTCGCCCTCGAAGTTGAGCACCACGTCGACCAGGTGCTCCAGCGTGCGGGGGCCGGCGATGGAGCCCTCCTTGGTGACGTGGCCCACCAGGACCGTGGCCATGTTGCGCTCCTTGGCCAGCCGTACGAGGTTGGCCGCCACCTCCCGCACCTGCGTCACCCCGCCGGGCACGCCGGTGGCCTGCGCCGAGCCGATCGTCTGGACCGAGTCGACCACCAGCAACTGGGGCTGGACCTTCTCCACGTGCGTGACCAGGGCCGACAGCTCCGTCTCCGCGGCCAGGTAGAGCTGGTCCTGGATCGCGCCGATGCGGTCGGCCCGCAGGCGTACCTGGGCCGCGGACTCCTCGCCCGTCACGTAGAGCACGGTCGCGCGCTCGGCGATGCGCGCCGCGGCCTCCAGCAGGAGCGTGGACTTGCCGATGCCCGGCTCGCCCGCCAGCAGCACCACCGCGCCGGGCACCAGCCCGCCGCCCAGCACCCGGTCCAGCTCGGACACCCCGGTCGTGCGCGCGGTCGCCACCTCGGCCTTGACCTGGCCGATGGGCAGCGCGGGAGCGCTGGTCGCGCCCGCCTGGACGACGTTGACGCCCGCGCGGGCGCCATCCTCGTCGACGGTGCCCCACGCCTGGCACTCACCGCACCTGCCGACCCATTTGGTGGTGCGCCAGCCGCATTCGGCACAGCGGTATCCGGGCTTAGGGGCAGTCTTGGCCATGCGGTGCAGGCTAGCGGGTGGCACCGACAATCGACGAGATCCCGGCCTCTCGAAACCGGGTTGCTACAGGCCGAGTTCGGAGACGAGCATGCGCTTGGGCTTGGCGCCGACGATCTGCTTGACCGGCTCGCCGTTCTCGAACAACATCATCGTCGGAATCCCCATCACCCCGTAGCGGGCCATGATCTCGGGATTCTCGTCGGTGTTCAGCTTGCCGATCGTCAGGCCGTGCTCGGACTCGATCTGCTCCAGGACGGGCGCCACCATCCGGCACGGTCCGCACCACTCGGCCCAGAACTCGACCAGCACCGGCTTGTCGCTCGTCAGCACCTGCTCCTCGAAATTGCCCGTGGTCAACGTGATCATCTTCATCCCCTTACGAAGCATCCTGGGCACGCTTGGGAGAGCTGGGCGGCCACCTCTGCGCGGCGGTTGAGCAGCACGCGGATCTCCTGGTCGATCTCGCTGAGCTTGCGCTCGTAGACCTCGACCGACGCGGCGCAGGAGCCGCCGGTGCTGTGGCCCTGGCGCAGGCAGTCCACGAACGGCCGGGTCTCCTCCAGCTTGAAGCCGATGGCGAGCAGGGCTCTGATCTCAGAGACCAGCCTGACGTCGTCCTCGCTGTAGGAGCGGTAGCCGTTGGTGGAGCGGCGGGCCCGTAGGAGCCCGTGCTGTTCGTAGTACCGGAGCGAGCGGGTGCTCACTCCGGTGCGTTCCGCCAGCTCACCGATGCGCATGCCTCCACGGTAAACGTTGACGCCCGTGTCAAGGTCAAGCCCCCGAAGCCCCGAAGCCCCGAAGCCCCGAAGCCCCGAGTCTCAGTAATGGCGCCAGCGCAGGACGTTCGGATAGGGCAGGTCGAGGCCGGGCGTCTCGGCGATGGCCTGCTCGGCCACCTCGGGCGTGAACTCGATGCGCAGCACCGCCTCCAGGTCGGCGCGCCGCTGGAAGGTCATGCGCAGGTCCAGCTCCTTGCGCTGCCAGCCCTGACGGACCCAGAACGCCTCGACCTCGCGGGGCGAGTACGTCGGCACGGTACGCGAGAACCACCGCCCGAACGCCCCCCGCGTCGCGTCCAGGTCCACGACGAAGGCCGCGCCGCCGCGCCGTACCACTCTGGACAACTCCCGCAGGCCCGGCTCGCAACCGGGACCGAAGAAGTACGCCCAGCGCGCGATGACCACGTCCACCCCGGCGTCGGGCACCGGCAGGTTCTGCGCCGTGGCGGCGTGCACGCTCACGTTGGCCAGGCTCGCGCAGCGGCGGCGCGCCAGCGTGGCCAGATCGCCGTGCGGCTCCACGCCGATCACCCGCGCCGCGTCGGCGGCCAGGATCGGCAGGTGGTAACCGGTGCCGCAGCCGATGTCGAGCACGGTGGCGTCGTCCCAGGGGCGCAGGGCGCGCATCGCCGTGTCGGCCGCGCCTTCGGGATCGACGGCGCGGTTCTCAAGCTCGTAGATCTGGGGCGTATTCCAGATATTCGGGCTCGGGATCGCACCTTTCGCTATCCGTGTCATGCCATAACGCTAGGGGCTGACGCGCCAGATCGGCTTCTCCGGCTTAGGCTGGCAACGTGGCTGATGTCATCCGCGTGCCCAATGCGAAGATCGCGTTGTCCACCGCTTCTGTATATCCGGAACGCACTCCTGACGCGTTCGAGCTGGCTGCCCGCCTGGGGTACGACGGCGTCGAGATCATGGTCGGCGCCGATCCGGTGAGCCAGGACATCGACGTGATCGAGCGGCTGTCCGAGCACTACGAGGTACCGGTGCTGGCCATCCACGCGCCCTGCCTGCTGGTCACCCAGCGCGTATGGGGCCGTGACCCGTGGGCCAAACTGGTCAAGGCGCAGAAGGCGGCCGAGCGGCTGGGCGCGTCCACGGTCGTGGTCCATCCGCCGTTCCGCTGGCAGCGCGAGTACGCCCGCGACTTCGAGACCGGGCTGGCCAGAATGCGTGATGAGACAAATGTCACGTTCGCGGTCGAGAACATGTTCCCGCTGCGGGCCAGGGGCAATGACGTGGTGCCCTACTCGCCCGACTGGAACCCGATCGACTACGACTTCCCGCACGTCACGCTCGACCTGTCGCACACCGCCGTGTCCGGCTCCGACGCGATGGAGATGGCCGTCAAGCTCGGCGACAGGCTCGCGCACCTGCACCTGGCCGACGGCGTCGGCATGACGAACAAGGACGAGCACCTGGTGCCGGGCCGGGGCAACCAGCCGTGCGCGCAGATGCTGGAGCGGCTGGCCGGCACCGCCTATTCGGGCCTGGTGGTCCTGGAGATCAACACCCGCAAGGCGGCCAGCCGTACCGAACGAGTCGACGACCTGGCGGAGGCGCTGGCCTTCGCCAGATTGCACCTGGCAGCAAGCACATGAGCAGTACGGGGCCGACCCACCTGGCGGCAAGCACATGAGCAGTACGGGGCCGACCCACCTGGCGGCAAGCACATGAGTACGGGGCCGATCCACCTGGCGGCAGGCACATGAACACAGGGCCGATCAAGAATCTGGGCAGGTCCTTCGACCGCGTGGCGGACGCCTACGACGCGGCCAGGCCCGCCTACCCCGACGAGGTCTACCGCGCCGTGACCGAGGTGTCCGGCGTCGAGTTCGACGGCGCGACCACGGTGGACGTCGGCGCGGGCACCGGCATCATGACGCTGGCGCTGCGGGCGCGCGGCTCGCAGGTCATCGCGGTGGATCCGGGCGAGGCGATGCTGGCCCGCCTGGTGAGCAAGGCCGGCGGCGAGCAGGGCAGGCGGGTCGAGGCCGTGCTGGCGGACGGCAACGCGCTGCCGCTGGCCGACGGGGTGGCCGACCTGGTGACGTACGCCCAGTCGTGGCACTGGCTGGATCCGGCGATCTCGATCGCCGAGGCCAGGCGTGTCCTGCGGCCCGAGGGCGCCATCGTGGGCTGCTGGAACCTCAACCACGCGGCCCAGGCCGAATGGCTGGCCGCCTACGAGGCCAGGCTGGCGCGGGAGGTGCCCGCGTACTGGGGGCCGGCGGTGGAGCAGTGGTCGGTGCCGCCGATCGCCTCGGCCTTCGAGGTGATCGAGGAGCGCTGGATCCCGTGGACCCGGCTGATCGGCATCGACGACTTCCTGCTCGACCTGCGCTCGCACTCCTACATGGCGGCGCTGTCGCAGGAGCGCGCCGACGAGGTGGTCGAGCGGCAGCGCGCCGAGCTGCGCAGGGAGTTCCCGGAGGGCGTGCTGTCGGTGCCGATGCGCGTCTACCTGGCGGTGGGCAAATGAGAGCGGGCAGGATGATGGCCAGGGTGGGCGAGTGACGGTCAAGAGGCGGCCGGGGCGCAGGCCGGGCTCCGCCGACACGCGCGGCGAGATCCTCACCGCAGCCAGGCGGGTGTTCGCGGAGAAGGGCTTCGACAAGGCGACGGTACGCGGCATCGCCAGGGAGGCCGAGGTCGATCCCGCCCTCGTCCACCACTATTTCGACACCAAGGAGGGCATGTTCGCGGCGGCCATGCAGCTCCCGATCAACCCTCAGGAGATCATCCCGATCCTGCTCGAAGGCCCGCGCGAGGAGATCGGCGTGCGGCTGGTACGCCTGATCCTGCGCGTCACCGCCTCCGAGGAGACCCGCGCGCCGGTCCTGGCACTGCTCCGCTCGGCGATGAGCAACGACCAGGCGATCGCCATGATCAGGGAGTTCTTCACCTCGGCCCTGCTGTACCAGGTGGCCGACCGGCTGGAGGTGCCGCACCTGAGGATCGAGGCGGCCTTCTCGCAGATGCTCGGCATCGTCATGGCCAGGTACGTGCTCAAGCTGGAACCGCTGGCCAGCGCCGATCACGACGAGCTGGTCGAACTGCTGGCGCCCACCATCCAGCGGTACTTCACAGGGTAGAGCATTGTTCTGGAGACGGCGATGACCTTAGGGTATGTCGCGTAGTTCAGCAAAGTTACTCGTGGGTAGGATTGCGGTCGTATGCCTGCGCGGCGGGTGACCGTACGCTGACAGCCAAACGTCTCTGTGGGAGGACCCCGTGCTCTGGGTAGCCATCATCGGGCTCGTCATGACCGTCGCGGCGGTGGCGGTGGCCGGCCGCAGGGTCGCGTGGTTGTACAAGCTCGCGACCGTGGGCCCACCCGCGCCGGAACGCACCGAATACGCCAGAACGCACGTCGGCGACGAGATCAAGGCCCAGCTCGTCGAGGTCTTCGGGCAGAAGAAGCTGCTGAAGTGGACGCCGTCGGGCGTGGCGCACTTCTTCGTCATGTGGGCGTTCTTCATCCTGCTGACCGTCTACATCGAGGCGTACGGCGCGATCATCCAGGGCGCGATCACCGGCACGCCCGACTTCCACATCCCGCTCATCGGGACCTGGGGCGTGCTCGGCTTCCTCCAGGACTTCATCGCGGTGGCCTGCGTGCTCGGCCTGGTCGCCTTCGCCGCCATCCGGATCAAGAACTCGCCCAAGACGCTCGGGCGCGGCTCCCGCTTCTCCGGCTCGCACCTCGGCGGCGCGTGGCTCGTCCTGTTCATGATCTTCAACATCATCTGGACGCTCTTCCTGGCCAGGGGCGCGGCCGCGGCCAACGGGAACTTCCCCTACTCCTCCGGCGCGTTCGTCTCGCTCGCGCTCGGCGACGCGCTGCCGCGGAGCGCGCTGCTGGAGGAGATCGCGCTGCTCCTGCACATCGGCTTCATGCTGGTGTTCCTGGTCATCGTGGTGAACTCCAAGCACCTGCACATCTTCACCGCCCCGCTCAACGTGCTGTTCTCGCGCCGCCCTGACGGCCTCGGCGGCGCGCCCGAGATGCGCGTGGACGGCAAGCCGGTCGATTTCGAGGACGAGGACCTCGACCCCGAACGGCTCGGGCGCGGCAAGATCGCCGACACGACGTGGAAGGGCTTCCTGGACTTCTACTCCTGTACGGAGTGCGGCCGCTGCCAGTCGCAGTGCCCGGCCTGGAACACCGACAAGCCCCTGTCGCCGAAGATGCTCATCCTCGACCAGCGCGACCACGCCTTCGCGGTGGCCCCGTACCTGATGGCGGCCCAGGCGGGCGTCGAGCACAAGGACACCGACGTGCTGGCGCTGCTGGAGAAGCCCCTCGTGGGCGAGGAAGGCGTGATCCACCCGGACGTGTTGTGGTCGTGCACCAACTGCGGCGCCTGCGTGGAGCAGTGCCCGGTGGACATCGAGCACATCGACCACATTCTCGACATGCGCCGCTACCAGGTCATGGTGGAGTCGTCGTTCCCGTCCGAGGCGGGGGTGATGGTGAAGAACCTGGAGAACAAGGGCAACCCGTGGGGCATGTCCGAGATGAAGCGGGCCGACTGGATCGAGGAGCTGGACTTCGAGGTCCCGATGGTCGAGGACAAGATGCCCGAGGACACCGAGTACCTGTTCTGGGTCGGGTGTGCGGGGGCGCTCGAAGACCGGGCCAAGAAGACCACCAAGGCCGTCGCCGAGTTGCTGCACATCGCCGGCGTGAAGTTCGCGGTGCTCGGCCCGATGGAGGCGTGCACCGGTGACCCGGCCAGGCGGCTGGGCATGGAGTACCTGTTCAACATGCTGGCCCAGCAGAACATCGAGACGCTCAACGAGGCGGGCGTGAAGAAGATCGTGGCCACCTGCCCGCACTGCTTCAACACCCTGGCCAACGAGTATCCGCAGCTCGGCGGCACGTACGAGGTCGTGCACCACACGCAGTTGTTGTCGAAGCTGGTCGACGAGGGACTGCTCACCCCGATCACCCCGATCGAGGAGAAGATCACCTACCACGACCCGTGCTTCCTCGGCCGCCACAACAAGGTGTACTCCCAGCCACGCGACATCATGTCGAAGGTGCCCGGCGTGCAGACCCAGGAGATGCACCGCCACAAGGACCGGGGCTTCTGCTGCGGCGCCGGCGGGGCGCGCATGTGGATGGAGGAGCGCATCGGCAAGCGCATCAACACCGAGCGCGTGGACGAGGCGCTGACCACGGATCCGGACACGGTCTCCACCGCCTGCCCGTTCTGCATGGTGATGCTGGGCGACGCCATCAACGAGAAGAAGAACAGCGGCGCGGCCAAGGAGTCGCTGGAAGTCGTGGACGTGGCCCAGCTTCTGATCAAGTCGGTGAAGGGCACGTCCTGACGGGAGATGTCGGACTCCTCCACACGCAATGTGGAGGAGTTTCGCATGTGAACGCATGTGGCGCCAAGAAATCCGGCATCCACATAACGGGAAAATCACGGTAACCTCAACGTCGCATGGCCTTATTCGACGGGGAGGGGGCTCGTGATGGGCGTCGTCGTCACGGACGCCGAAGTCACCCTGGCCGACGTGCTCTCCCTCAGACTCGCCATCGACGAACCACTGGAAGACGGCACAGAACTCGTTCTCAGGCATCGCACCACGGGGGTGGAACGCGACGTGCTGCTCGGCAGCCCAGGCAGACGGGCGCGCGAGGCCACGCTGGCGGTCTCGCTGGCGCCGCTGGATCTCAGCACCGGACGCTGGGACGCCTATCTGCGGCGCGACGGCAAGCGCAGCCGGCTGCGCAGCGTCGATCCCGGCTTCTCTCTTGACCATCTCGACGCGTACGCATTGTGCCGGCGCACCCTGGCCTACCGCTCCTACCGCACCCGCAACGGCTTCCTGGCGCTGAAGATCTCTGACGCCGAGCCGGTGGCCGAGGTGCGCTCGATCTGGTTCAGGGAGGGCCGCTTCGAGGTGATGGGCCTGCTGGCCTACACCGGCCTGGAGGACGACGACTCGCGCCACGAGGCCGTGCTGACCCTCGACCGGAGGCAGACCGGCGCCCACCTGACGGCCACGGCCACGGTGCAGGGCGTGCGTTTCCACGCGGCCGTGTCGCTCGTGGACGTGCTGGCCGCCGATCCGGAGGGCGCGGGCATCTGGGAGCCGTCGCTGCGGGTGGACGGGGTGTCCTCGCCACTGCGGCTGGGCTCGCGGCTCGACGACGTGGACGGCAAGCGGCGCCGGCTGCACTACCCGTCGGCCCGGGTGGACGGCGTGCTCATCAGACCCGGCTACACCGCCGACGACGAGTTGCGGATCGAGGTGGGCGGATGAAGGTCACCCTGGTCCTGCCCTCCGCGTACGGCATGCGCGGCGACGTGCGCGCCACACTCAACCTCGCCACCGCGCTCGCCGAGCGGCACGAGGTCGAGGTGATCAGCGTCAGGCGGCAGAAGGAGAAGCCGTTCTTCCCCGTCGGAACCAAGGTGGCCATGCGCAGCGTGGTGGACGCCAGGCCGGGGGTGCGGCATCTGCTGCCGCGCGGCCAGGTGCGCACTGAGGTGGCGTTGTGGCGGGTGTTGCGCAACCTCAAGTCCGACGTGCTGATCACCACCAGGCCGGGAATCGGCGTGCAGGCGGCCAGGCACGCGCCGCGCGACACCATCAAGATCGCCCGTGAGTGGGGCAGGCCGGCCGTGCCCGGTCCCGTCAAACGCTTCTATCCGCGCCTGAGCGCCGTCGTGACGGCCACGGAGTCGGCTCAGGAGGAGTGGGTCAAGCTCCTGTCGGACGGGCCCGCCGTGCTCAGCGTCCTGGACGCGCTGCAGAACGGCCCGTGGCCGCGCTCGCGGATGGACAACAGGATCGTGGCCGCCGGCGGGCGCTGGGTGCCGGTCAAGGCGTACGACAGGCTGATCAGGTCGTTCGCGATCGTGGCGGACAAGCGGCCCGACTGGCGGCTGCGCCTGTACGGCGGCGGGCCCGAGGAGCGGCGGCTGCGCTCGCTCGTGCGCGACCTCAACCTGCACAACCACGTCTACTTCATGGGCACCACGCCGGACCTGGCGGGCGAGTTCGCCAAGGCTTCGATCGTGGCCAACACCTCGCGCAGCGAGGACCTGGGCATGGGCGTGCTGGAGGCCATGGGGTGCGGGGTGCCCGTGGTGGCCTTCGAGGGGGCCAGGGGGCCGCGGGAGTTCGTGGCGACGGGCTACAACGGGGTGCTGGTGCCCGAGAGGGAGAGCGACCTGGAGTTGTTCGCGGCGGCGCTGCTGGCGCTGATCGACGACGAGCGCAGGCGGCGCTCCCTCGCGGCGGGGGCGCTGGACACGGCGGTGCGGCACGCGGCCGACGACGTGGCCGAGCAGTGGGAGAAGCTCATCACCGACCTTCGGTGAGCTCCCCGGATACCTTCTACGGGTACCGTAGAAGCATGCATGGGTACAGCGGTGACAAGCAGGCATATCTGACGCGCCTGCGACGAATCGAGGGGCAGATCAGAGGTCTGCAGCGCATGGTCGATGACGACGCCTACTGCATCGACGTCCTCACCCAGGTCTCCGCGGCGACACGTGCCCTGCAGGCGGTGGCGCTCGGGCTGCTGGAGGAGCACATCTCGCACTGCGTGGCCGACGCGATCAACACCGGCGGCCCCGAGGCCGAGGCGAAGGTGAAAGAGGCGTCGGCGGCCATCGCCCGCCTCGTGCGTTCCTAGCCCTCTCCCGAGAGCCCTCATCCATAAGTCGGATGATCCAGTTGTGCATTGACTAGTTATGTGAAACCCCGGGAACTAGGTCCCCGGGGTCTGGAAATCGTGTTGCTCCTTCAGCGGCTCGCCGAAGTCCGCAATCCGAGCGCGTCGTCGAGTTCGTCCAAGGTCAGCCGCCGCTCGCTGACAGCCACGGCGGTGAGCACCTCGGCGTAGAGCGCAATCTCGTCCAACGCGACACGGTCGTGGACCCGAGAGTCCAGGTCGTCGTGCCCCACCGCGTCGTCCTTCCTTCCGCAGCCCACACCCTCTACGAGGTTACGGCGGAGGCCCTTCCCGCGACATGGCCCATCGGAGTCATTCCTTTCTGCGCGCGTGGTCCCCCGAGGGATCATTTCCCGAATCCGAGATCACAATTCAGCTAAATTGCTGTTATTTGCAGTGATGGAACGCTATGGGCGTGATAAGGATTAAATAACGTTATTTGTGGTTTACGTGTGACCTGTGTGGTGGTCGTCCCGTTCGTGGACGATCCTGCGTACCAGAGCCGACTGTCCCGCCAGCCCGCGGTCCGGCACCTTGGCCCCCGTCAGCCGCCCCCAGGCCAGCCCCATCGCGTACGCGGCCCCCAGCACGGCCGCCGCGCTCCCCCGATCGGGCGGCGCCACCTCCACCACGGGAGGGGACGCGACCGAGACCCCGCCGGAGCGCACGGCGAAGCCCTCGGGCTCCGTCGACTCCCCGGCCGAGGTCCCCGTGAGCCCGGCGTCGTGCAACTCCCCGTACGCCTGCCGCAGCCGATGGTCCAGCCGACCGGGCAACACCATCCTGGAGTCCGACAGATCGGCCAGGAACGTGGCGGCGGCGGCCCGGGGGTCGGGCATGAACGACAACGCGTTCACGAGGTCGTACAGGACGTGGGAGAAGTCCTCCTCGGGGTCGTTCTCCACCAGCAGGGCCCGGCACAACCGGGACGGGCAGCGCGTTAGCCACGCCCGGCGCATCGCCGCGTCATCCTCATGTTCGAACCCGGCCCGGCGCAGTACCGGCTCGACCATGGTGAGCATCGCCAGGGCGCGCGGCCTGAACCGGGTGTCCAGGAGCAGGATCTGGGCGGTGTCGGCGATGATGGCGGCGAGCCTGAGCGCGGCCCTGGGCTGCCCGGCGCGCAGCCGCTCGGCCACCAGCGTGACGAGGTCGAGCAGCGGCGGCGCGGGCAACCAGCGCACCCACTCGTCGCCGGGCAGGGAACGGCGCAGGTACTCACCGAACACGGTGATCAGCCGCTCGTTGCCGTCGAAGGCCGGCGCGTACGCGCACCACATGATCGTGCCCCACACGGCCGCGACCGTGCTCGGCACGTCGGAGGCGAAGATCTCGTCGAAGGCCGTCAGCGGGTAGTCCAGCTCGGACTTGCGGCCGCAGGCGCGTACCAGCACCCTGAGCTGCTCGGTGAGGCCCGCGGGCACGTCGGGACCGACGAACGCCTGGGTGGAGCCCGGCTCGGCGTGGAAGTCGTAGCCGTGCGGCACCACGGCGTCCGGCAGCGCCGCGGCGGGATGGCTCACCCTGCGCGTGCGCGTGCCCCTCGGCGGCGGGGCCAGGTGCCAGCGGCCGTCGGCGGGATCATGCAGGTGCCAGCGCGCGTGCGCCCCGTAGAGCCATCGGTCGCCATCTGGTGTCACAAGAATTCTGGCGGCCAGGACGTGGGCACGGTCGGGCACCGAAAGTCCTTGCCAGCGCGGGTCCGAGACCATCGCGCGGACCTCCGCTTCGGTGGCGGTGAACGCATCCCAGGGTGGCACGGCGGTCATGGTACTGGGGGTACTCGGATCATCCATCAGCTTTACACGGCAGAATGTCCGACATGAGGGCGAAGGTAGCAGGCATGTTGGCAGTCGTAAGCGTGCTCTCCGGTTGCGGTACGGCGACGTCGGTCCAGCCCACTCCCACGGGGCCGGGCATACTCACGCTACAGAACGCCACTCCGCCCGCGCCCGGCGGGGAGGTGGGTGAGGCTTCGACCGAGTTCGACGACGCCGCCGACCTGAAGGTCTGGAAGAAGCTCAGCACGACCGAGAAGGACGTCGACCGGACCGTCAAGTACGACGTGAACAAGACCGCGAAGGGCGCCATGTACCTGGAGCCCAACACCTCGGCCTGGTTCGACGGCTTCCGCGGCCCCTTCGTGTACCAGGAGCTCGCCGGGGACGTCCTCATGCACGCCCGGGTCAAGGTCACGGGCAAGAGCACCGTCAGGCCCAAACGGCTGTTCTCGCTCGGCGGGCTGATGGCCCGCCAGCCCGGCTCCTACGCCAAGCCCAACTGGGTCTCGGTCACCACCGGCACCGGTGAGAAGGCTGGCCAGGTCGAGGCCAAGTACACCAAGGACGGCAGCTCCAAGCCGACCGAGACGCCCGTCAAGGACGGCTGGGTGGACCTGGCGCTGGGCAGGGTCGGCCGGGTGTTCGTCGCGCTGTACAAGGAGAACGGCGGCAAGTGGAAGGTGGCCCAGCGCTATCCCTCGACCCTGCCCGACGTGCTCCAGTGGGGCGTGACGGCCTACACCGACTGGGACAGCTACAGCCTGCTCAAGAAGGACGCGACCAAGGGCAACGCCAAGCAGGTCAAGGGCGTCCCCGACCTCAAGCTCACGGTTGACTTCGTCCGCTTCCTGAGGCCGGAGCTGCCGGAGTACGCCGACCCGCTGAATAACGCGTCGGTGTCGGACGAGGTGCTGATCAAATCGATGACGCCTGCCGGTGCCTGAGCGCCTTGGCCATGTAGCTGTCCGGCGTGCGCACGAAGGAGTCGCGGTCGTCGTCGGTGAGCTCACGCACGATCTTGCCGGGCACGCCCGCGACCAGCACGCCCGCCGGGATCTTCTTGCCGGGGCCCACGAGGGCGCCGGCCGCCACCAGGGTGCCCGCGCCGACGCGGGCGCCGCCCAGCACGATCGCGCCGATGCCGACCAGCGCGCCGGTCTCCACGTGGGCGCCGTGCACCATGGCCTTGTGGCCAAGGCTGACGCGGTCCTCCAGGATCGCCGGCTCTCCCGGGTCGGCGTGCAGGCACGACAGGTCCTGCACGTTGCACTCCTCGCCGATCTCGATCCGTTCGTCGTCCCCTCGGAGCACGGAGCCGTACCAGATGCTCGTCGCCCTGCCCACGCGTACGTTGCCGACCACGATGGCTCCGGGGGCTATGTACGCATCGGGGTGTATGTCCGGGACTGCTCCGTTGTCCAGCGCTGCTATGTACATTCGAGACATCGTAATTCCCGCTCGGGGTATGGCGTTCGGGTTGCGGACGTGGGCAGATGGCAGGAAAGTCGTTTCCTGACGTCCCGTTGCCAGACCCTCACAACCCGCAGTTTTCCCCCGCCTCACGCAAACCACCCTTAGGTAACCCCCATGATGAACCAGCACGAGAGCATTCCTGATCTGATGCAAGAGGACACCTTCGAAGTCGTGATGCGCGGCTACAACCGCCGCCAGGTGCACGACTACATGATCCGCACCCGTAACCAGATAAGGGACCTGGAAGAGCGGCTGGCACGGGCCATCGAGCAGGCGGAGCAGGGCCGCGTCGAGCTGGCCGAGGCCAGGCGGCGCATGGTCGAGACGCCGCAGAGCTACGAGGACCTCAGCCCCCGGCTCGCGCAGATCCTCCGGCTCGGCGAGGAGGAGGCCGCGGCCAAGCGCGAGGACGCCGAGGCCGAGGCCGCCAGCGTCCGCGAGTCGGCCAAGACCGAGTCCGAGCGGCTGGTCACCACCTCCCGCGAGACCGCCGACAAGGTGCTCACCTCCGCCCAGGCCGAGGCCGAGCGGCGGGTGAGCGAGGCGACCCAGGCCGCCGAGCGCATGCTGGCCCAGGCGGGCAGCGACGCCGAGGAGCAGCTCACCTCGGCGCGCACCGAGGCGGAGGAGACGCTCACCTCGGCCCGCACCGAGTCCGAGGAGACGCTGAAGAGTGCGCGCTCGGAGGCCGAGCGGGCGGTGACCTCGGCCAGGGCGGAGTCGGAGCAGCTGCTGGCCGCCGCCAACGCCCAGGCCGAGCAGCTCGTGACGGGCGCGCGCGGCGAGGCCGACTCGATCCTGGCCACCGCCAGGCAGCGGGCCGCCTCGGTGGATGAGCAGGCGGGCCGGCGCGTGGAGTACCTCGGCAACACGCACACGGAGGTCGTGCGGCGCCTGAACGAGATCAGCACGGTCCTCGGCGACCTCATGCGCAGCGAGGCCAACGCCGGCCCCCTGGCCCCCGACGCCAACCCGGCCCCGCAGAACCAGCAGGATCCGCAGGTCCCGCAGAACGTGGATGACCCCGAGCAGACGGTACGGGTCATCGTGCACGACGACGCGCAGGAGCAGCCGCGCAAGGAAGGCATCTCCGACGACACGGACGTGAGCATCGTCCGCCTGTCGGAGGCTCCCAAGTAAACAAGCAGCCGGGCAACCGCGCCCCCGAGTGACCACGGAGCCGGTCAACGTGGGCTCGCGTAACGGCGGGTCACCGGTGACGGGTTCAGCGGCCGTTTCCTGGAGGGCCATCAGCCGGAGTGCGGCGGGTGGCAGGCCACGGCAACGCGTAATAGATGAAGATGAAGGTGATAGATGCGGAAGCCCCCGCCCCCGATCGGGTCGGGGACTTCCGCGTTCGTGGCCCCTCCAAGTTGGGGGCCCGGTACCGGGGCCGCCGAGACGCTGGACCCGGCACCGGGCTGCTCATGGTCAGGGAGGCGCCGGGCCGGCGCGCCACGGATGCCGCTCGCCGGCCCGCCTCTCCTGGTCCCGGAGCTGGTCGCGCAGGCCGTCCGGGTCGTCCGCGTCGATGGTCATCGCACATCCGACATCGCGCTGCGCCGCGCTGAGCGGATGGTGTCTCGTGGCCCACCAGCGGCCCGCATCGCTCCGCCAGATGGTCCACTGGGGGTAGTCCCGGGCGATTTCGGCCAGATGCCGATCAAAGGACATTAATGTCCACCTTTCCCGGGCCCCCAGGCGAGGTTCCATCTCTTAGAAGATGCGCCACCTCTCTAGAGAGCACAATGATCGTGACGGACAGGTCAACCTATCGCTTGACAGATCCTCTTGATTCAGGCGTCGAAGTCGTACTGGAGTACGTATGCCGCCGAGTCCAGCACCATCTCGTTGACCTCGACCGGCAACCCGCCCGACGTGTACGCCGTGCGCGCGATCACGATCACGGGCGTGCCGCCGGGCAGTCCGAGCACCTCGCTCTCACGCGGCCCCGGCATGCGGGCCCGCACCTCCTCGGTGAAGTGGGCCGGTGGCAGGCCCAGGTCGCCCAGCCTGGCGTAGACGCCACCCGGGCCGGTGTCGTCGAGCGTGATCGCGCTGCCCTCGACCAGATGGGCGGGGAAGTAGGAGGTGGCCAGCTGCACCGGCCTGGCGTCCACCGAGTAGCGGCGCCTGCGTACCCATACCTCGCCGCTCTCCAGGACGGCCGCCACCTCCTCGCTGGCTCGCTCCAATACCACCTCTAAGTGATCCACGGTGAACGGCCTGCCACGCGTGTCAGCGTCCCAGATGGCTCGTCCCTGGCCCCACTGCTCTCGTGACAGACGGCGCGAGCCGTGCCTGCGTATCGGTTTGAACAGCCGCACATAAACCCCCGAACCTCGTTTGGGCACCGCCAGCCCTTCGTTGATCAGTACGGCAAGCGCCTGCCTGGCGGTGGCTCGCGCGATTCCGTATTCGGCCATGAGCGCGTTCTCGCCCGGTAGTCGGTCCCCATCGCGCAGCTCGCCGGCCAGAATCCGGGCGCGGAGACCGTCGGCGATGCGTCGATAGATAGGGGGCTCGTGGGGTACCGGGGATTCACTCAACTTTGATCACCCTCTGTCACCAACCAGGTTGTGGCGTCTCCAGAGAACTTGCCCCGTCTCGTCCACGATCGCACAGAAGAAGAGCTTGGTCGCGGGCTGATTTTGAGCGGATCGTGCCCGAGTGGTGAATTCCGCGATGTTTTAGCGGGCCGTAACCGTGGAACGATCCGGCCCGCTATGCTCCCGAGCCCACCAGCGGCGAGTAACCAAAGCGAAGATCGCGGCGCCCGCGGTGTTGAGGAGCACGTCGTCCACGGAGGAGAAGCGGCCCAGGCGCAAGCCGTACTGGAGCACTTCGACCAGGACCGAAAAGGCCGCCGCGACCGCCGCAACGCGAGCGGTCGAGGACATCGCCCGGCTGCGCAGCGGCAGTAGCGCGCCGAGCGCCGCGAAGACCAGCAGGTTGCCTCCGACCTGCACCGACGCCGCCTCCCAGCCCGCCGCGGGCAGGTCCGAGAGGTCGGCGAACGGTATGAGGTTGACTCCCGGGAGCCCCTGCGCCGGAGTCAGGATCATCCATATCCACGGCGCGGTCCCGACCACGATGCCGACGTCGGCGATCGAGGTGCGCAGGGGCGCCGGATGGTGGGCGCGGGTGCGGTGACGGGAGAGCAGGAAGATCGCCAGTGCGGCCACGGGGAGCGCAAAAGTACCAGCAATAATGACGTTTCCCCACAATTCCCACGTCCGCGCCATGGGATCAGGATGACGGTTGATCTAGGGGTACCGGAAGATGTCCTTTCCGACAGGTCTCACCGGGCGGGCAGATGGCGCTCCAGGAAGCCCAGCGCCACCTCCCAGGCCCGCCGCGCCGGCTCCGGCTGGTGGAACATCGCCGACTCGCTGTTGTGGAAGGCGTGCCCGGCCTCCTCCTCGACGTGCATGACCACGTTCGGCCTGCCCTCCGCCGCCTTCTCCACGACGGCCACCCGCTCGCGCGGGATGTACGGATCGCTGCCGCCGAACACCAGCAGCAACGGCGACTCGATGCGCTCCATCAGGCCGGTCGCGTCCGGCACGGCAGAGCCGTAGAAGGACAGCACCGCCTCCAGGCCGATCTGCGTGGCCAGCATGTAGTCCACCGAGCCGCCCAGGCAGAAGCCCAGCGCCCCGACGCCGCCGCGCACCTCGGGCAGCGCGCGCAGATGGGCCACCGTCAGCGCGCAGTCGGAGACGCCGTGCGCCAGGTCGAAGCCCTGGGAGAGCTCGATCGAGGCCGCCGTGCCCTCCGGCGTGTGCTCGCCCACCCAGTTCGGGTGCAGGCGCCAGAACAGGTCGGGCGCGGCCACCACGTAACCGCGGGAGGCCAGTTCGGCGGCGACCTTCTCGATGTAGGGGCCGACGCCGTAGATCTCCTGCACCAGCAGGATGGCGGGGCCGGTCTCCGCGTCGGGCAGCCACACCTTGACGTCGAAGGAGCCGTCGTGGGAGTCGATTCGATCAGTTCGGGTCCGCATGTCCACCAGCATCGCGCATGGCGCGCACCGCGTTGCGGCGAGACGATGCGATCGGAGGTTCCGTGTCTCGCGGAACTTCCTGTTGTCCACGAGCCGCACAGCGATCTATACCAGGGAGAGAGGAGGAACCTGTTGTGCTGACCCATTTCATCGGTGGCCAGCCGGTGGCCGCGGGCACGACGTTCCCCGTCCACGATCCGGTCACGGGAGCGGTGGCCGGGCAGGCGCACGAGGCCGATCCCGAGGTCGTCGACCGGGCGGTGCGCGCGGCGCGGCAGGCGGCGCGCGACTGGTCGTCGATGCCCGTCGGCGAGCGCGCCGGATGGATGCGGCGGCTGGCCGAAGGCATCGAGGCGCGCTTCGACGACCTGGTGGCGGCGGAGATCGCCGACACGGGCAAGTCGCTGGAGCAGACGCGCACGCTCGACATCCCGCGTGGCATCGCCAACTTCCGCGCCTTCGCCGAGATCGCCGCCCAGCGTCCTGAGGACGCCTTCCACCTGTCGGGCATGCTCAGCTACACCGTGCGCAGGCCGCTCGGCGTGGTCGCGGTGATCGTCCCGTGGAACCTGCCGTTCCTGCTGATGACATGGAAGCTCGCGCCCGCCCTGGTCGCGGGCAACACGGTCGTCGTCAAGCCGTCGGAGCACACCCCGGGCTCGGCCGCCGTGTTCGCCGAGATCTGCGCCGAGGCCGGCCTGCCGCCCGGCGTCGTCAACATCATCTTCGGGTACGGCTCCGCCGGCCAACTGCTCGTCGAGCATCCGGGGGTCGACGCCGTGACCTTCACCGGCTCGACGAAGACCGGCTCCACGATCATGAAGTCGGTGGCCGACCGGGTCAAGCCGATCTCCTTCGAGCTGGGCGGTAAGAACGCCGGCATCGTCTTCGACGACGCCGGCCTCGACCGGGCGGTCGAGGGCACGGCGAAGTCCGTCTTCACCAACGGCGGCCAGGTCTGCCTGTGCACCGAGCGCATGTACGTGCAGCGCTCGATCTTCGAGGACTTCTGCGCCGCCCTGGCCGTCCGCGCCCAGGAGGTCGAGCTCCAGCCCATGATCTCCGCTGAACACCGCGAGAAGGTGCTGTCCTACTACGCCTTGGCCCGCTCGGAGGGAGCCAAGATGCGCGCAGGAGGCAGTGTCCCCCTGTTCGGCGATCATCGCGATTCCGGTTATTTCGTGGAGCCGACTGTCGTGACAGGCTTGTCGGAATGGTCCAGGTTCAACAGGGAAGAGATCTTCGGTCCCGTGTGCCACGTAGCGCCCTTCGACAGTGAGGCCGAGGCAATCGACCTGGCCAACGGCAGCGAGTACGGCCTGGCCGCCACGGTCTGGACGGCCGGCCTCGATCGCGCCCACCGAGTGGCCCAGCGCCTGGAGGCCGGGCTCGTCTGGGTCAACACCTGGTACCTGCGTGACCTGCGTACCCCGTTCGGCGGCGTGAAGCTGTCGGGCATCGGCAGGGAGGGCGGCACCCGGTCGCTCGACTTCTACTCAGAACCCACCACGATCACCATCAAACTGGAGCAGCACGATGCATGACGAATGGTCCCAGGCAGTGGACTCGCACGCGCAGGCGGCCGATCGGCTGGTCGAGGCCGCGCGTTCGGGCAAGCCCTGCGCCCCGATCAGGGACCTGGTGGGTACGGCCGCCGACGCCTACGCCGTACAGGAGCTCAACACGCGGCGGGCGCTGGACGCCGGACGACGGCTGGTCGGCAGGAAGATCGGTTTGACCAACCCGGTGGTGCAGGCGAAGCTCGGCATCGACCAGCCGGACTACGGCATGTTGTTCGCCGACCGGTACCACCGCGACGGCCTGCCCATCCCGACCGGGCAGTTCCTGCAGCCGCGGGCGGAGGCGGAGGTCGCGCTCGTGCTCGGCCGGGACCTGAAGGGCGGGCCCTTCACGGTGGCCGACGTGATCAGGGCGGTGGACTTCGCGCTGGCGGCCATCGAGATCGCCGACTCGCGCATCGCCGACTGGGACATCACGCTGGCCGACACGGTCTCGGACAACGCATCGGCCGGCGCGTTCGTGCTGGGCAGCACGCCCGTGTCGCTGGTCGGGCTGGACCTGCGGGCGGCCGGCATGACGATGACCCGCAATGGGCAGGAGGTCTCGACCGGCTCGGGCGAGAGCTGCCTGGGCAACCCGCTCAACGCGGCCGTCTGGCTGGCCGACCGGCTGGCCCGCACCAACTACCCGCTGCGGGCCGGTGACGTGGTGCTGACCGGCGCGCTGGGGCCGGTCGTGCCCGTCGAGCCCGGCGACGAGTTCGAGGCGCGGATCGAGGGACTGGGCTCGGTGCGGGCGGTGTTCGCCAAGTGAGCCAGGTCAGACCCAAGGCCATGCGCGTGCCCGGCAAGGCCACGCCCCGGGGCAGGTTCCCGCACGTCAAGCGGGCCGGGGACTTCCTGTACGTCTCGGGCACGAGCTGCCGGCGCCCCGACGACACGTTCGTGGGCGTCGAGGTGGACAAGCACGGGGCGGCGACCCTGGACATCCGCGCCCAGACCAGGGCGGTCATCGAGAACATCGGCGACATACTCAAGGCCGCGGGCGGCTCGCTGGCCGATCTCGTGCAGATCACCACGTACCTGGCGAACATGAACGACTTCAAGGGCTACAACGAGGTCTACGCCGAGTTCTTCGACGAGGAGGGCCCCACCAGGGCCACGGTCGCGGTGCACCAGCTTCCCCATCCGCACCTGCTGATCGAGATGCAAGCCGTCGCCTACCACCCGCAGGAGCGATCATGATTGCCCCCATCGACTTCACCAAGTGGATCGACGAGCACGCCCACCTGCTCAAGCCGCCGGTCGGCAACAAGGTGGTCTTCGAGGCGGCGAACGACTTCATCGTGATGGTGGTCGGCGGGCCCAACTCCAGGACGGACTTCCACGTGGACCCGTACGAGGAGCTGTTCTACCAGGTGCGCGGCAACATGCACGTCAACGTGATCACCGAGGACGGCCCGGACACCGTGCACATCCGCGAGGGGCAGATGTGGCTGCTGCCGCCGCGCGTGCCGCACTCGCCGCAGCGGCCGGAGGCCGGGTCCGTGGGGCTGGTGGTGGAGCGGATCCGGCCGGAGGGCGAGCTGGAGAAGTTCCAGTGGTACTGCATGGAGTGCGCCGCGCTCGTGCACGAGGTCGAGTTGCAGGTACGCGACATCGTCAAGGATCTGCCGCCGGTGTTCCAGGCGTTCTACGCCGACGACAAGGCCCGCACCTGTGGTCAATGCGGCGCGCTACATCCTGGCAAGGGCTAGATGGTCACCGACGTACACACGCACCACGTGCCCAAGGGCTGGCCCGAGCTGGGCTGGCCGGGCGCGCCGAGGCTGAGGATCGACTCGGAGCGCGAAGCGACGATCCTCGTGAACGACCGAAGTTTCCGGAAAATTCAGGATGACTGCTGGGATCCGGACGTCCGGCTGGCCCAGATGGACAAGGACGGCGTGGACCGGCAGGTGGTCTCGCCCACGCCCGTGTTCTTCGGCTACGACCGGCCGGCCGCGCAGGCCGTGCGGATCGCGGAGGTCTTCAACGACCTGGCGCTGGAGATCTGCCGTGACCCGCGGCTGATCCCGTTCTGCCAGGTGCCGTTGCAGGACCCCGACCTGGCCTGCGCCGAGCTCGACCGCTGCCTGGCGAGCGGACACAGAGGCGTGGAGATCGGCAACCACGTCGGCGACTGCGACCTCGACGACCCGGGGGTCGTGCAGTTCCTGCAGCACTGCGCCCTGCGCGGCGTGCCCGTCTTCGTGCACCCGTGGGACCTGCCCACGGGGCCGCGGGTCGAGCGGTGGATGGCGCAGTGGCTGGTCGGGATGCCGGCCGAGACGCACCTGTCCATCCTGGCGATGATCCTCGGCGGCGTGTTCGACCGTGTGCCCGACAGCCTGAGGATCTGCTTCGCGCACGGCGGCGGCTCGTTCTCCTTCTGGCTCGGCCGCTTCGACAACGCCTGGCACCGCAGGCACGACCTGGTCGGCGTCTCGGAACGGCCGCCGTCCCACTACCTCGGCAGGTTCAGCGTCGACTCTGCCGTCTTCGACGAGCGCGCGCTGCGGCTGCTCGTCGACACTCTCGGGGAGGATCATGTGATGCTCGGCAGCGACTTTCCCTATCCGCTGGGCGAGTCACCCTCGGGTGACCTCATCCGGCGCGCCGGTTTCCTGACCGGCACGGCCCGCGCCAAGCTGCTCACGGCCAACGCCGAGGCGTTCCTGGGCTGAGAGGAGCCACCCCATGCGCGGAACCGTGCTGGGGCTGCCCGCGGTGGGGCTGGCGGTGCTGATGGCCGCCGGTTGCGGCGGGACGGTGCCGCCGTCCGACCAGGACAGGCTTACGGTGAAGATCGGCGCGATCATCTCCCAGACCGGCGTGTACGCCATGCTCGGCGACGACATGGAGACCGCCATGCGCCTCTACCTCGACGACCACGGCGGCCGCCTGGGCGGCAGACCGGCCGAACTGCTGCTGGCCGACGACGCGGGCAACCCCGAACGGGCCACGCAGGCGGTCAGAAGGCTCATCGACGAGGAGGACGTGGACGTCATCACCGGCCTGATCGCCTCGCCCGTCGCCGTCGCGGTGGCCGAGCAGGCGGGCCGCACGCCGGTGGTGGTGGCCAACGCCGGCTCCGACGAGCTGCGCGGCCCGAACCTCTACCGCGTCTCCTACACCAACCACGAGCACGGCCGCGCCGCCGGCCGGTACGCCGCCCAGCGGTACGGGCGGCAGGGCGTGGTGCTCATGGCCTCCGACTACTCCGCCGGCATCGAGACGCTCGCCGGTTTCACCGACGGTTACGGGGCCGAGCCGCTCAAGCGCATCCTCACCCCGCACGGCGCCGTCACCGACCTCAAGCCGTACTTCGCGCAGATCCCGCCCGAGGCCGAGCTGCTGTACGCCTTCTACGCGGGCGGCGAGGCGGTGGAGTTCGCCAGGGCGTTCAAGCTGCTCGGCCACGACCGCAAGATCGAGCTGCTGACCTGCATGAACCTGACCGACGAAGACGTGCTGCAGGCCATCGGCACGGACGCCGAGGGCATCACGAGCGTCGGCATGTACTCTCCGGCGCTGGACAACCCGGCCAACGCCGCGTTCGTCGCCAGGTGGCGGGCCAGGACCGGCCGCAACCCCTCCGCGGTGGCGCTGCAGAGCTGGGACGCCATCCGCCTCATCGACCTGGCGCTGTCCAGGGGCGGCGACCTGACGCGGCGGCTCGGCGAGCTGGGCGAGCTGGCGGGGCCGCGCGGCCCGTTCCGCCTGGACGGTGAGCACAACCCGGTGCAGAGCTGGTACGTGCGCGAGTACCACAATGGCGTCAACAGGGTGATCGCCACCATTCCCCCATGACGATCAGGAGCGAACTTGGATCGCGACCAGTGCCTCGCCCTCGACGCCGAGGACCCGCTGCGCCACCTCAAGGACGAATTCGTGCTGCCCGATGACGTCATCTACCTCGTCGGCAACTCGCTGGGCGCGCTGCCGCGCCGTACCGCGGAACGGGTGCGTCAGACGGTCGAGGACGAGTGGGGAGCGCAGCTCGTCGGCGGCTGGAACCACGCCGGCTGGTTCGAGCAGCCGTTCACCGCGGGCGACCGGCTGGCCCCGCTGATCGGCGCGGGACCCGGCCAGGTCGTGGCGGGCAACACCACCTCGATCGCGGTCTTCCAGGCGGTGGCGGCGGCGCTGCGGCTGCGGCCGGACCGCCGGGTGATCGTCTCCGACACCCGGAACTTCCCCACCGACCACTACATGGTTCAGGGGTTAGCCGGGCTGCTCGGCGACTACGAACTGCGCGAGTTGTCGGAGGAGCACTTCGGCGAGGCGGCCGTGGTGCTGCTGTCGGAGGTGGACTATCGGACCGGCGCGCGGCAGGACGTCTCCTCGGTCACCGCGAAGGCGCACGCGGCGGGGGCGCTCATCGTGTGGGACGTGTGCCACAGCGTGGGCGCCATGGAGGTGGACGTCTCGGCGGGCGACTTCGCGGTCGGCTGCACCTACAAGTACCTGAACGCGGGGCCGGGCGCGCCCGCGTTCCTCTACGTCAACCCCCGCCACCAGGCCACCGCCGAGAACGTGCTGACCGGCTGGTACGGCCACGCCGCGCCGTTCGAGTTCGAGACCGGCTACCGGCCCGCCGAGGGCATCAGGCGCTTCGGGGTCAGCACCCCGCACGTGGTGTCGTTCGCGGCCCTGGAGGCGGCGCTGGACGTGTGGGAGCGGGTGCCGATGGACCGGGTGCGCGCCAAGAGCATGGCGCTGACCTCGCTGTTCGTGGACCTGGTCGGCGACAGGCTGGAGCTGGCCTCACCCGCGGACCCGGCCGCGCGCGGCAGCCAGGTGAGCCTGCGCCATCCCGACGGCTATCCGGTGATGCGGGCGCTGATCGACCGGGGCGTGCACGGGGACTTCCGCGCGCCCGACATCCTGAGGTTCGGGTTCGCGCCGCTCTACATCGGCTACGCCGACGTCCACGACGCCGCGACCACGCTGCTGGAGGTGCTGGACAAGGAGCTGTGGCGGGAGGAGAAGTACGCCGCCCGCCTGGCCGTCACCTGAGCCCGCGCCTGGTCGTCACCTGAGCCCGCGCCTGGTCGTCACCTGAGCCCGCGCCTGGTCGTCACCTGAGCCCGCGCCTGACCTTGGGCCACCGCCTGGCCGCCACCGGGCCCCCGGCTCCTATCTGAGGTCGAGCTCTTTGATCGCTCGCTTGGGCGCGATGATCCGGTAGCTCTCCTCGACCCAGTCGAGCAGCACCTCGGTCTCCGGCAGCTCCGACAGGAAGGGCACGGTCACCCAGCCCGCCTTGCCCAGGCCGTACCCGCTGGGCGCGGCGCCCTCGACGCTGAGGGCGTGGCCGTGCGCCTCGGAGCGCAGCTTCACGCCGAAGGTGGGATCCCACTTCTCGGTGGGCTCGTCCATGCCCAGGAAGACGAAGACCTTCTTGCCGACCTTGACGACGGTCTCGCCCCACGGATGATCCTCGCGGCTCTCCGGCAACCCGAGCGCGAACGTGCGGAGCTCTTCCCGGACGTCGTGCCAATCGCTCATGTTTTCGATATTAGCGCGGGCGGCGGAACTCATCGAGCTTGCCCTCGATGCGGTCCCTGATCCGCTCGCGCGCCTCCATCCTGGGCACGCCCGACATGAGCAGGCTGTCGTAGTCGGTGTCGAGGTGCCGGATCGAGGCGATCACGGCCAGGGTGATGGCGTTCTCGTCGAGCGCCTTGGCCGCCGCCGTCCTGCCCACCCGGCCGCTGCCGCGCAGGGCCGCGTGATCGGCGATCTCGCGGGCCCGCGGCTCGGGGCAGCCGGGGAACAACCGGGCGATCTCGGCGGCCATCCGGGCCTGGAACTCGACGTCCTGCTCGGCCCTGCGCACGCGGTCGCGCTCGCGGCGGCGCAGCCGGACCTCCTCGTCGGCCAGGCAGCGCTCCTCGGCCGCCGCCAGCGCGGCCTCCTCCACCAGCAGGCCCTGACGCTGGTAGACCTTGCGCCGCCGGTTGTACTGCACGACCACCGCCGACAGGCCGCCCTCCTGCTTGGCCCGGCGGCTGAGCGCCGCGTTGCCCGACGGCAGGAACACCAGGTGGTCCATGTCCGCGCAGGTCAGGCAGTGCGGCTGATCGTCCTCCATGATCAGGTATGGCCCGGTGTCGCCGCAGGACGCGCACGTCCAGGCGTTCAGCGGGCTCACCGCCACCAGGTCGGGCGCCTTGCTCTGGGCCTCGGTGAGCCGGCGCACCCTGGCCTCGCTGAGGTCGGGCGAGAGCCAGTGCACCCGGAACGGCTCCTGCGCGTGGGCGACGGTGAACCGCAGCTCGCGGCGGTCGCGGGTGCCGGCCACGTACGGGGTGTCCACCGGCTTTAGCCCCTTGGCCCGCGCCCAGTCGGCCAGCAGCCCGGCCGTGGCGAGCAGGCGGTCCTCGTCCACCGCCGCCAGTTCGGCCAGCGTCGCCGACCTGCCCTGCCGCCAGGTGTCCACGTGCCTGGAGTGCAGCCAGCGCAGGCCCGTCACCACATCGATGAACGTCACGTATTTGCGGGTGGTCAGGGCGATCTCGGCCGCTTCCGCGACCCGCTTCGCCAGGTTCGGCTTACTCACGTACTCAAGTTTGTCGTGTGATGGCGTGACCCGAAGCTTTCCTTTTGGCACTTGCGGCAAGTAACTCCTCTGGATCTGGCCCTGGAGGAATCGTGCGTCTGTTCTGGCCTGCCCTTCTCATCCTCACCACCTCGTGCGGGCTGGCGGAGGAGGGCACGCAACCCGTCGTGACCGGCAGGTTCGGCACCAAGCCCGTCGTCACCATTCCCGACGCCCAGCCGGGGCGCACGCCGCGGATCACAGTGGTGTCCGTGGGCAGCGGAAGACGCACGGTCCCCGGCGACGTGGTGCTCGCCGACGTGGACATCCGGCGCTGGTCGGGCAACCGGCCGCACCTGAGCACGTACGACGGCCACCAGCCCACCACGGTCGTCTTCGACGGCAGGCAGGTGTCGGAGACGTGGCGGCAGGCGCTGATTGGACGCCCTGCGGGCAGCCGGGTCATGCTGGTCAGCCCCGCGGGCGAGGCCATGGGGCCGAACATGCGGCTGACGGGCCTGTCGCCCGCCGACACGCTGGTGCTCGTCTTCGACATCCTGGGCGGCTACCCGGCCGACGCCCGGCTGGTCGGCCGCACGCTGCCGGTCGTCCCCGCCGACCTCACGCCTGCCACGCCGCCGCGCACGATCATCGCCGGCTCGGGCCAGGAGGTCACGGCCGGGTCGAAGGTGGTCATCCAGTACGTGGCCGTGTCCTGGCCGTCGAGGGCCGTCGTGGACTCCTCCTACCGGCGGGGCGGGCCCAGCGCGTTCACGCTCGAACCGGGGCAGGTGCCGGCGGCCTGGGCCGGCGCGCTCACCGGGCAGCGGGTGGGCAGCCGGGTGGCCGTGCCGTCGCCGGGGGATCGGCCCATGATCTACGTCATCGACATCCTCGACACGATCACGCGCCCGTAGATCGACATCCTCGACACGATCACGCGCCCGTAGGCCGGATCGTCATCGGGACACCATGCGGCGGACGAACCGCCTGAGCCTGGACTCCCGGGGTGCGGCGCCCGCGTTGCGCAGGTCCTCCAGCGCCTCGGCCGCGGTGGGCCGCTTGGCCGGGGAGTGGTCGAGCATCCGCCGCACCACCTCGGGCACGTCGGGCCCCTGGGCGTCGCCGCTGGTGGGCAGGTGGCCGGTCAGGAGCTGGAAGGCGATGGCGCCGGCCGCGTACACGTCGGAGGCGGTGGTCATGAGGTCGGGCCGCTCCTGGCACTCCGGCGCCACGTAGTGGGCGTCGAGCACGTTGCCCAGTTCGTGCGCCACGGTGTAGTTGCGCGGGCCTGGCTTGGCGTAGTCGAAGCCGGTCAGCACCGCGTGCCCGTCGTCGGTGACCAGCACGGAGGCGGGGGTGAGCGCCCGGTGCACCACGCCGTTGGCGTGCGCGTGCGCCAGCCCGCGCAGCAGGTCCTGGATCACGCTGAGCGAGGCGCCCTGGCCCAGCGACAGGTGCAGCGCCTGGCCATGCACGTCGTCGAGCACCAGCACGAACCGGCTCTCGTCGTCGATGGCGAAGAAGTCGCGCGAGCGCACCACGCACGGGTGCGGCGGGATGCGGGCCAGCGTCTGGTAGGCGTTGGCGATGCGCTGCCGCTCGGCCGCCCGCGCCTCCTGGTCGGCCAGCGGATCGGCCTGGTAGACGCGCAGCAGCACGGTCTCGCTGCCGGGCAGCGTGGCGTTGAACGCGCGGTATTCGGTGACCTTGGTGTCGCCGCCGAGCTGCTCCTCGACCTCCCAGTTGCCGAACCTGGGCGGGGCGGTGCTGCGGCGTACGGTCTGGTTGAGCGCGTCGAGGATCGCCGTCATGTACGGCCTGGCGTCGGGGCTGCACCCGCGCCTGACCCGCGTCAGGTCGCTCAGCGTGGCCAGCAGGCCGGTCAGGTCGGTGACGTTGACCGCGTCGCGGCCCGCCGGGTCCACCAGTTCGGCGTCGGGCGAGGTGAGCACGACCAGGCTGTCGACGTAGACGCGTTCGAGCTGGGTGGCCCTGGACACCAGCAGGCCCTTGAGCGCCTTCGCGGTGCCCCGCAGTTTGGCCACCGGCGAACCGAACGCCTCCCTGCGCGGCGGGAACCAGCGGGTGCCCGACACCTCGATGCGCCCTCTGGTGCCCTTGACGTCCACGACCACGAGGGAGTGCGCGGTCAGCACGAGCAGGTCCACCTCGAAGACGTCGTGGCCGCGCGGGACCTCGACGTTGTGCAGCAGCAGCCAGTCGGCGGGGGCGTGATCGCGTAGATAAGCGATCACGCGCCGTTCGGCGTCGTTGACCGGACGTCCGCCGCCGACGATCTCTGCCATGCGGACCATCCTCGCACGGTTCTGTGTTGACAACACACTGTCGAAATGACAACATACTGTCATGCAGAACCGCATCGTTCACCATGCCGTGTACGACACCTTCGCCGACTGGGAGACCGGTCACGCGACCGCGCACCTGCGCAACGGGCGCTACCACCGGGAGCCGGGCGGCTACGAGGTCGTCACCGTGGGCCTGACCACCGACCCGGTGCGGTCCATGGGCGGCCTGAGCGTCACCCCCGACCGCGCGCTCGCCGACCTCTCACCGGCCGACAGCGCGCTGCTCATCCTGCCCGGGGCCGACCTGTGGGACACCGGGCAGACGCTGGCGCCGTTCGCGCGCAAGGCCCGCGAGTTCCTCGACGCCGGGGTGCCGGTGGCGGCCATCTGCGGCGCGACGGCCGGGCTGGCCCGCGAGGGCCTGCTGGACGACCGTGACCACACCAGCGCCGTGGCGCAGTATCTGCTGGCGCAGGAGGGCTACGCGGGCGCGAAGCGCTACCTCGACGGCGACGCGGTGCTCGACCGCGACCTCGTCACGGCCGGGCCGACGGAGCAGGTGGCGTTCGCCAGGGAGATCTTCCGGCGGCTCGACGTCTTCCGGCCCGAGGTGCTCGACGCCTGGTTCCGGCTCTTCGCCAAGAGCGACGCCTCCGCCTTCGAGGTGCTGATGTCGGCGTGAGCGAGAGCGGTGACCTGCTGTCGGGGATGGCGCTGGGGGCCTTCCGGCTCAACGGGCAGTTCCTCCGGGTCGCGGAGGGGCTGGCGCAGCCGGCGGGGATGACGGCCGCGTGGTGGCAGGTGCTGGGCGCCGTGCTGCGCGAGCCGTTGCCCGTCGCGGGGATCGCCCGTGCCATGGGGATGACCAGACAAGGGGTGCAGCGGATCGCGGATCTGCTGGTGGAGCGAGGGCTGGCCGAATACCGGCCCAACCCGGCGCATCGGCGCGCCAAGCTGCTGCGGCCCACGGCGGCCGGGCGGGAGTCGATCGACAGGATCACCCCTGCTCATCAGGATTTCGCCGACCGCCTGGTGGGGGAGCTGGGGGCCGAGCAGGCGCGGGAGTGCCTGGAAGTCGTCCGGCGCCTGTCGGCCGCCCTCGACCGCCTGGCCGACCCCGAGGGCCGATGATGGAGCCCCAAAGGGCCGGTTGATCATTGCCCAAAGGGCGGTGAACGATTGGCCCATGGGTCCCGGCGGCAGGTCGGACAGAGGTTGAATGCTCGTCAGCAGAGACCCCGTTGCTCCGGAAGGGAAAAGTCGCGGCCAAAGAATCGAGGCACCCATTTGACCTCGAAAAGGCCGTTCTGCGTTGCGGTTTAGGCGAGTTGCCGCGATTGTTAATTGCGGCACCCATGAGCCATGCGCAAACGACTGCGGCGCTGAATTCCGCGCCTATCCATGGAGGAACGTAAACATGATCCGTCGTATTCTGGCCGGTGCCGCGATCGCGGCCGCCGCCATCGGCGTCTCGGCCACCGCCGCGTCCGCCGACCTCGGCCCCAACACGCACAACGAGGGCGCGAACGTCGCGAGTCAGTTCCAGATCGCCGACGACGTGCTGAACAACGCGCTGAACAACTCGCTGCACGACATCGAGGTCAACATCATCTCCCTGCTGGACGAGGTGAACGCCAGCGTGCTGAACAACAACCAGCCGACGGTGGGCGACCACAACGTCGACACCGACATCGACAACGGCCACTCGCAGGCCCGCTAATCTGATAGCAGAACCAAGGAAGACCGCGTCCGGACCGGACGCGGTCTTCCTCGTTCTCCGCCCCGGTCCGATATAGGGACGGCGGCCGGCCGGGAATGATGCCAAGAAACCGAGGCGGCTTTTTGACCTCGATCAGGGATTTTTGTGTTGCGGCCAGGGTGAGTTACCGCGATTGTTATTCGCGGCACCTATGAGCCCTGCACGAACGTCTGTGGCGCTGATTCCCGCGCCTATCCATGGAGGAACGTGAACATGATCCGTCGTATTCTGGCCGGTGCCGCGATCGCGGCTGTCGCGCTCGGCTTCTCCGCCTCCGCCGCGTCCGCCGGCGTCGGCCCCAACCCGAACAACTCGGGTGCGGCCATCCTGAGCCAGTTCCAGGTCATCGACGACGCTCTGAACGACTCCCTCAACGACGTGCTGCACGACATCGAGGTCAACGTCATCCAGATCCTGGACGAGGTCGACGTCAGCGCGCTGAACAACAACCAGCCGCAGGTCCAGAACCACAACTGGGACACCGACATCGACAACGGCCAGGCCCAGGCCCGCTAGTCCGAGGTGCGGGAGCGGAGAAGTGACCAGGCGCGGTCCTCTCCGCCCGCCCGCTCCCGAGCCGACGAAGAGTCGGCGGCGGAGTCTCGCCGTCCCACGGCGACATGACGCGGCTTAAGGAAAGATGCCAAAAAACCGAGGCGTCTTTTTGACCTCCATCAGGTCTTTCCAGGTTGCGGACTCCGCCGCTTACCGCGATCGTTAATCGCGGCACCACACAGCCCCGCACGAACGACTATGGCGCTGAATATCCGCGCCTTTTCCCACGGAGGAACACAAACATGATCCGTCGTATTCTGGCCGGTGCCGCGATCGCGGCTGTCGCGCTCGGCTTCTCCGCCTCCGCCGCGTCCGCCGACGTCGGCCCCAACCCGTACAACGGCGGCCAGGCGATCCTGAGCCAGTTCCAGATCATCGACGACGCCCTGAACAACGTGCTGAACGACTCGCTGCACGACATCGAGGTCAACGTCATCCAGATCCTGGACGAGGTCAACGTCAGCGCGCTGAACAACAACCAGCCCGAGGTCGGCAACCACAACAGGGACACCGACATCGACAACGGCGCCTCCCAGGCCCGCTAAGACGCGGGTCGTTCAGCGGAGAGCGCACGGCGGCCGGCGATCCGGACCGGAACGCGGCCGACGTCCCTCCGCTGCCCCAGGTGAGTGAAAGAACAGATCGTGGAGACTCGCGAGGCCACGGAACGGCTTTCGAAGCACCGATAGCGTTCAGCGGCCATACGTCCTCGGCACGACCCCGCAAGGCCAGGCCGAGGACGTATGGCGGACGCATCGAACCATTGGTGCCGGCCGTTCGACCGTGCGGCATTGACGCGTTATCCGTGGACCACTTCGATGGCCGCGAAATACCAGTGCCAAAGAATAAAAGCGCCTCCTTGACCTCCATGAGGGGGATTTCGAGTTGCGATATGAATCGTCTCCCACGATCGTTGTTCGCGGCACCTAACCGCCCTGTGCGAATAACCTTTGGGCGCTGGACTTCCGCGCCTTTCCCATGGAGGAACACAAACATGATCCGTCGTATTCTGGCCGGTGCCGCGATCGCGGCCGCCGCGCTCAGCTTCTCCGCCACCGCGGCGTCCGCCGACGTCGGGCCCAACGTCACGAACAAGGGCCAGGCGCTGCTGTCCCAGTTCCAGATCATCGATGACATCCTGAACAATGCGGCCAACGACATCCTGCACGACATCGAGGTCAACGTCATCCAGATCGCGGACGAGATCAACGCCCAGGCGCTGAACAACAACCAGCCGATGGTCGGTGACGGCAACGTCGACACCGACATCGACAACGGCCGCGCCCAGGCTCGTTAAGACGTAGGGCAGTCAGGCAGGGATAGCGCGGCGGCTCCGTTCCGGACCGGGCCGCGTGGTCAACCGTTCTCCTTTCGCCTCAGGTGATCGGGGGCCGGGCCGTGGAGACTCGCGAGTCCACGGAGTCGGCTCCCGGCATACCGGAAACGTTCGGTGGCCGTACGTCCCCGGCACGACCCCCTTGAGGGTCGGCCGGGGGCGTACGGCCGACGCATGTCACAGGCCCATCGCGTCGCGGCCGACCTCCGGCCGGACGAATCCCAGCAGGTCGTCGCGGTCCAGCGGATCGATCCGCACCGAAGCGCCGGTGTGCGGCGCGTGCACCATGCGTTCGGCGTCCACCACCAGCCCCACGTGGCTCGGCCCCGGGCTGCTCGGGTCGCTGTCGTAGAAGACCAGGTCCCCCGGTTCGAGCAGTTCCCTTGGCACCCGTACGCCCGAGCGCCACTGCTCCGAAGTGGTGGTTCCGATGAGGGTTCCGGCCCGCGCGTAGGCGTACTCCGTCAGTCCCGAGCAGTCGAACCCCTTGGTCTTGGCGCCCCGGCCGATGCCGTAGCCGGGTCCGTGCACCCCGCCGCCGCCCCACGCGTACGGGACCCCGATCATCTCCAGTGCGGTCCTGAGCGCGAGCACGCCGGCCGAGGTGCGGCCGGCCAGGGCGGGAGCCGCGTGTGCGGCGCTCACGATCACACACAGAGCCACCAGCACCAGTCTCTGTTTCATGGCTATCAGCGCTCCCGTTTCGAGCCGCGCCCGGAGACGTCACAGTTGTCTTCTCTGTGCCTTTCTCGCCCTTCGTTGCGACAAAACGCCATCCGTTCCAGCCGCAATAAGCTGATATTTCGGCCTTTTGGATGGCTCGAAGCGGTCACCAGGCGTCGCCGCAGGTCGCTGGGGAGATCGTCGGCAAACCGGCTCACCCCGTCGCGGCCCGGGGGAACGGCCGGCGCGCGCGGCGCCCGGACGGCGACATTCAGGATTACCCGAAAAATCGGTCATAAACCGACGAAGATTACATAGCGAAACAAACGTGGTGTAGCCTGGATTTTGGATTAATCGCCGGACGCGATGGTCCGCCGCGTGGGTGCCGGCGCGGCGACAACCCCCAGAACGTGCCGTGTTGGGGGTGGGGAGTGTGAACGTCCAGGAACGGCTGCTCTACCAGGACGACCAGCTGACGATCAGCCTGGCGGCGGCGCCGGGAGTGCCGGCTGTCGCGCTCGTGGGCGAGATCGACGCCTCCAACAGCCCCGCGCTGGCCACCGCCCTGGCGGGTTGCCGGCAGGGCGGTTACATCGTGGTCGACACCGGCGCGCTGACCTTCATCGACGTCTCGGGGCTGCGCGTGCTCGTCATGCCCGGGCTGCCGCCCTCTCAGCGGTGGATCCGCCTGCGCAACGTCACGCCGTACCAGCAGCGGCTGCTGAGCATGATGGGGTGGTTCTACCAGCCCAAGGTCCGCCACGCGCCCCTGTGGGACTGACCATCGCGGCCGAGGTGCCCAGGCCGCTGGGCCCGCCGGGGCGCAGGTCGGGAGGCCGGTTGTGGCGCAGCAGCGACGGCTCGTCGTAGCGGAAGCAGTTGCGGTGCCAGTTGAGGATCCCGGCCAGCCAGTCGCGCGACTCGGTCACGAACGCGTCCACCTCCGCGCGCGCCTCGGCGTCCAGGCCGAAGTCGTCGCACAGAACCGGCAACTCGTTCGCGACGATGTGCTCGAACTGCGCCACCCGCGAGACCTGCAGATCACTGACGATGCCGAGCGCCGCCGGATAGTCGCAGTCGAAGAAGTTCTGCACCACCAGGACGCAGTTGTGCACCTCACCCTCGAACTCGATCTCCTTCTGGTAGGAGAAGACGTCGTTGACCAGCAGCCCGGCGTCCTGCATCGCGTTCTCCAGCGCCACCATGGGGCCGCTGGCGTAGAACTCCGCCGAAATCCCCTTGGAGTGCCGCAGCCGGCACAGACTCATCGTCAGGTCGGCGCCGTAGGTCTGCCGGCGCATCTCCAGGTAGTCCACCGGATCGGGGATGTGGCCCGCGATCTCGTTGGCCAGCTCCCACAACCAGCTCGCGCACATGTCCTCGACCGCCGTGCGCAGTTTGCGCCGATCCTGCGGCGGCATCGGCCCGGCCGTCGCCACCCACACGTCCGCCAGCCCGCGCTCCAGCGGGCTGGCCGGCGGCGGCACGGGCGACAGGTCCAGCGGCATGAACGCCCCGAGCCGGTCCACCGTCACCTTGGCCGCCGCCAGGTTGCGCGTCCTGCCGTAGGCTACGGGGAAGTAGTCGTCCCCGTACGTCCCCCAGGCCAGCCAGCGCGAGGCCAGGTCCAGCTCCTCGGGAGAGGCGTCGGGATGCAGGCCCGCCGCGCACAGCGGCAGATCGATGTCGATCAGCCTGTCCGCGTCCCACACCGCCGGGCCGATCCCGCTCGGGGGTTCGAGTATGCCCATCGCGGCGCACCAGACCACCAGGTTGCGGCGGGCGGCGTCCAGGTGGGGCGAGAGCCTGAGGTCGTACGGCACGCTCAGCTCGGGGATCCGCGAGGGCCCCACCCGCTGGTACGGCACGTGCGTGAAGTTGCGCAGCCGCTTGGCGCCCAGCCGGTCCACCAGCGCCGACATGCCCAGCGGCCGGGCGGCCCGCGCCCGCTCGTTCATGTACCTGCTGGAGCGCATGTGCCATTCGTGCCCGCCCGACTGCCAGTCCTGCAGCCCCTTGACGTAGGCCAGCACGCCGGCGGCGCTCAGCGGGTCCACGGCCTGCTCCACGAACAGCGGCCCCAGCTCGAAGACCGCCGTGTGCTCGAACTGCTGCATGCGCGAGGTCAGCAGGTCGTTGACCGCGTTCGCGGCCTCCTGCGTGCCGCAGCCGAGGAACTTCTCCAGCACCAGCACGCCGTTGCTCAGCTCGCCCTCGTCCCCGACCTCGCGCTGGTAGGAGAACAGGTCGTTACGCAGGTGCACGGAGTCGGAGAAGGAGTCGCGCAGCACCCGCAGCGGCCGGGTGGCCGCGATCCCGGCCGGCACCTCGGCCCGCACGGCGTGCTCGACGAGCCCGGCCGACCAGGGTGCGCCGCCGACCTTGCGGCGCATCTCGATGTACTCGACCGGGTTGGCCACCCGCCCGGTGTTGATGTTGGCCAGCTCCCAGAGCGACTCGTCCAGCAGGTTGCGGGTGCTCTCCGCGAAACGCGCCCGCCAGGCCAGCGACATGCCGGGCACCGTACGCGACCACAGGTCGGCCAGGCCCGCCTCGACCGGGTTGGCCGGCTCCGGCACGGTCAGGTCCGAGCCCATCGGCATGAAGCGGGCCAGCCGGTTCAGGTAGTCCTTGCCGCCCCGCAGGTCGCCGGAGCGTTTGAAGACCTCCAGGAAGTGGTCGTCGAAGAAGAAGACCCACACGTACCAGTCGGTGACCAGGCACAGCTCGGCGGCGTCGCAGTCGGGATGGGTGTAGGAGCACAAGAGCGGATAGTCGTGGGCGTCCAGGTCGGCCTCTTCCCAGACGCCCGAGCCTTCGAGCATGCCCAGCTCGCGGGCCCACCGCTTGGAGTGCGTGCGGGCCGCTTCGAGATGGGGGTTGAGCCGGGCAGGGTACGGCAGATAGAAGTCCGGCAGTTCAAACGGCTGTGACAAAGGTGGCTCCTTCAAGGTCGGCGTCCTCCGCCGGCCGCCCCGCCCGGACGGCCGGCGGAAGGGGCTCAGGTCAGCCGTTCCTGCCGAGCTCGACGTCCTCCAGCAGGGCGAGCGCGTCCGGCACCAGGACGGCGGCCGAGTAGTAGGCGCTGACCAGGTAGGAGACGACCGCCTTCTCGTTGACGTTCATGAAGCGGACCGACAAACTCGGCTGGTACTCGTCGGGGATGCCGGTCTGGTGCAGGCCGATGACACCCTGGTTCTCCTGCCCGGTACGCATGAGCGCGATCGACGTCGTCTGTGTGCCCGACACCGGGATCTTGTTGCACGGAAAGATCGGCACCCCCCGCCAGGCCGACACCCGGTGCCCGCCGACCTCATTGGTCTCCGGGTAGACGCCGCGCTTGCTGCACTCCCTGCCGAAGGCGGCGATGGCCTGCGGGTGGGCCAGGAAGAACGAGGGCTCCTTCCACACCTTGGCCAGCAGGTCGTCGAGGTCGTCCGGGGTGGGCGGCCCCGAGCGGGGGCGGATGCGCTGGCCGAAGTCGGCGTTGTGCAGCAGGCCGAACTCCTTGTTGTTGACCAGCTCGGTCTCCTGGCGCTCGCGCAGGGCCTCGACCGTGAGGCGGAGCTGCTGGTCGAGCTGGCTCATCGGCTGGTTGTACAGGTCGGTGACCCGGCTGTGCACGCGCAGGACGGTCTGGGCGACGCTCAGCTCGTATTCGCGCGGGGACACCTCGTAGTCCACGAACGTGCCGGGCAGCGCGTGCTCGCCGATGTGGCCGGAGGACATGTCGATCGCGGCCTCGCCATAGTCGTTCTGGGCGCGGTCACCGCCGGTACGCCAGTTCTCGACGTGCTCGCGCAGCGCGGAGGACTGCTCGGCGACCTCCTCGAAGTCCCGCCGGGAGAGCGTCAGCACGGTGGTGGCCGTCTTGGTGCGGGCGGTGTAGGCGTGCTGCCCGCCCTGGACCAGGGCCTGCTCGCCGAGGTAGTCGCCGTCGGCCAGCACGCCGAGGTTCTGGTCGTCGCCGTACGCGCCGCGCCCGGCCTTGGCCACCCGGCCGTGGGCGATCAGCACGAGCTCGTCCACCTCGTCGCCCTCCGCGACGATCTGCTGATCGGCCTCGATCTCGCGCTGGGTGAAACGGTCGGCCAGCGCTTCGAGCACCTCCATCTCATCGAAGCCGCGCAGCATCGGCAGCTCGGTCAGCTCCGCCGGGATGACCCGGACATCGGACCCCGTGGTGCTGAAGGTGATCCGGCCGTCCCCGAGCGTGTACGTCAGCCGCCGGTTCACCCGGAACACGCCGCCCGAGCACTGCACCCACGGCAGCAGCCGCAGCAACCAGCGGGAGGTGATCTCCTGCATCTGCGGCGGCGTCTTGGTCGTCGTGGCGAGTTGCCTGGCGGCATCGGTGCTGAGGCTCAGCTGCCCGTTGCCGCCGTTTTCAGGCGCGGTCGTGTGCGTTGTTTCGGTCATCGTGGTGCACCGCCAATCTCGGTGTGGGGCCTAGCCGGGCCTGCGGTTGGAACGGAGTTCGAGCGGGAGCGAGAAGGTCAGGGTCTCTTCTGTGAGGGTCACCGGCTCCACGTCGGCGTATCCGCCGGCCGCGAGCCAGTCGAGGAGCTGGGTGACCAGCAGGTCGGGCACGGAGGCGCCGGAGCTGACCCCGACGGTCTCGACGCCGTCGAGCCATCGCTCGTCGGCGTCGGCGGCCCGGTCCACCAGGTAGGCCGCCTTCGCGCCCGCGTCCAGCGCGACCTCCACCAGCCGCCGGGAGTTGGAGGAGTTGGCCGAGCCGACGACGATGACCAGCTCGCACCGCGGCGCGATCGCGGCGATCGCCTCCTGGCGGTTCTGGCTGGCGTAGCAGATGTCGTCGCTGGGCGGATCGACCAGGTCGGGGAAGCGTTCGCGCAGCTCGCCGACGGCACGCATGGTCTCGTCCACCGACAGCGTGGTCTGCGACAACCAGCTCACCTTTTGCGGGCGACCGGGGGAGACCTCGCCGGTCCTGGCAGGGTCCACGACGTGGATGCGTTCCGGGGCCTCGCCGAGCGTGCCCTCGATCTCCTCGTGCTCGGCGTGGCCGATGAGCACGATCTCGTATCCGTCCTCGGCCATCCGCACGGCCTCTTTGTGCACCTTGGTGACCAGCGGGCAGGTGGCGTCGATGGTACGCAGCCCGCGCTCCCGCGCCGCCCCCTTCACCGCCGGCGAGACGCCGTGCGCGGAGAAGACGACCAGCGCGTCGTCGGGAACCTCGTCGAGCTCCTCGACGAAGACCGCGCCGCGACGGGTCAGGTCGTCCACCACGTGGGTGTTGTGCACGATTTGCTTACGCACGTAGACAGGTGGCCCGAAGCGCTTCAGCGCCTCCTCCACCGTCAAGATCGCACGTTCGACGCCCGCGCAGTAGCCGCGCGGGGCCGCCAGAAGTACCCGGCCCATGATGGGTGACCCCTCTACTTGGTCCGGTGCGCGAGCTGGTCGGCCATCTGGGCAAGCACGCCGGCGGCATCCGGCTTGATCGGCGCCTCTGCCAGGGCCGACATGGCCTCGCGCACGCGTTGTTCGATCATCTGTTCGACCTTGGCCAGCGCGCCGGTGTCGCGGAAGGTCTCACGCATCCGCTCGGCGTGCTCCTCGGTCAGCGCCGGGTTGCCGTGCCAGGCGCGCAGGTGGGTGAGCTGGCCGGGGGAGGCGTGCTGCACGGCGTGGGCGTACATCACGGTCTGTTTGCCCTCGCGCAGGTCGTCCAGCGCCGACTTGCCGGTCTCCGCCGCCGCGCCGAACGTGCCGAGCACGTCGTCGCGGAGCTGGAACGCCTCGCCCAGCGGCACGCCGAAGCGCGAGTACGACTCCAGCAACTCCTTCGAGGCGCCGGCCAGCGCGCCGCCGATCTGCAGCGGACGCTCGACGGTGTACTTGGCGCTCTTGTAGCGGATCACCGTCAGCGCCTCCGCCTCGGTCGCGCCGGAGCGGAGCTGGGCCAGGACGTCGAGGTACTGGCCGCTGATGACCTCGGTGCGCATGGCGTCGAACAGGTGGTGCGCCGCGCGCAGCCGGGTCGCGTCAACTCCGCACGACGACAGCAGCGCGTCCGACCAGGCCAGGCTGAGCGTGCCGAGCAGGATGCCGCCGGCCCGCCCGAACGCCTCGGCTCCCGGGCCGCGGTGCAGGTCGGTCAGGCTCCTGTGCACGGTGGCGTGGCCGCGGCGCAGCTGGCTGCCGTCCATGATGTCGTCGTGGATGAGCAGGCCCGCGTGGCACAGCTCAAGGGCGGCCGCGGCGCTGATGATCTCTTCGCAGTCGTCCCCGCCGGCGCCGCGCCAGCCCCAGTAACACAGATGCGGCCGCACACGCTTGCCGCCGCTCAGGATGAAGTCGACCAGCAGGCCGTACGCGGTCTCCACGCCGGGGTCGGACACGGGGGTCCGCCAGTTGTCCAGGAAATCGCTCAGACGCCGATCAATCCGTGCACCAAGGGGTTGCTGAGTGAAGCCCACCGGCATGCGCGCGGCTCCTTCTGTTCAGTCAGTCACTACCCCTAGTTACTCATTGAATACGGAGCGTGTAAAGTGTCTTTTGTGGCTCAACTCTTCTTTTGCCACTGCAAACCCAGTGTCAGGGGATGTCATGAAGACCCTGCTGCCCTACGTTTCCACCCCCGATGACCTGCAAGCCCTCCCCGCCCGGCTCCTTCCCGGGCTGGCCAGGGAAATCCGCGACTTCCTGATCGACAAAGTGAGCGCGAGGGGCGGCCACCTCGGCTCCAACCTCGGCATCGTCGAGCTCACGATCGCGCTGCACCGGGTGTTCGACTCACCCGAGGACCTGATCGTGTTCGACACCGGACACCAGGCGTACGTCCACAAGATCCTCACCGGCCGCCGCACCAGCTTCGACGCGCTGCGCTGCCGGGGCGGCCTGAGCGGCTACCCCAGCAGGGAGGAGTCACCCCACGACCACCTGGCCAGCTCGCACGCCTCCACCGCGCTGTCCTACGCCGACGGCATGGCCAAGGCCCGCGCCCTGGCCGGCGACGACCGGCGGGCGGTGGTCGCCGTGGTCGGCGACGGCGCGCTCACCGGCGGCGTGGCCTGGGAGGCGCTCAACAACCTGGGCGCGGCCAGGCACCGCCCGGTCATCGTCGTGCTCAACGACAACGGCCGCTCCTACGCGCCGACGGTCGGCGGCTGCGCCGGCCACCTCGACCGGCTGCGCGCCGCCCCCGGCATCACCGTCTTCGAGAACCTCGGCCTGCGTTACCTCGGCCCGGTGGACGGGCACGACATCGAGGCGCTGGAGCAGGCCATGCGCGCGGCGCGCGAGTTGCGCGAGCCGGTGGTGGTGCACTGCCTGACCCGCAAGGGTCACGGCTACGAGCCCGCCGAGCAGGACCTCGACGAACACCTGCACGCCATCCCGGTCACCGACCCGGCGACCGGGCAGCCCGTCGCGCCGCGCACGCCCACCTGGACGCACGCCTTCGCCGAGCACCTGTGCGCGCTGGGCGAGCGGCGTCACGACCTGGTCGCCATCACCGCGGCCATGCCGGGCCCCACCGGGCTGGCCGCCTTCGGCCGGCGCTTCCCCGGGCGCATGTTCGACGTCGGCATCGCCGAGCAGCACGCCCTGGCCTCGGCCGCGGGCATGGCCATGAGCGGCCTGCACCCCGTGGTCGCGATCTACGCCACCTTCCTCAACCGCGCGATCGACCAGGTGCTGATGGACATCGCGCTGCACCGGCTGCCGGTGACGCTGGCACTCGACCGGGCCGGGATCACCGGGCCCGACGGGCCCAGCCACCACGGCATGTGGGACCTGGCCGCGCTGGCGCTAGTGCCCGGAATGCGGGTGGCCGCCCCGCGCGACGTGGTCCGCCTGCACGAGTTGCTGGAGGAGGCCGTGGAGCACGGCGGCCCCACGGCGCTGCGCTTCCCCAAGGCGGCGGCGGAGGCGGAGATACCGCCGGCCGGCAGCGTCGGCGCGCTGGACGTGCTGGCCGCCGGCGGCGGCGACGTGCTCATCGTGGCCATCGGGCCGATGGCCGGGCCGTGCCTGAGCGCCGCCGCGATGCTGGCCGCGACGGGCCTCGGCGTGACCGTGGTCGATCCGCGCTGGGTCATCCCGGTCTCGGCGGACCTGGGCAAGCTGGTCTGCGCCAGCCGGCTGGTGGTCACGGTCGAGGACGGCGTCGCCTCCTCCGGGGCCGGCGCACTGGTCCGGCAGGTCTGCGCGCCGGGCCCGCGGATGCTCAACCTCGGTCTGCCGTGCGAGTTCATCGGCCAGGGCAGCAGGTCCGAACTGCTGGCCGAGGCCGGGCTCACCGGTCAGGGCATCGCGTACGCGATCAGAAAGGAACTGAACAGATGGCCCCTGTAAGTCTCGGGCTGCCCGCCGCCCGCCGTCCGCGTCGCGTCTCCCGCCAGGTCATGGTGGGCGGCGTGCCGGTCGGCGGCGACGCCCCCGTCACCGTGCAGTCCATGACCACCTCGGTCACGGCCGACGTCAACGCCACGTTGCAGCAGATCGCCGAGCTGACCGCGGCGGGCTGCCAGATCGTCCGGGTGGCCGTGCCGTCCCAGGACGACGCCGACGCGCTGCCGCAGATCGCCCGCAAGTCGCAGATCCCGGTCATCGCCGACATCCATTTCCAGCCGAAGTACGTCTTCGCCGCCATCGAGGCGGGTTGCGCCGCAGTGCGCGTCAACCCCGGCAATATCAGGAAATTTGATGACAAGGTGGGAGAGATCGCACGGGCTGCGCGCGATCGGGACGTGCCGATCCGGATCGGGGTCAACGCCGGGTCGCTCGACCGGCGGCTGCTGGCCAAGCATGGCAAGGCCACGCCGGAGGCGCTGGTGGAGTCGGCGCTGTGGGAGTGCTCGTTGTTCGAGGAGCACGGGTTCACCGACATCAAGATCTCGGTCAAGCACCACGATCCGCAGGTGATGGTGGCCGCGTACCGGCTGCTGGCCAGAAGGTGTGACTACCCCCTGCACCTCGGCGTGACCGAGGCGGGGCCGCTCATACAGGGCACGGTCAAGTCGGCGGTGGCCTTCGGCATCCTGCTGGAGGAGGGGATCGGCGACACGATCAGGGTGTCGTTGTCCGCGCCGCCGGTGGAGGAGGTCAAGGTCGGCATCGGCATCCTGGAATCCCTCGGCCTGCGGGAGCGGCGACTGGAGATCGTCTCCTGCCCGTCGTGCGGGCGGGCCCAGGTGGACGTCTACACGCTGACCGACCGGGTGACGGCGGCGCTGGAGGGGTTCCCGTACCCGCTGCGGGTGGCGGTCATGGGGTGCGTGGTCAACGGTCCCGGCGAGGCCAGGGAGGCTGACCTGGGGGTGGCCTCGGGCAACGGCAAGGGCCAGATCTTCGTCAAGGGCGAGGTGGTCAAGACCGTGCCCGAGTCGCAGATCGTGGAGACGCTGGTGGAGGAGGCCCTGCGCATCGCGGAGGAGCGGGAGTCCCTGGCGGGCGAGACCGTGCAGGAGGCCCAGGCCGGGGAGGGGGCTCCCCGGCCTGGGGGTTCTTCCTAGATCCGCTGCCAGAGGGCGGGCACTATGGGAGGTTCCCAGCCCACCTGCGAGGTGTGACCCTGCAGGCATCGGTACGTGGCGCCGCCGTAGGTGACGGTGGCGCCCGTCGCGTAGGGCGTGTTGGGCGCCCAGGTGCCGCCCGGGTTCGTCGGCGTGATGGTGGGTGAGGGGCCGCCGCCCTGGGTGGCCAGGGTCAGCCCGTAGGTGGACAGGATCTCGTTGACCGGCTGGAAGTACGTCGTGCCGCCCGAACTACAGTTGCCCGAGCCGCCCGAGGTGACGCCCTGGGCCTGGTCGCCCGAGATGAACGAGCCGCCCGAGTCACCGGGCTCGGCGCAGACGCTGGTCCTGGTCACGCCGCTGACCGTGCCCTGCGGGTAGGTGACGCTGGTGTTGAGCTGCTGCACCGAGCCGCAGCGCCACTGGGTGGTCGAGCCGGAGCGGCAGATCGACGCGCCGGGCTGGGCGACGGCCGAGCCGCGCACGGGCAGGATGCCGGCGCTGTAGCCGTTCACCACGCCTACGGGGGTCCACTGCGTGTTGACCTCGATCCAGGCGTAGTCGTTGCCGGGGAAGGACGAGCCGCGGAAGGTGCCCTGGGCCACCCGGTTGTGGCCCGTGGTGCTCGCGCCGGTGTTGCCGCAGTGGCCGGCGGTCACGAAGCCGCCCTGCGAGCCGGCCCGCGTCACGGAGAAGCCGACCGAGCAGCGCGAACCGGTGCCGATGTAGTAGGCGTCGCCGCCGCGTACGTCGTAGTAGGTCTCCGGGCGCTCGTCGGAGCGCACCACGCGGACGGCCGAGGGGTCGGCGCCGCTGGTCCGTACCCAGGCGGCGGCCTTGGACGGGGTGGAGGTCAGGACGACCACGGTGTTGCCCGGGACGTCCACGTACCAGACCGGCGCGGTCTTCGGGGCCTTGGCCGACGCCTGGTCGAGGGCGGTCTTGACCTGGTCGAGCCGGTCGAGCGAGCGGGTGACCACCCTGGCCTGGACGCCGGCCGCCGCGAGGTCGCCGGCCTTGGACGGGTCGGTGGTGGCGGCGACCGGGGTGGCGGTCGGGCCGGTGACCCAGGTGCCGGCGTAGGCCGAGCCGAGCAGGGCGCGCAGGCGGGGCTCTACGCCGGCCGCGGCGGCCTCGTTCACCAGCCGTTGCCCGGCCTGTTCCGTGGTGACGCCGAGGTCGCGGGCGAGCGCGTCCACCAGGCCGGGAGGGGGATCGGACATGATGGACGCGCTCGTCCTGGCCTGGTCGAACAGGGTGTCGTCCGGGCCGCTCCGCGCCGCGAAGGCGACGGCCGGGACGGCGATCAGGGTGGTGACGGCCAAGGCGATTCCCGCCGTCAGGGTCTTTCTGGGGAGCATGTGAACTCTCCTCGTACTGGGGGGTGCCGCCACCGTACGAGACCCGATACGAGGAGTGGTCGTGTCAAATGACCCCTATCACGGTGTTATGGCGGACCGCTCCTGGCCAGGGATTTGCTCGTTGACGAGCTCGAACGTCATGCCGTGGCTGCTGGATACGGTGATCACCTTGCGCTGGAGCATCGCGCTCACCCGGGTGGCCACCTCCTGAAAGTTGGCCTGGTTGCCGGGGGTGTCCACGCCGGCCAGCCGGGTCGAGCCCTTCTCCAGCAGTTCCTTGGCGAGCCACTCGGACATGGAGACGACGAAGCGCGCCTTCTCGTCGGGAGTGAAGGGTGTGGGCTCTCTGCGTTCCATGCGGCGCAGTCTAGGGCGCGGGCCAGGAGCCGGGAGCTGTTTGGAGTGCTATGTGCGGGTATGCGGCTTTTGTGCTCCGAGCGTTGAGGAGACGAGCATGAAAGCGGTCACCTGGCACGGCAAGCGCGACGGACGCCGACCCGCTCGGGGTGATGGATCTGACCACTCACCGGTTGCCGCTGGAGCAGGCGCCGCAGGCGTACGAGACGTTCCAGAAGAAGGCCGGCGGAGCCGTCAAGATCGTGCTCGCGCCCTGACCCTGCGCTCATTTCTTGGCACGGAGCGGTGGGGAGCGCGCTCGTGCCTTGACACGGAGCGGTGAAGAATGTGTTCGCGCCCTGACATGGCAGCTCAGTGGGGTTTCGGGGCCTTCTTGGGGGGCAGCGGAGCACGCATGAGAGTCGTTGTGGTCGGCGCCACCGGGAACGTCGGGACGAGCGTGGTTCGCGCGCTGGCCGCCGACCGCGACGTGACCTCGATCGTGGGTGTCGCGCGCCGCCTGCCGGGCTGGCGCGTCGAGCGCACCGACTGGCGGCAGGCCGACGTGGCGACCGGCGACCTGACGCGCATCTTCGACGGCGCGGACGCGGTGGTGCACCTGGCGTGGTTGTTCCAGCCGACCAGGGATCCCGCCACCACCTGGCGGGCCAACGTGCTCGGCAGCATGCGCGTCTTCCGCGCGGTGGCGGAGGCGGGCGTGCCGGCGTTGATCCACGCCTCGTCCGTGGCGGCGTACTCGCCGGGGCCCAAGGACCGGCCGGTGGAGGAGAGCTGGCCGACGCACGGCTGGCCGGAGGCCGCGTACGGGCGGGAGAAGGCCTACGTCGAGCGGGTGCTGGACGTCTTCGAGCACGACCACCGCAACATCCGGGTGGTACGGATGAGACCCGGCTTCATCTTCCAGCGGGAGGCCGCGACCGAGCAGCGCCGGCTGTTCGCCGGGCCGTTCCTGCCGAGCCGGCTGATCAGGGCGGGCCGGGTGCCGTTCGTGCCGGACATCCCCGGGCTGCGGATGCAGGTGCTGCACGCCGCGGACGCGGCCGAGGCCTACCGGCTGGCCGTCACCAGACCCGTGCGGGGCGCGTTCAACATCGCCGCGGAGCCCGTGCTCGACGCGCACGACCTGGCGAACCTTTTGGGCGCCCGTACGGTGCCGGTCCCGCGCGGGCTGGCCAAGGCGGCGGTGGCCGCGGGGTGGCACCTGCGGCTCGTGCCCGCCGCGCCGGGGCTGCTGGAGATGGCCCTGCGAATTCCGGTCATGAAGATAGAACGGGCGAAAGAAGTGCTCGGCTGGCGGCCACGGCACTCGGCGCAGGAGGCCGTACGGGCGCTCCTGGACGGGTTGCACGAGGGTGCGGGCATGGACACTGCGCCGCTGGCTCCGGAAGGCGGTCCTGTCGCCCGCGTACGTGAACTCGCCACGGGAATTGGCGGACGTCCCTAACCAGACGACTGCGTGTAAGTTCCGCACACCGGGGAAGAGGAAGGGCACGCGAGGTCCTGAAGCGCGGCCTGTGTGTCGGAACGGCACGGAGGAGCGCATGCGTACCTTGATCGTCCAGACCTTCACCCTCCAAGACGTCAGCAAGCTGCGGCACGTGGTGGCCGAGACGGCCGAGCAGAACGGTCTGCACGGTCCCCGGCTGGACGATTTCGTACTGGCCGTGCACGAGAGCGTGGTCAACGCCGTCGAGCACGCGGGCGGGCACGGGAGTTTCAAGTTGTGGACCGTCGATGGAGTCATCCGGTCCGAGACCAGCGACCGGGGGGCCGGCATCCCCGACGGGTACGTCAACGGCCTCAAACGGCCGTCCGACCACTCCTACACGGGCCGGGGGATCTATCTGATCAGGCGGTTGTGCGACGCGGTCGACTTCCGCACCGGGCCAGGTGGCACCACCGTTCTGCTCACCATGCGGTTACCGCTCCAGGCCGGTCTGCACGCCCGCAGGAGCATGCGGCGCATCAGGGTCGCCTCACCGGGAAGAGGCCCGTTCGGCGGCTTCACCGCCTGATCCCCCGCGCGCGGGAGCCCGGCCATCCTGCCAGGTAGTCTCGATGTGTGAGCGGCGAGCAGCTTTCCCCGGAGATCATCTCCCCGGTTCGGCGCCTGGGGCGGCGGGAGTTCGATTTCGAGCGCCAGGTCGCCATCATGGCCATCGTCAACAGGACGCCCAACTCCTTCCACGACCAGGGCCGCACCTTCGAGCTCGACAGCGCGGTGGCGGCGGCGACGAAGGCCGTGGCGGAAGGGGCCGACTGGGTGGACATCGGCGGCTTCGCCTTCAGCGCCGCCCAGTCCCGGATCGGGGTGGCCGAGGAGATCGACCGGGTCGCGCCCGTCATCGCCAGGGTCAGGGCCGCCACCGACGCCGTGATCTCGGTCGACACCCACCGTCCCGAGGTCGCCAGGGCCGCCGTCGAGGCCGGCGCCGACGTCATCAACGACACCAACGGCCTGCGCGAGCCTGGCCTCGCCGAGGTCGCCGCGGAGACCGGCGCGAGCGTGGTGGTCACGCACAGCCTCGGAGGGCCGGGCCGCCGCGTCTTCCGGCCCAGCTACGCCGACGTCGTCAGCGAGGTGGCGGACTTCCTGCGCGAAAGGATCGCCTTCGCGTTGAAGGCCGGCATCGCCCCGGACAAGATCATCATCGATCCCGGGCACGACCTGAACAAGAACACCTTCCACTCGCTGGAGATCACGCGCCGGCTGGAGGAGATCACCTCGATCGGCTACCCGACGCTGGTGGCCCTGTCCAACAAGGACTTCATCGGCGAGACGCTCGACCGGCCGCAGGGGGAGCGCAAGGAGGGCACGATCGCCGCCAACGTGGTCGCCATCCTCAAGGGCGCCCGCATCCTGCGCGTGCACGACGTGGCCGCGACGCTCGCGTCCGTCCGCATGACCGAGGCCGTGCTCGGCTGGCGCGGCCCCTTGGCACCAAGGCACAACCTGGCATAGGAGGTCGGTACGTTGACAGAGCGTAAGCCCACGGGGATGCCCTTCGAGAGCTGGATCGACCGGCAGATCCGGGAGGCGGAGGAACGCGGGCAGTTCGACGACCTGCCGGGCAGCGGCAAACCGCTTCCGGGGCAGGGCAGGCACCTTGACGAGATGTGGTGGATCAAGCAGAAGATCGAGAGCGAAGGGCTCTCGATGCCGCTGCCACCCACGCTGGCGCTGCGCAAGGACGCCGAGGAGGCCCTCAAGCAGGCCCGCGGCGCACGGTCAGAGGCCGAGGCCAGGCGCATCATCGAGGAGATCAACGACCGCATCCGCAAGGCCATCAGAACCGGCCTGTCGGGCCCACCCCTCAACCTGATGCCCTACGACGTGGACGAGATCATCTCGGAGTGGCGTCAGGAACGCCGCTAGAGGTCGGCCCTGAGGCACCGGATCGTGGTGAGGTCCGGACCTGCCCTGAGGCACCGGATCGTGGTGAGATCCGGTGCCTGCCGAAAACCGTTTGCCGTGTTCGGCCCGCCCGTGCAAGCCTCCGTTGTGGGTGAGCCCGGCGTGGGAGGCGCGAGTGAGCTGGTCCTCGATCATGAACGTGACGTTCGACTGCTCCGACGCCGAGTCCCTGGCGCGCTTCTGGAGCGAGGTCACCCGCTGGCCCCGCACGAAGGCGGACATGCCGGGCAACCCCTTCTGGTGGGTGGGCCCCGAAGGGGACACCTACCCTCACCTGGTCTTCGTCGAAGTGCCCGAGCCCAAGCACACCAAGAATCGAGTTCACCTCGATCTCATGCCGCAGGACGGATCCCAGGAGCAGGAGGTCGCCCGGCTCGAAGCGCTGGGCGCACGCGTCGTGGACGATCGCCGGGGCCTTACCCCGGGCGGCTGGGTCGTGATGGCCGACCCGGAGGGCAATGAGTTCTGCGTCGAGGGCGGCGAGTAGCCGGATCCGTCATCCGCCTCCGCCCCTGGCCATGGAGTCCAGCAGCCAGTTGTAGCGCAGGCGCAGTGCGCGCTCCCAGGCGGCCGCGGCGGCACCGAGCCCGAGCACGAGGTTGAGCCAGATCGGCAGCCGGATGGGTGAGGTGAAGGTCCCGAAGTTCTCAAACACCGGGGGGAATTTGAAAGCCACCTCGATGAGCTGCGGAATGAGCAGAAGCAGCGGGATGACGAGCAGGATCAGCGAGCAGAAACCGATCGCCCGGCTCAGCCCGGGGCGCTCGCGGTCGAGGTGGGCGCGGCGCCCTTCGCCGGAGCTGCGATCGGGCACGAGTTGCCGCTCGGTGCCCTCGTCGGTCACGTAGTGGCAGCGCTTGAGCCCGAAGGGGGTTGGCACGACCTCAATCGTGCCGCCCTCGACGGGAAAGACGGCGGGGAGCGTGGACACGGCGTGATGCCTGCCGTCGAGATACAGGTGGACCTTGCCCTTGCCGTCCTCGGAAAAGAACCGCCCGACATAGTTGGCGTCAACGGCATAGACCATTTGCCGGCCGTGCGCGTCCCGCAGCGTCAGGTAGAACAACGCCCGGGAAAGCGTCTGCCACCAGCGGAAACGCTTGAGCGGACGGCCATTTCCAGGTTGGACGCGTTGTACGGCTCGGCGTCTTCGCAAATCCTTGAACACTTCAGACTCCATGTCATCGCGTGCGAACGTCTAGGCGGCGGGGTCGGTCGGGTCCGTCTCCTGTTCGAGGAGGGCGTTGATGCGCTGCAGGACCCGGATCTGCGCGGAGTTGTAGAACTCCACCACCGCGTGCGCCATCGCGTTCTCGGCCAGCTTCGCTCCCATGGGGGAGTCCGCCACCGGGCTGTTCGCCCACGGGTGCTCTTCCCGCATCCTGCGGATCATCGGCAACATGCGCTCGGCGATCCGGTCGATCGTGGCGTCGTCGGCGTCCGCGGGGACGGCCTCGAACTCGTCATCGGCGTTGTCCCGTACGGTGATCATCTGACGGAACTCCCGCATGGCCTCCTCACTGAAAACCGTCGAATAGACCATGAGCATGGACTGTTCGGCGTCGGAGAGGTCATGGGAGATGGGAGCGAACGCGGGCGGCACGTGCATCGGCGCGCGATGACGCAGGATGACGGCCAGCTCCGCGCGGATCCGGTTGAGCCGTTCGATCGTCGCCTCCAGCTCGGCGTCCAGCACCCGGATCGCCTCGTCCGGCTCCTGGTCGGCCCGTCCCATCGCGGCGATCTGCGACAACGGCACCCCCAGATCGCTCAGCCGCCTGATCTGCAGGAGCCGGAGCAGGTGCGAGATCTGGTACTGCTTGTATCCGTTCGCCGCGCGCTCGGGCATCTCCAGCAACCCGATCTCGTGGTAGTGCCGGATGGTCTTCACCGTCGAGCCCGCGAGTTCGGCAAGTTGCCGGGTGCTCCACGCCACTGTCTTCGCCTCCCTCATTCCTGACTCAAGTCCACACCATGACGTAGGGGCACAGTCAAAGCGGAACCGGGTGTGATCTGAACCACTGTGCGGCTCTCCTTGACTGTGCCCCAAGGGCACGCTGTTGGCTCGGTGGCGTAAACGGTACGAGGAGGGAAGCACATGACCATGCATCGCAGCGTGGCGCGGAGTCTGGCGGTGGTGGCCGTGATCGGCGCCGCCGGCGCGTTGACGGCGGCGCCCGCCGTGGCCGGTGCCACGGCATCCGCCACCGCCAGGCCCGCGACCCAGGTGAAGTGGGGCGAGTGCCCGAAGGAGATCGTGACCGAGGCAGGACCGAACAAGCTGGACTGCGCGACCGTGCCGGTGCCGCTGGACTACAACGACCCGGACGGCACCAGGATCGACATCAAGATCTCCCGGCTGGCCAGCCAGAATCCGGTCAAGCGGCGGGGCATCCTGATGCTCAACCCGGGTGGCCCCGGCGGGTCCGGGTTGAGCCAGCCCGCGTTCCTGATGACCCGGGGGCTGCCCGCGAGCGTGAAGGACAGCTATGACGTGATCGGCATGGACACCAGGGGGATCGGGCATTCGGCGCCGGTCAGCTGCGGATTCACCGCCAACGGGCCGTACGCCGCCAACATCCCGCCGTACGCGGTGGACGACGCGGCGGTCGTCAAGCGGGCGAAGGTCGCCAAGCAGGCGGCGGAGCAGTGCGCGCAGAAGGACCGCGACGGCCGCCTGCGTCACGTGTCGACGGCGAACATGGCTCGCGACCTGGACCGGATCCGTGCCGCGCTCGGCGAGAAGAAGACCAGCTTCCTCGGCTACTCCTACGGCACGGCCCTGGGAGCCGCCTACGCGTCGATGTTCCCCGAGCGGTCCGACCGCATCGTGCTCGACAGCAACATCGGCGACACCCACCTCGACCCCGCCGGCATGCGCCGCTACGGGCTGGGCATGGAGCAGACCTTCCCCGACTTCGCGAAGTGGGCGGCCAAGCGGCACGGCACCTACGGCCTGGGCCGCACGCCGGAGGAGGTGCGTGCGACGTACTTCAAGCTCGCCGAACGCCTCGACAGGAAGCCGCTGCCCGACATCGACGGCGCCACCTTCCGGGCCGCCATGTTCGCCCTGCTCTACCGCGAGGCGCAGTACATCACGGCGGCGCAGATGTGGCAGACCCTCCTGACCGGCACCTGGCCGAAGCCCACGCCCGTCCCGCCGGGCCCGTCGCCCATGGACAACGCCTACACCGTGTTCCTGGCCGTGACCTGCAACGACATCCAGTGGCCCAGGGACGTGAACACGTATCGCCGCGCCGTGGAACAGGACCGCGAACGGTACCCGATGTACGGCGCGGCCGCCGCGAACATCACGCCGTGCGCCTTCTGGCCGTACAAGCCGGCCGAGGCTCCGGTGAAGATCACCGACGAGGGCCCGGCCAACGTGCTGCTCGTCCAGAACCAGCGCGACATCCCCACCCCCCACCGCGGCGGTGAGATGCTCCGCGAGAAGTTCGGCGACCGCGCCCGCCTGGTGAGCGTCGACGCCAGCGGCCACGGCGTCTACCTCCTGGGTGAGAACGCCTGCGCCTCGAACACCACCACGAGCTATCTGGTGGACGGCAAGATGCCCGCGCGCGACGTGACCTGCCCCGCGTCCTGAGGCGTGACCGGGCCCGGATCGGTGAGCCGCGTGCTTCCGTACGCGATCCGTGCCATCGATCCGTGTTCGGTTCCGTGGTCACCACGGATGTGGACCGGCCGGGCCGGAAGAGAAGCTGTGCACACGGTGATCCACGACCAACAGGAGCAACCATGACCGCCTCTTCCACCCAGGGCATCAAGACCGTCCTGCACCCCGTGTCCGACCTGGCCAAGGCCAAGGCCGTGTACGCGGCCCTGCTCGGCATCCCGCCGCAGAGCGACTCGGCCTACTACGTCGGCTTCGACAGCGAGGGCCAGCACATCGGCCTGGTGCCGGGCGGTGGGCCGCAGGGCATGACCTCGCCGGTGGCCTACTGGCACGTGAGCGACATCGAGGCGAAGCTGGCCGAGGTGACCGCCGCGGGGGCCACCGTGAAGGAGGCCGCGCACGAGGTCGGCGGCGGTCGCCTGGTGGCCACCGTCACCGACCTCGACGGCAACGTCCTCGGGCTGATCCAGGACCGGTGAGAGCCGTTCCGCCACCGACCGAACCCACCTCACCCAAAGGATCAGCCATGACCACTTTCGCGACCATCACCCTGGAAGTTCCCGACCCCACCGCCGCGGCCGCCTTCTACGAAGCCTTCGGCCTGGGCTCCCACGTACGCGTACGCGCCTCAGAGGCGCCGACGACCGGCTTCCGCGGATTCACGCTGTCCCTCGTGGCCGCCCAGCCCGGCAACGTGGACGCCCTCATCGGCGCCGCCCTCGACGCCGGCGCCACGACGCTGAAGCCGGCCGAAAAGAGCTTCTGGGGCTACGGCGGCGTCCTACGCGCCCCGGACGGGACGATCTGCAAGATCGCGTCCTCGAAGAAGAAGGACACCGAACCCGCCGCCCGGCGGATCGACCAGGTCGCGCTCCTGCTGGGCGTGGCGGACGTCAAGGCGAGCAGGCGGTTCTACGTCGAACGCGGCCTGGCCGTGGCCAAGAGCTTCGGCGGCAAGTACGTCGAGTTCGACACCCCGTCGTCGGCAGTCACGCTGGCCCTCTACCCGCGCCGCGCCCTGGCCAAGGACACCGGCATGGCCCAGGAGGGCACCGGCTCGCACCGCATCGTGATCGGCGGCGACGCCGGGCCCTTCACCGACCCGGATGGGTTCGTCTGGGAAACCGTCTCCGCCTGAGCTTCAAGAACTTCAAAGGGGAACCTGTCATGAGCAGCAGCACGTACGAGGGATTCACGGCCGATGAACGGGCCGCGATGAAGGACCACGCCCAGGAGCAGAAGAAGGCCGCACGCCGGGCCTCCCGCGCGGACAAGGCGGCGGAGGCGGCACGGGACGTGCTCGCGAAGATCGCCGAAATGGATGACTCGGACCGGGTCATGGCCGAACGTGTCCACGCCGTCATCACGGCAGCCGCTCCGGCGCTGGAGCCGAAGCTCTGGTACGGAATGCCCGCGTACGCGCTGGACGGCAAGATCGTGTGCCACTTCCAGAGCGCGGCGAAGTTCAAGACCCGCTACGCGACGCTCGGCTTCAGCGACCAGGCGAACCTGGACGACGGCACGATGTGGGCCGCCGGATTCGCACTGACCGAGGTGACGGCCGAGGTGGAGGCGCGGATCAGCGCGCTGGTACGGCAGGCCGTGAGCTGATGCGCGCGGCGAAATGGCCGGCCGGGGAACTCGGGTCAGGCGAGTCCCCCGGCCGGCCGGGTCATTGCGAGATCAGTTGATGGGCGGGTAGGCGTTGGCGAGCAGTTCGCGGAACTGGGCCGAGAACCACTGGCCGGACAGCGGGGCGTCGGCCTTGGCGCCCGACATGTTGTTGCCGTTCAGGTTGTTGCCCGTGTACGTCGGGTCGCACATCCGGTCGAACTTCTTGCCCTCGTCGTTCGGGATGTCGCGGCTGGCGCCGTCGGACTCACCCGGAGGCTTGATCCAGACGTAGGCGTCGAAGCCGGCTGCCGGGCTGGCGGTCGGCCTGGTGCCCATGCCGGCGCCGCTCTGGTTGCACCAGTTGCCGGCGTGGATGCGGCGGTCGAGGCGGGACTGGTTGACGAACTCGTCCACGTTGGTCGAGGTGCTCGGCCCGGACGGGCGGGCGCTGCCGCCCCAGCCGTTGCGCGAGGTGTCGACCAGCATGCCGAGACCCGAGCGGAAGCCCTTGGCGATCAGAGCGTTGCGCAGGGCGGTGGCGAAGGTCTGCTCGTCCACGTACCAGTTCCAGTCGATCCACTTGGACTGCCGGATCGGGGTGTTGCCGATCGTCATGTTGACGTTGAAGTACGGCTCGCTGGTGGCGGAGTAGTTGGCGGTGTTGACGATGAAGCCGTCCACGCTGTCCACACCGGCCGTGGTGGCGGCGACGGTCTCGTGGAACAGGTTCACCGACGGCTGGAAGTTCGAGTCCCAGCCGAGCCACGCGTGGTGGGCGGCGTCGATGTAGGTGTAGACGTTGGTGATGGCGTGCAGCTGGTTGAGCGCGTAGCGGACGCCGTCGCGGTAACCGCCGGCGCCGTTGGCCTCGCGGCACTTCTCGAACGCGTTGAGGTTGGTGACGAGGTTCGGCAGCGAGTCGGGCTCGATGATCGTGACGATGCGCAGGCCGGCGTAGGCGGGGCTGCGCAGGATGGCCGCGATCGGGTCGATGTACTCGGTCTTGTAGCGGTTGAAGCCGTCCTGGGCGATGAGCAGCTCACCGTTGGAGGCCAGCGCCGAGCAGTCGCGGTTGGGCAGGTTGTAGATGACGACCTGGATGGTCAGCGGCGCGGAGCCGTTGGCGGCGTCCTGCCTGACGGCCTCGTCCAGGTGGGCGCGCAGGCCCATGGCCCCGCCGGTGCCGGCGATGGCCGCGATGCGGTCCATCCACACGGCGGTGGAGGTGTTGGCGACCGCCGAGCCGCCGGGCTCGGCCGCGGCCTTGGCGCTCCAGTTCGGGTTCACGTAACCGGTGGCGCCGGCGTACGGGTTCTCGACGTGGGTCGGGTTGGGGCCGCCGTCGTCGTCGGCCTCGGTGGCGGTGACCGTACGGGAGGTCAGGCCGGTGGAGGCGACGGTGAAGGTGCGGCTGCCGGCGGCCGTGTCGGTGTCCTGCGCGGCGGCCAGGGTGACCGTCTGCGGGACGTTCCAGTTCGACGTGGTGAAGGTGAGCGAGGCGCCCGAGCTGACGGTGAGGTTGCTGTCGCCGCTGCCCGCCGTCGTGGTGACGGTCACGCTGGAGGAGGGCTGGGCGGCCAGGCGCACGGTGTACGTGCCGGTCGATCCCTCGGGCACGGTCACCGAGGTCGGCGTCACGACGATCGACTGCTCGACGGTGCCGTCGTCGTCGACCTCGCTCGCGTTGACCGTGGCGCCGGTGACGCCGGTTCCGCCGACGCTGAAGGCGGCGGTGCCCGAGGCGGTGTCGGAGTCCTGGGCCGCGGCCAGGGTGACCGTCTGGGCGGTGTTCCAGTTGCTCGGGGTGAAGGTGAGCGAGCCGCCGGAGCTGACGGTCAGGTCCGTGTCACCGCTGGTGCGGGCGGTGGTGACGGTGACGTTCGAGCTGGGGGCGGAGGAGAGCCTGGCCGTGAACGTGGCCGTGCCGCCCTCGTTGACCGCCACCGCGCTGGAGGAGGTGACGACCGACGGGGTGGTCGGGTTCGTGCCGCCGCACGAGGTGCCGTTGACGCTGAACGCTGTCGGGTTCGGGTTGGTGCCGGACCAGGTGCCGTTGTAGCCGACGGAGACCGACGCGCCGGTGGCCAGGTTGCCGTTGTAGGGCATGTTGGTGCCGGTCACGCGGGTGCCGGACTGGCTCCAGTTCGCGCCCCAGCCGGTCGGGGTGTACTTCTGGCCCGCCGTCGCGTAGTCGAAGGCGAGTGACCATGAGGTCAGCGGGTCGCCGGTGTTCTTCAACGTGATGCTCGCGGTGAAACCGCCCTGACCAGGGCTGCTCGTCCACGAGTTGGCTGTGTAGGTCACGTCGCAGGCGACGGCGGCGTTCGCGGCCGTGCCCTGGCCGACGACGAGCCCTAAGGCCGCGACACTCGCGGCGGTCATGGTCACGGCCCATTTGCGGAGGCCGCGGTGGAGTCTCACGAGCGATCATCTCCAGGATTAGTTGGCTGGGAGCGCTCCCATGGTGTGCCGCGCCAGCGGCCGTGTACAGCGGGCGGCGGTCGGGGAGGTGTCTGCCGCCCCGCATGCTCGTTGAATACCCCTAAACGAGGATGAAACTTTCATCCCGGTCAGCCTGGTGAGAGGAAACACGAGGGTTACCGAAATGCCATTCCGTTGACATACGCCGGAGCGCACCCACAATCCACTTTGGGAGCGCTCCCACACCCCTACTCCCATGGAGACCCCGTGAAGTACAGACCTCCACTCCTTTTGACACGCTTATCGAGACGGCTCGCCGTGGCCACGACTGTGGTCCTCGCGGCAGGGTTGACCTCGGCGGTCACGGCGGCCCCCGCCCAGGCGGCCGTGGCCTGTGACGTGACGTACGCGGCCAACCAGTGGACCAGCGGACAGGGCCAGGGCGGTTTCACCGCGAACATCACGTTGAAGAACACCGGTGACCCGCTGACCTCCTGGTCACTCGCCTTCGACTACCCGACGACCGGGCAGCGGTACACCCCGACCGGGTGGGGCGCGAACTGGAGCCAGTCCGGCACCCGCGTGACCGGCACCAACATGCCGTGGAACGGCAACCTGGCCACCGGCGCCTCCGTCAGCATCGGCTACAACGGCACGTGGACGGGCAGCAACCCGAGCCCGACTTCGTTCAGCGTCAACGGCGTCACCTGCGGCGGCACCGGCTCCGCGCCGACCGTCTCGCTGACCTCGCCGAGCGCCGGCCAGACGTTCACCGCCCCGGCCACCGTGCCGATCACGGCGAGCGCCTCCGACGCCGACGGCACCGTCGCCAAGGTCGACTTCTACCAGGGCTCCACGCTGCTGGGCACCGACACCTCCTCGCCCTACAGCTACAACTGGGCGAACGTCGCCGCCGGCAGCTACTCGATCACGGCCAGGGCCACCGACAACGCCGGCCTGGTCACCACCTCCTCACCGGTCGGCATCACGGTCTCGCCGAACACGGGCCCGGCGCTCGTGGTGAGCCCGACGACCCTGTCGGTACCGGAGGCCGGCACCGCGACGTTCGGCGTCAAGCTCTCGCAGGCGCCCTCCTCGAACGTGTCCGTCTCCGTCGCCCGCGCCAGCGGTGACGCCGACCTCACCGTCTCGGCCGGCGCCACCAGGACGTTCACCCCGTCCAACTGGAACACCGAGCAGAGCGTCACGCTCGCCGCGGCCAACGACACCGACACCACGGCCGGCTCGGCCGTCTTCCGGGTCAGCGCCACCGGCTACACCGCGGTGAACGTGACCGCCAACGAGGCGGACGACGACGTCGGCGGCAACAACGTCTACGTCCAGCGCTTCGTCGAGCTCTACAACGAGCTGCACGACCCGGCCAACGGCTACTTCTCGCCCGAGGGCGTGCCGTACCACTCGATCGAGACGTTCATGGTCGAGGCGCCGGACCACGGGCACGAGACCACGTCCGAGGCCTACAGCTACTACCTGTGGCTGGAGGCGGCCTACGGGCGGGTGACCGGCGACTGGTCGAAGTTCAACGCCGCGTGGGCCTCGATGGAGAAGTACATCATCCCGGCCACCGCCGACCAGCCGACGAACTCCTTCTACAACGCCTCGAAGCCGGCGACGTACGCGCCCGAGTCCAACAACATCAGCGACTACCCCTCGCAGCTCGACACCGGCGTCACCGTCGGCTCCGACCCGATCGCGAGCGAGTTGCAGAGCGCGTACGGCACCCGCGACATCTACGGCATGCACTGGCTGCTGGACGTCGACAACACCTACGGCTACGGCCGCTGCGGCGACGGCACCACCAGGCCCGCCTACATCAACACCTACCAGCGCGGCCCCGAGGAGTCGGTCTTCGAGACGATTCCGCAGCCGTCCTGCGACACCTTCGCGCACGGCGGGCCCAACGGCTACCTGGACCTGTTCACCAAGGACGCCTCGTACGCCAAGCAGTGGAAGTACACCAACGCCCCCGACGCCGACGCCCGCGCGGTCCAGGCCGCCTACTGGGCGCTGACCTGGGCCAAGGAGCAGAACAAGGCGGGCGACATCTCCGCCACCGTGGGCAAGGCCGCCAAGATGGGCGACTACCTGCGCTACTCGATGTACGACAAGTACTTCAAGCAGCCCGGGTGCACCAGCCCCTCCTGCCCGGCCGGCACCGGCAAGAACGCCTCGAACTACCTGCTGAGCTGGTACTACGCGTGGGGCGGCGCGACCGACGCGAGCGCCGGCTGGGCCTGGCGCATCGGCTCCAGCCACAACCACTCCGGCTACCAGAACCCGTTCGCGGCCTGGGCGCTGGCCAACGTGACCGAGCTGCGGCCCAAGAGCTCCACCGGCGCGGCCGACTGGAGCACCAGCCTGACCCGCCAGCTGCAGTTCTACAAGTGGCTGCAGTCCGCCGAGGGCGCCATCGCCGGCGGCGCGACCAACAGCTGGGAGGGCCACTACGCCACCCCGCCGGCCGGCCTGCCGAAGTTCCACGGCATGACCTACGACTGGCAGCCCGTCTACCACGACCCGCCGTCGAACCAGTGGTTCGGCTTCCAGGCGTGGACGATGGACCGGGTGGCGCAGCTCTACTACGCCACCGGCAACGCCGACGCCAAGGCGCTGCTGGACAAGTGGGTGACGTGGGCGCTGGACAACACCACGATCAACGCCGACGGCAGCTACGAGATCCCCTCCACGCTGCAGTGGTCCGGCCAGCCGGCCGGCAACTTCAGCGCCACCACGGGCATGCCGCCGGCCAACCCCGGCCTGCACGTGACCGTCGTGAACCACACGACCGACGTGGGCGTCGCCGGCGCGTACGCCAAGGTGCTCATGTACTACGCGGCCAAGGCGAACCACGCCGAGGCCCGTGACACCGCCAAGGCGCTGCTCGACGGCGTGTGGGCGAACCGCGACGCCGAGGGCGTGTCGGTGCCGGAGACCAAGGCCGACTACCGCCGCGTCGACGACCCGGTGTACGTGCCGCCGGGCTGGACCGGCGAGATGCCGAACGGTGACCCGATCAACTCCAACTCCACCTTCATGTCGATCAGGTCGTTCTACGAGGACGACCCCGACTGGCCCAAGGTCGAGGCCTTCCTGAACGGCGGCCCCGCCCCGGTCTTCAACTACCACCGGTTCTGGGCGCAGGTGGACGTCGCCGTCGCCCTGGCCGAGTACGGGCGGCTCTTCCCGTGATTCGTCGAGCAGCTCTGATCGCTGCGGCGTCGCTGGTCCTGCCACTGTCCCTCGGGACGGTGGCGGGGCCGGCGGCCCACGCCGCGCCCGCTTTCTCCTACGGTGAGGCGCTGCAGAAGTCGCTGTGGTTCTACGAGGCCCAGCAGTCGGGCGCGCTGCCCGACTGGAACCGCGTCTCCTGGCGCGGCGACTCGGGCCTGAACGACGGCAAGGACGTGGGCGCAGACCTCACGGGCGGCTGGTACGACGCCGGCGACCACGTCAAGTTCGGCTTCCCGATGGCGTTCTCCGCCACCATGCTGGCCTGGGGCGCGGTGGAGTACCGCGATGCGTACGCGGGCTCCGGCCAGCTCACCCACCTGCTCAACAACCTCAAGTACGTCAACGACTACTTCATCAAGGCCCACCCCTCCCCGAACGTGCTGTACGGGCAGGTCGGCAACGGCGGCACGGACCACGCCTGGTGGGGCCCGGCCGAGGCGATGGCGATGAACCGGCCCGCGTACAAGATCGACGCCTCGTGTGGCGGGGCGGACCTGGCGGGTGAGACGGCCGCGGCGATGGCGGCCTCCTCGATCGTCTTCCGCCCGACAAATCCGTCGTATGCGGACACGCTGGTGACGCACGCCAAGCAGCTGTACACCTTCGCCGACACGGTCAGGAAGAAGTACAGCGAGTGCATCACCGACGCCTCCAGCTTCTACAACTCCTGGAGCGGCTTCAACGACGAGCTGGTGTGGGGCGCGATCTGGCTCCACCGGGCCACCAACGACGCCTCCTACCTGGCCAAGGCCGAGAGCGGCTACGCCGGCCTGGGCACCGAGCCGCAGAGCAGCATCAAGTCCTACAAGTGGACGATCGCCTGGGACGACAAGTCCTACGGCGCGTACGTGCTGCTGCACAAGCTGACCGGCAAGCAGCAGTACCTGGACGACGCCAACCGCTGGCTCGACTGGTGGACGGTCGGCGTGAACGGCTCCAAGGTGGCGTACTCGCCGGGCGGGCAGGCCGTACTGGATCGGTGGGGTTCGCTGCGTTACGCGGCCAACACCTCGTTCGCGGCCCTCGTGCACAGTGACGCGATCACCGACGCCACCCGCAAGGCCCGCTACCACGACTTCGCGGTCCGGCAGATCAACTACGCGCTCGGCGACAACCCGCGCAACTCCTCCTACGTGGTCGGTTTCGGCGCCAACCCGCCCAAGAACCCGCACCACCGTACGGCGCACGGCTCGTGGACCGACCAGCTCAGCAGCCCCGAGCAGACCCGCCACACCCTGTACGGCGCGCTCGTCGGCGGCCCGCCCGACCCGAACGACGCCTACACCGACAAGCGCGACGACTACGTCATGAACGAGGTCGCCACCGACTACAACGCCGGCTTCACCAGCGCGCTGGCCCGCCTGTACAAGGAGTACGGCGGCGCGCCCGCGGCGAACTTCCCCGCCCAGGAGACCCCGGACGGGCCGGAGATCTTCGTCGAGGCGGGCGTGAACGCCTCGGGGAGCAACTTCACCGAGATCAAGGCGATCGTGCGCAACCAGTCGGCCTGGCCCGCCAGGGTGCTGTCCGACGGCTCGTTCCGCTACTACTTCACCCTCGACGGCTCGACGACCGCCTCGCAGATCAGCGTGTCGTCGGCCTACACGCAGTGCAAGGCGCCGACGTTGCACCAGGCGGGCGGCAGCACGTACTACGTGGCCATCGACTGCTCGGGCCAGGCCATCGCGCCCGCCGGGCAGTCGCAGCACCGCAGGGAGGTGCAGTTCAGGATCAGCAGCGCGGGCACCTGGAACCCGGCCAACGACTGGTCCTACGACGGCATCCCGACCACGCCCGGCACAACGCCGGTGCGTACCGACCACATCACGCTGTACGGCGGCGCCACCAAGATCTGGGGTGAGCCGCCAGGTCCGGAGGAAGAGGACGAAACAGCTCCCGGCAAGCCGGGCAAGCCCGCGGTTTCGGCCATCACGGGCTCGTCGGCGAAGCTGAGCTGGACCGCCTCCACCGACAACGTCGGCGTCACCGGCTACGACGTCTATCTGGGGTCCACCAAGGTAGGCACGGCCACGACGAACTCCTTCGACCTGAGCGGTCTCACCCCTGCCACGGACTACGCCGCCCACGTGGTGGCCAGGGACGCGGCGGGCAACACCTCGGCGCAGAGCGACAGCACCACGTTCACCACCTCGGCCACGGTGGACGGGACGCCGCCCAGCAAGCCGGGCAAACCCGCGGTCTCCGGGATCACCGCGACGGGCGCCCGGGCGAGCTGGGCGGCGTCCACGGACAACGTGGGCGTGACCGGCTACGACGTCTACCTCGGATCCACGAAGGCGGGCACGGCCACGACCACGTCGTTCGACCTCACCGGGCTCACACCCGGCACCGCCTACACGGTGAGCGTGGTGGCCAGGGACGCGGCGGGCAACAGCTCGACGGCGTCCGACGGCACCGCGTTCACCACCACCGGCGCTCCGGCCGGCGGGTGCACGGCCACCTACAAGGTGGTCAACTCGTGGAGCGGCGGGTTCCAGGCGGAGGTGACGGTGAAGAACGCCGGAACGTCCGCGACCAGCGCCTGGGCGGTCGCCTGGAGCTCACAGGGCTCGATCACCCAGCTCTGGGGCGGCAGGCACACCGCCTCCGGCGGGACGGTCACGGTCAGGAACGAGGCGTGGAACGGCTCACTCGCCCCGAATGCGACCACCACGTTCGGTTTCATCGCGACCGGCGCCTCCACCACCCCCGACCCCATCACCTGCACGCCCGCGTGAGCCGAGACCCCGCCCCCGCCGCAAGCGCGGCGGGGGCGGTTCCATCGACAATCGAGAGCACTTGTCACCCCGGCGTACACACCTGCGCCAACTGAACTACTCGGCCTGTTGGTGCGTATGAGGAGGTGAGGCGCAAAACATCGCATACTGCCCGACACCATCCCCGCCCGGATGGGACGGACGCGGCCGGACCTCCACCCGGTCGCGTCCGTTTGCGCGTTCGCTCGGCTCGTTCGCTCGGCTCGTTCACTTGGCTGTCGAAGTGGCCAGCGCGAACCGCTCCCGCGCCGCCTCGATCGCCGAGTCGTCAGAGAACTCCTCGAACGCGAGCCGGTGATAACGCTGGGGGATGAGCTGCCTGACCCGGTCCGGATACCCGGCCCCGTCCTTGGGGACGCGGATCTCCGGCGGAATGTCGATCTTGACGGCGATCGGCCCGGAGGCGCGGACCGAGGCGGCCCAGTCCGGGCTCTCCCCGGTGATCGCGCACATGTGGCGGGCGTAGACCCACCGCACCTCGACCAGCGAGGCGGCGTTGGCAGGTTCGGTGCCGAAGGGCTCCACGGCGCACACTACGCTGGATTCAAAGCTGTGTCCGTGGGCGTGGTGCTCGCCTGGCGAGGACTGTTCGAGCAACAGGGTCACCTGGGCGGCGAGCTCCTCGTTGAGCTTCGATGACGGCTGCCTGGCGACGAAGAACGTCACCCCGGCCAGCACCAGGCAGGCCAGGGTGACGATCGCCGCGATGAGCCCGCGACGGGTTTTGATCACGGGCTGGAGCAGGTCAGGGTCGGGGCCGGGGACGGTACCGAGCCTGTCGCGTTGAAGCCGAACGTGGTGGACGCGTTCGCCGCGAGCTGCCCGTTGTAGGTCTGGTTCTTGACCGCGACATTGGGTGCCTGCCCGGTCAGCACGCCGTTCCATGGTGCGCCGTCGAAGCCCTGCCCACCGCTGTAGGTCCACTTGACCGTCCAGCCGTTGATCGAGCTGGTGCCCGTGTTCTTCACGGTCACCTCACCCTGGAAGTGGCCGGCCCAGCCGGTGTTGGTGGCCTTCCACGTCGCCGTGCAGGCCCCGGGGGTCGGGTCGGGGCTGGGGCCCGGGTCGGTGGGGCCGGGCGTGCTGCCGCCGGGGCCGACACCGGTCACCTGGCCGTTGCCGCCGTCGAAGGTGACGTCGGAGCAGCTGTAGAAGTTCTCGTTGCTGTCGGAGCGGATCCAGTGCGTGAAGATGATGTGCTTGCCGCTCTTGCCGGACGGGAGCTGGGCGTTCCAGTAGTAGTAGTTGAGCCCGCCGGCGCCGCCGGACTTGGGCGGGTCGGTGACGCTGCCGAACAGCTCCAGGTCCGACCACTTCAGTGCGCCGTTGGCGTTCCAGCCGTTCTTGGTGACGTAGTAGTTGAACTTGCCGGGGTGCTCGGCCCAGTTGCTGTGCCGCATCTGGATGTTCGCCCCGGAGGTCAGGTGGGTCAGGGGCCAGTCGCCGCGAACCGCGTTGTAGGCCGAGAAGTCGTAGGGACCGCCGGTGCCGCCGCTGCAGAGCTGCCCGTCGGGGATGAATCCGGTGGTACGGCCCGCGCCGTCGGAGCGCAGCACCGCGAACCAGTTGTACAGGGGGGTCGCGCCGCTCTGGTTGACGGCGGACGCGCACGCGGGGTTGTAGGGGATGATCTGCCCGTTGTCCCGCAGGCCGTCCTGCCAGCACAGGAACGTACGGCTGCCGGGGAACATCGACACACCGTGGGCCTGCGCCGAGGTGGGTGCCATCAGAAGACTGGTGATCAGGACCAGGACGGCGGTGATCGCCGCCGACTTGAATAACCTCATGGGGATTCCCTTGCGCTGACTACAGAGGAAACCTGCCCACGACCTGCCCGCCCGGCCTGCGCATTGAATCACGTTCGGCAGCGTTCCGACAACGACGGGTGAAACTTTCAGCCGATCTTGGTCACGGTTTCCGCTGGTGGCCCGCCCCGCTCCAGGTCGCCCGCAGCCGCGCCCCCTTGCCCCCGGTGGACGGGCTGAGGAGGCTGCATGTTGGGAGCGCTCCCACTACACTCCACCCCCATAGAGGCGGGAGCAACACGCCATGAGGCACGCGCACATCCACCTGATCATCGGGGCGTTACTCGCCATGGGCCTGTTCGCCGCACCGGCGAAGGCCGCGCCGGTGATCTGCGAGAAGTACGGCTCCGCGAGCATCCAGAACAACCGCTACATCGTGCAGAACAACGTCTGGGGCGCGAGCACCGCGCAGTGCGTCGACGTCAACCAGAACGGCGGGTTCACCGTCACCCAGGCCGCGCACAACAACTCCACCAGCGGCGCGCCCGCCGGCTACCCGTCGATCTTCGCCGGCTGCCACTACGCCAACTGCACCACCGGCAGCAACCTGCCCATGCGGGCCGACGCGGGCGGCTTCGCGGCCCTGCGCAGCAGCGTCAGCATGAGCTACTCCTCAGGCACCTACAACGCCTCCTACGACCTGTGGTTCGACCCCACGCCCCGCACCGACGGCCAGAACACCGGCGCCGAGCTGATGATCTGGCTCAACCGGCAGGGCTCCATCCAGCCGATCGGCTCACGCGTCGGCACCGCGAACCTGGCCGGCGGCACCTGGGAGGTCTGGTTCGGCAACGTCGGCTGGAACGTGATCTCGTACGTGCGCACCTCCACCACCACCTCGCTGGACTTCGCCATCGACACCTTCTACTCCGACGTCGTCAGCCGCGGCTACGGCCAGCGCTCGTGGTACCTGACCAGCGTCCAGGCCGGCTTCGAGCCCTGGATCGGTGGCACCGGCCTGGCGGTCAACGCCTTCTCCTTCAGCACGAGCGGCGGCGGGGGCGGCGGGGGCGGTGGTGGCGGCGGAAGCTGCGCGGCCACCGCGACCACCCAGAACGCCTGGAACAACGGCTACGTCGTCCAGCCCGTCACCGTCACCAACCGTGGCACCTCGACGCTGAACGCCTGGACGGTCACCTTCCCGCTGCCGTCGGGGCACACCATCACCGGCATGTGGAACGCGTCCTACAGCGTCAGCGGCGGCACCGTCACGGTCAGGAACCTGCCGCACAACGGCGGCCTGGCGCCGAACGCCGGCACGTCCTTCGGCTACCAGGCGACCAGGCCGAACGGCAACACGCAGGTGCCGGGCGGCTACACCTGCGCATGAGGCTCGCGCGGGCACGCTTTGCGAGGGGCCCGTCCCGCGCGATGAAGAGGGGTACGGCTGGTGCTGCCGTACCCCTCATCAATCCTTCTCCAGCGCCGTGTCGAGGTCGTCCAGGCGGGCCTGGAGCTCGCTCAGGCAGGCGGGCGCCAGGCGGCCCTCCCGCCAGCGCTGGGACAGTTTCTCGCGCAGGCCCTCGGTTCCCGTCCTGGTGTCACCCATGGCGTTGTCCAGCACCTGCCTGAGGTCGAGCACGACGTCGTCGTCGGTCGCGCCGCACGGCGTCCTGGCCGACAACACGGACTTGAAGCCCGTCGCGGCCTGCTCGACCGTGACCGCCTCGGCCGGCGTCGCCTCGATCAGCCCGGCGGTCTCTGAGGGGGACGGTGACGGCGGCGGCCTGTCACGCACCTCCTCCAGCGCCTGCTCCCGCGGCGGCGTTCCGGTCTGCTGGAACCACAGCAGGGCCGACAGCGCGAGCGCCGCCGAACCCGCCACCGTCAGGCCGCGCCGCAGGTGGCGGCCCAGCGTGGCGGTGCCGAGCGCGGAGTTGAGCGCGGCGACGATCTGCGCCGTCGTCGGCCGGTCCTCCGGCTCGCGCGCCAGGCAGCGCTGGCAGAGCGTGGCGATCGTGTTCGGCACGCCGGGGACCCGTGGCGGGGGTTCGGTCCGGCAGGCGAGTTCGATCTCCTCCCACGTGGTCTCCGGGTACGGCGTGCGCCCGGTGAGCATGAGGTGGATCAGCACGCCCAGGGCGTACACGTCCACCGCGGGGTGGGTCGGCGCGCCGAGCAGCCGCTCGGGGGCCACGTAGGGAGGGGTGCCGCGGTCGTCGTCGGGGTCTCCCGCCCACGCCGCGATGCCGAAGTCGAGCAGCTTGGGGCCGGCGGCGGTGAGCAGCACGTTCTCCGCCGTGACGTCCCTGTGCACCAAGCCGCGGGCGTGCCCGGCCATCAGCACCCGCGCCAGCCGCAGCGCGATGGCCGCCGCCTCCGGCCACGGCAGCGGCCCCGTCTCGATGCGCTCGGCCAGTGGCGTGCCGTCGAGCAGCGGCATCACCACGTACGCGGCGACACCGCCGCTCGTGGTGACGGTCTCGCCGTAGTCGTAGATCTCGATGGAATCGGGATGGATGAACCTGGCCGCGGCACGGGCCTCGCTGCGCACGCTGACCCGTTCTCCGGAGTCGGTGTGCAGCGAGGCCGTGAGCACCTTGACCGCGATCATCCGATGCAGGGACTGGTCGAAGGCACGCCAGATGACCGACATGCCACCGCGGGCCAGCGGGTCCAGCAACAGATACCTGCGGGCCAGCACATCCCCTGGCTCAAGCCGACTCACGGACGACCAGTTCCGTGGGGAGTACGGGGTCGATCCCCGCGGCCCCCGTCAGGAGCAGCCGGGTGGCGACCGTGGCCAATTCCTCGACGGGCTGGCGGATGGTGGTCAGTGCCGGGACGGTGTGCCTGGCGACCGGGGCGTCGTCGAACCCGATCACCGCCACGTCCGCCGGCACCTTGCGTCCCGCCCTGCGCAGGGCCTGGATCGCGCCGGCCGCCATCAGGTCCGAGGCGACGAAGACGGCGTCCAGGCCGGGCGCGTGGCGTAACAACCACTGCATGGCGTGGGTGCCCGAGGCGGCGGTGAAGTCGCCGTACGCCACGGGCACGTCGGGTGCGCCCGCCGCCTGGAGGGTGCGTACGAGGCCCTCCAGCCGATCACGGGCGCCTGGTAAGGAGGGTGGGCCGCCGATCGCGGCGACGTTGCGGCGGCCGGTGAGCAGGAAGTGCTCGGCCGCCTGACGGCCGCCGTCGAGGTTGTCGACGTCGGCGAAGGGCAGTTTGAGGTCGTGGGGCGGACGCCCGATGTTGCGGACGGGGACGCCCGAGGTGGATAACTTGATCGCCAGGGGGTGGCGCTCTCGCGCGCCCACGATGAGCACCGCGCCGGATAAGGCGGGCAGCGTGGACGAGGTGGGGGTGACGGTGGTCACCATGAGGTGGGTGCCGTGCTCTGCTATCACGGCGCCCGCGGCTGACAGAAGCCTGGCGTAGTAGGGTTCGGAGAAGAGCCGGGGCAGGTGATCACATATCACTGCCGTGACGCCGTCGGCCATGGTCTTGGCGGCCGTTCCCCGGGGTGCGCGTTGTCGGACGTATCCCATGCGGGACACGGCATCGTAGACTTGGCGGCGGGTCGAGGTACTGACCCGCACCGAGCCCGTGAGGACTCGAGATGCGGTCGCGGGGGAAACCCCTGCAGCGGCCGCCACCTGTGCCAGTGTGGGCTGCTCGGTCATGGAGCACCTCGCGGAAAGATCCTGGGAGCGCTCCCACGTTACCAATGTTTCGTCGCTGTTAATAGGGCCTTTGCAAGGAGTGCGTCCGCTTGTGCGGACGCACTCCGAATTTGCTCAGCTAGAGACCATGGTGACCGTCAGAGGTTTCTGTGCCGGATGTGGATCACGGCATAATGTCGTGTCCGATTTGTCTTATCCGACAATCAGGAAACTTCTCCTACCCAAGATCAGTCGAACTCGCCGTCCCAGACGTCGATGTCGTCCAGATCGCCGCCGTCCTCCGGCCGCTCCTCATCGTCCGGCTCCTCCCGGACCGGCGCGCAGCTCGAACCGCAACCGCCGAAGCGCGAGCTGTTCACCGGGGTGAAGTCGGTCGCCGGTGTGCCCTTCAGGGCCCCGAGCATGGTGTCCTTCCAGATCGGCCCGGGGATCGAGGCGCCGAAGACCGAGCCGTAGTACCGGCCGCCGATGTTGACGTTGTTGAGCTTGTGGTTCTGCGCGCCGCGCGGGTCGCCGATGCTGACCGCGCCCGCCAGGTCCGGGGTGAACCCGGCGAACCAGGCCGTGGCCTGCGAGTCCGTGGTGCCGGTCTTGCCCGCCGCGGGCCGGCCGATGCCGCCCACGCCGCGCATCGTGCCCTTGGTGAACACGCCGGACAGGATGTCCGCGGCGGCGTCGGCCACCTCGGGGTCCAGCGCCTCCTTGCACTTGGGCTGGTAGTTCTTGACCTTGCCGTCGCGGTCGGTGATCTTGGTGATCGCCATCGGCGCGCAGTACTTGCCGCGCGCGCCGATCGCCGCGTAGGCGTTGGCCACGGTCACCGGGTCCATCTCGTTGATGCCGAGGGTGAAGGTGGAGAACTCCTGCAGATCCAGGCCGTCGGAGCGCTTGATGCCCAGCGACTTGGCGGTCTTGACCGTGTCACACAGGCCGACCTTCTCCTCCAGCTTCATGAAGAAGGTGTTCACCGAGCCCCAGGTGCCGGTCTGCAGCGACTTGAAGCCGCCGCCGCCCTCGTCGTTGGTGACGGTGTGGCTGGGGTCGGCGATGTTCTGGCCCTTGCAGTTCTTGAACGTGGAGTAGTACGGCGCGCGGTATCCGCTGCCGACGGAGAAGCCGTCGCCCAGCTTCATGCCCTCCTTGAGGGCGGTGACCAGGGTGAAGGTCTTGAACGTGGAGCCCGCCTGGAAGCCGGTGCCGCCGCCGTGCGCGGCGTCCGCCACGACGTTGTACGACATCTGCTTCTTGCGCTTGTTGTTGCCGTACGCGCGGCTTGCGGCCATCGCCTTGATCGCGCCCGTGCCCGGTTCCACCAGGGCCTCGGAGGCGACCGGGTTGTCCGAGGCGTACACGTGCTTCTTGATCGCCTTCTCGGCGGCCTTCTGCATCTTCGGGTCCAGCGTGGTCTGGATCGTCAGGCCGCCCCGGTCGAGGAACTGCTCCCTGGCCTTGGCCGTCTTGCCGAAGACCGGGTTCCTGAGGACCTCGTTGCGGACGTACACGCAGAAGTACGGGTATTTGCTGGAGGTGCAGCCGCCGGGGATGTCGACGCCCTTGTAGCCGAGCTTGGTGGCCTTGGCCTCGGCGGCCTGCTGCGGCGTGATCTTGCCGAGCTTGGCCATGGTGTCGAGCACCAGGTTGCGGCGCGACAGCAGCGACGCCCGCTGCTTCTTGCCCAGGTTGGGGTCCGTCGCGTTGGGGTCCTGCACGGCGCCCGCCAGGGTCGCGGCCTGCGGCAGGGTCAGCTCGGACGCGCTGACGCCGAAGAAGCGCTTGGCCGCCGCCTCCACCCCGTTGGCGCCGGCGCCGAAGTAGGCGATGTTGAGGTACTTCTCCAGGATCTGGTCCTTGGTGTACTTCTCCTCCACCGCCATCGCGTAGCGCAGTTCCCTGAGCTTGCGCGCGTAGCTGGCCTCCAGGGCCGCGCTGCGCTCCTTGTCCGTGGTCGCGGAGTTGAGCAGCACCTGCTTGACGTACTGCTGGGTGATGGAGGAGCCGCCCTGGGCGATGCCGCCAGAGGAGAGGTTCTTGGCCATGGCGCGGATGGTGCCCTCGATGTCGATCGCGCCGTGCTCGTAGAAGCGGAAGTCCTCGATGGAGATGATGGCCGTCTTCATGACCTCGGCCACCTTGTCGAGGGTGACGTTCTCGCGGTACTCCTCCCAGAACCAGGCGATCGGGGTGCCCTTGGCGTCGAGCACGGTCGTCCGTTCCGCGAGCGGGGGCTCCTTGAGTTCCTCGGGTTTGATGCCGAGCTCCTCTGATGCCGAGACGAACATCGCTCCGCTACCGCCCACAGCGGGCAGCGCGATGGCCGCGGCGACCACACCGGCCGCGGTCGCTGCTGCCGCGAGGCGCGCGACACCCGACAAACGGGAACCCATGGTGGTTAATCCCTCCCCATCCTGGCAATATGGTGCATCCTAAACCCGGGCCGGGCATGCTCCATGTAAAAGCTATGACGCCTCAGGGGCCGCGAATGTTGCGACTGTGGCGGGGTTTTTCGCTATCTGCGCGGAGATAGACCGGTTCGCGCCGCCTGAGGCCACAGTGATGCTGGTCACCTTCTGCGACGGCTGTGATTGTGCCAGACAACGGCAAAGAAGCGCGCTGCCTCCAGGACCCTGACGCGCCCGTCTGGCAACCTCCACCCAGGGCAATTCTTCCTGGCCTGATCCGTCACACCCATTTCGCCGAGGAGCATGCGATGAGCGGCTCGGGGTCCGCCACCGAACTGGACCAGGTAATCCTTCCCGCCATTCCGCCGGCACACGTGACCAGCGGCCAGGTTTCTCCGTTGCAGGTCACCGACCGGCTGCGGCGGGGCAGCCAGATCGTGGGCAGGTTCGAGACGTCGGGGCTGGCCGGCTTCAAGGTGTCGGCCCAGGGGCGGGCGCTGCGCGTTTCGGCGGCGCTGTCGGTGGACGAGCGGTCGGTGAGCGGCTGGCACACCGGGAACACCGAGTTCAGCCCGCTGCCCCGCCTCATCCAGATCCGCTCCCAGGGACGGCTGCGCCAGTGCGTGTTGCTGCGCGGCAGGAAGGCGCAGGCCAGGGTGGCCTTCGACCTGACGCCCGAGGAGATCCCCGACGACGGCCTCATCTGCGTCGAGGCGCTGGACATCACCGAGGGCGAGGACATCTGCGAGGAGGTCCGGCAGGCCGTCGCGGGCCGCGTCGCGCCCGACGGGGTGGCCGGCGTGCGGCTGGACAAGGTGGTGTTCGAGGAGCCGCCGCCGGTGGACTACGACCCCGACACGCTCGACGGGTCGCGCTGCGAGGTGTACTCGCTGATCAGCGCGGGCGGCCTGGCCAACCTCAACCGTCAGGGCCCGCGCCCGCTGCGCGACCGCATGTTCGTGGTCAACCCGGTGCTCAAGGACCGGTTCGGGTCGAGCGGGCGCATCACGCTCCGGCTCGGCACCAGGGCGGAGGCGGTGAGCGTGATCCCCGCGACCTGGAAGCGGGTCAACAGCGAACTGCGCTGGTTGCGGCACGCCACCAGGAAGCTCCTGCACACGGCCGCGCCGTCCGTCGAGCGGGTGCTCAGCTTCGGGGATGGGGACATGGGGGTTCCGGAGCAGCGCGTGCGGGGCAACGTCCTGGAGCTGGAACTGTCCAGCCCGTCCTCCTCACCCCTGCTGGTCCTGCTGGCCGGCTGCCCGGACGCCCTGCCCACCCTGGAGTCCGGCACGGCCCACTAGCCTCGCGCCTGGGTACGGATCCCGCACCTGCTTGTACGGATCCCGCGCACCGGTGGTCCGGGTTCCGCACCCGCCTGATCCGGATCCCGCACCCGCCTGATCCGGATCCCACACCCCCTGGTCCGGATCCCACACCCCCTGGTCCGGATCCCACACCGGTACGGGGACGAATAATTTCCGGTCGAATAAGATGCGGGTTCATGGGCGACGCCATCGACAGGATCCTCGAACAGTGGCGGCGCGAGCGACCCGATCTCGACCTGTCGGCCATGGACGTCTTCGGCCGGCTCGCCCAGATCATGCGGCTGATGATGCCGCAGGTGGACCAGGTCTTCACCAAGCGCGGGCTGCGGCAGGGCGAGTTCGACGTGCTGGCCGCGCTGCGCAGGGCCGGGCCGCCGTACACGCTGATCCCCTCCGAGCTGTCGGAGGTGCTGATGATGTCGCGGGCCGGCATGACCAACCGGCTCGACCGGCTGGAGGCGGCCAGCCTGGTCGAGCGCAGCCTCGACCCCGCCGACCGGCGCAGCTTCCGCGTCAAGCTGACCGGCGACGGCCTGCGGATCATCGACGACGCGCTCACCGAGCACGCCGCGAATCTGGCCCGCCTGGCATCCCCGCTCACTCCCGACGACATGGACACCCTCGCCGCTCTCATGCGCAAGCTGGCCGGCGGCCCTCTGGGGGATCGCGTGCCCGAGTAAGAACGGAAAATTGACGATCACCTGTGATAACGCCGCTCAGCGGGCAGTTGAATACATGTGGGCAGAGGTTTGCGAATCGAGACGACCCGGCATCTTCATTGCACGGTCATGCGCGCCAGCGGCGTGCTGGACCACGCCGGGCGGGTCCGGTTCAGCTCACGCATCAACGCCGTGTGGGATTGGACGCCGGGGCCCGTCCTCGTGCTGGACCTGGCCGACCTGGACTTCTACGACTCGTCGGTCATCGGGGTGATCGCCATGGCGATGCAGCGGATGGAGGAGGAGGGCAGCGGCCGGATCTTCGTGGTGCGGCCCTCCGAGCATCTGCTGTCGGTGCTGCGGCTGACGGATCTGCTGTCGCACGTGGAGGTGCGTGACAGCGTGGAGGTGACGGTGGCGGAGCTGATGCTCCAGGCGGGCGAACCACCGGATCCCGACCCCACCGCCACCTCACCGCCGCCACTGCTGATCACCCGCATGAACACGCGCAAGCCCCGCTGAGCAGCCGCTCCCGCGACTTACAGCCCGTACGCCTCCAGCAGGCGCAGCCACACCTCGCTGACCGTCGGGAACGACGGAACCGCGTGCCAGAGCCGTTCGAGCGGCACCTCCGCGGTCACCGCGATCGTGGCCGCGTGCAGCAACTCGGCCGCCCCCGGCCCCACGAACGTGACGCCGAGCAGGACCTTCCTGTCCTCGTCCACGACGGCCCTGGCCCGGCCGCGGTAGTTGTCACCCAGCAGGTACGCCCCCGTCACCGAGCCCATGTCGTAGTCCACGACGCGCACCCGGAAACCGTCGGCGCGAGCCATCTCCTCGGTGCGGCCCACCGCGCAGATCTGCGGGTCGGTGAAGACGACCTGCGGCGACCCGTACCCGCCCGCGAGATCCCGCATCGAGGGCAACTCGTCCCCACGGGCGCGCGCGGCGATCACGTCGCCACAGATCCTGGCCTGGTACTTGCCCATGTGGGTGAGCAGCACCCGCCCGTTGACGTCGCCCACGGCGTACAGCCAGCCCTCGTCGAGGGCGGTGACCCGCATGCTGTCGTCCACCTCGATCGGCCCCTTGTCGGACAGGCCGATCGTGTCGAGCCCGAGATCGCGGGTCGCGGGCCGGCGGCCGGTCGCCACCAGCAACTCGTCGGCCTCCAGCGGCGGACCCTCCGACAGGTGCAGGGTCACCGGGCCGCCGGGCTCGGGGCGCTCGACCCTGAGCACGTCGATGGAGGTGCGCACGTCGATGCCCACCTCGGTGAACGACTCGGCGAGCATCTCGCCCGCGAACGGCTCCACCCGGCCCAGCAGGCTGTCGCCGCGTACCAGCAGGGTGGTCTGCCGCGCGCCGAGCCCGTGCATGGCCTGCGCCATCTCGCAGGCGACCACGCCGCCGCCGATCACGGCCAGCCGCCCGGGGACCGACTTGGCCGCGGTCACGTCGTGGCTGACCCAGGGGGCCGCCTCGGCCAGCCCGGGAACGGGCGGGACGACCGCGGTGCTGCCCGTGGCCACCACGACGGCCTGGCGGGCGGTCAGCACGCGCTCGCCGCCGTCCTGCGTGGTCACGCGTACGCGCTTGGGCCCGTCGAGCCGGCCTCGGCCGCGTACGAGCTCGGCCGGCACACTCTCCAGCCACCGCACCTGGCCCGCGTCGTCGTAGTTGGAGACCGCCTCGTCGCGCCTGGCCAGCACCGCGGCCACGTCGATGGGCCCGAGCGAGAGGCCGGGCACCCGCGCCACCTCACCCGCCAGATCGATGGGCCGCAGCAGCGCCTTGCTCGGCACGCACGCCCAGTAGGAGCACTCGCCGCCGGCCAGCCGCTCCTCGACGATCGCCGCCGTCAGGCCGCCGCGCACGGCCCGGTCCACGACGTTCTCTCCGACGGGACCCGCGCCGATCACGATGACGTCGAACTCGTCAGCCACCCCAGCCTCCACAAGCACTCGCCCGACTATGAAGGGAATGCTTTCACGCCTGGGCGGCGGCGTCAGCCAAGGGGTGGCGCTGCGGGTGAGAGTCCTTTCATCTCGACCTCATGCTCCTCCAACGGCCCATCGAGACGCTGAACTCGGCCACGGAAATCCCGCGGCCGGATTGGAGAGGCAACATGGGTCAGGCAGTACGGCGGGTGCTGCTCGCCACCGCGCTCGCGCTCGGACTGGGCGCCACGGGCACGATCTTCACCACAACGGCGGCACAGGCCACCGCACCGACGGGCGTCCAGTCCGTCACCACAACGACCAACGACGACGACGATGACGACGACGGCGCTCCGCGCGGCGGCGTGGACACGGGCGTGGGCGGGACCGTCTCGCGTGACGACGATGATGACGACGACGGCGCTCCGCGTGGTGGCGTGGACACGGGCGTGGGCGGAACGGCCTCGCGCGATGACGACGATGACGACGATGACGGCGCTCCGCGCGGTGGCGTGGACACGGGCGTGGGCGGGACCGTCTCGCGCGATGACGACGATGACGATGACGGCGCTCCGCGTGGTGGCGTGGACACCGGGATGGGTGGGACCGCCGATGCCGGTACCGCTGGTGACGCGGGTGCCCAGAACAAGACCTCGCTCAACGAAACGACCAAGGTGAGCAACGCCACGGTCGCGCAGAGCGGGGCCGAGGACGGCGGGTCGGTGCCGCTGGTGCCGCTGGCCCTGGCGGGTGCGGCGCTGCTCGGAGCCGGCGCGTTCTGGCTGCGGCGCACCTTCTCCGCGGGCAGCTGACCGTGCGCCGCCTGCTCCTGGCGACCGCCGCGTGTACCCTGGCCGCCACCGCGGCCTGCGCCCCCGGCGAAGCCGCCGCAAGCGCACACCCGGCGGTCGCCCACAACGGGAACTTACGGGCGACCGAAGCCACGGAAGGCCGGTTGGGGACCTCCGCGACGGGCGGGATCCAGACGACCACGGAAGGCCGGTTGGGGGCCTCTGCGGCGGGCGGGATCCGGACGACCGCGGGGGTTCGGTTGGGGGCCTCCGCTGAGGGCAGGACCGGGACGTTCGCGGAGGCTCGGTTGGGGGCCTCCGCGGACGTGGCGGACCCCGTACGGCTCCGTATTCCGGCCATCGGCGTCTCCACCCGGATCATCCCGCTCCGGCTCGACGCCAAGGGCCGCCTGATCGCGCCCACCAGCTACGTCCGGGTGGGCTGGAACAAGGCGGGCCCGGAGCCGGGCGAGCGGGGAGCGGCCGTGATCGCGGGTCACGTCGACTCCAAGACCGGCCCCGCGGTCTTCTACCGCCTGCCCAAGCTGAGCAAGGGCGACCGCGTACACGTCGATCGCTCCGACGGCAGCACGGTCACCTTCAAGGTGACCCGCCTGGCCCGCTATCCGAAGAACCGCATCCCGAACAAGGAGGTGTACGGCCCCGCCAAGGGCGCCCAGCTCCGGCTGATCACCTGCGGCGGCACGTTCGACCGAACTCGCGGCAGCTACCGCGACAACGTGATCGTCTTCGCCCAGTGAAGCAAGTAAAGATCGAGTAGACCGCATCCGGAAACCGTGCCGCCGAGGACACGCCCTCGGCGAGCGTGACCGTGCCGCCGAGGACACGCCCTCGGCGGCACGGTCACGCTCGTCTGGTCGCACTCGCCGCTCGCCTCATTCGCCTTCACGTACGGCTCACGTCGGCGTCCGTTAACCCGGAAGCCGTACCGTTTCGGCATGGCGGATCGTTACCCGACCTCACACCCATACCGGCAGGCCACGGACGGCTACCACACCTATCGGATCCCGGCGGCGGTGGTGAGCAGAGCCGGCACGGTGCTGGCGTTCGCGGAGGGGCGGCGCGCCTCGGCCGGCGACTCCGGCCACATCGACCTGGTGCTCAAACGGTCCTCAGACGGCGGCAAGACGTGGGGCGCGCTGCAGGTCGTGGCCACGGAGTCGCGTCGTGGCACGGCCGGAAACCCGGCGCCGGTGGTGCTGGACGACGGCAAGATCGTGCTGGTGTTCGTCCGGCAGGGCCCGTCGGCGACCGAGGACAAGATCCGGCGCGGCCAGGTGTCGGCGGCCGATGGGCGGCGGGTGTTCGTCCAGGTCAGCGAGGACGACGGGGTCACCTGGTCGGCGGCCCGCGAGATCACCGCCAGCGTGAAGCGGTCCGAGTGGCGCTGGTACGCCACCACGCCCGGCCACGCGCTCGTGCTGCGCGAGGGCCCGAACGCCGGACGCATCCTGATCCCCGCCAACCACTCCATGCCGCCCGGCGGGCAGGACAACGGGACCGAGGGCAAGTACAACGGCGGCCACTGCCTGCTGAGCGACGACGGCGGCCAGACCTGGCGCATCGGGTACGTGGACGACAACCCCGACGGCTACGTCAACGTCAACGAGACCACCGGCGCCGAACTGCCGGGCGGGCGCGTCTACCTCAACACCCGCACCGACTCCACCGCCCCCGGCACCAGGGCGGACGCCTACTCGGCCGACGGCGGTCAGACGCTGGAGCTGCCCTTTCGCCCGCAGGCCGGGCTGGTCGGCCCGGTGGTGGAGGGCAGCGTGTTGTGGTGCGGGTCGCCGGACGTGCTGCTGTTCTCCGGCCCCGCCGACCCGGCCGCGCGGGCCCTGATGACGATACGCGCCAGCCACGACCACGGCGTGACCTGGCGGGTGGCGCACACGGTGTCCGGGCTGCCGGCGGCCTACTCCGACCTGGTCAGGGTGGACGGGGACACGGTGGGCCTGCTGCATGAGACGGGGAACTTCAGCGCGTACGAGAGCATCGCCTTCCGCCGAATCCCCGTCGCCGAGCTGGCCGCGCCCTAGCGGTCAGCCGTTGACCTGCGAGTCGGAGTTGAGCACGTTCATCACCATGATCAGACCGTGCACGGTGTCGTCCTCCGTACGCAGGTGCGAGAGATGTATGGTCAGCGGCGCCGGCCGTCCTCTGCGGTTGACCGCGTCGAGCACCAGCCCCTCCACCTCCTCCAGCGGGTTGGACCCGTTGGCGAGCGCGGCGCGCAGGCGCGGCAGCAGCAGCTCAAGCGGCAGGCCGATGTCCAGGCCGGCCAGCGGCTCGCCGACGGCCTCGTCCGAGCGCATCCCCCACAGTTCCTCGGCTCCTGGGCTCCACACCACCACCCGGAGATCGCCGTCCAGCACCACCACGGCGTCCCCGAGGCTGCGCACCACCGAGGAGACGAAGTTGTTGACCTCGTCGAGCTCGATCGTGCGGGCCGTCAGCGCGTCGTTGATGTGCTGCAGCTCGTCGTTGGTGGACTGGAGTTCCTCGTTCATCGTCTCCAGTTCCTCGTTGGTGGACTGGAGCTCTTCGTTGGTGGTCTCCAGTTCCTCGTTGGTGGACTGGAGTTCCTCGTTGGTGGTCTCCAGTTCCTCGTTGAGCGACTGCAGCTCCTCATAGGCCTGTTCGAGCTGCCTGTTGGCCTGCTCCAGCTCGTCCCTGAGCTTGCGGTAGCGGGTGACATCGTAGAAGTGGATGCCCATCCCGACGAGGTTGCCCGAGGCCAGCAGGGGCACGACCGAGACATCGAAGACGCTGGGCTCAGGGCTGCCGACGCGGTGCCAGGCCACTTCCTCCAACTCCACCGGGCGCAGGTCTTGGCGCGCCTGTTCGATGACCGATCGCAGTTCCACGGGGCGGTAGGACACCTCCAGATCCTGGAAGGGGCGGCCGACGTCGCGCGGGTTGAGGTTGAACAGGGCCTCGGCCTTGGAGTTGGCCAGCGCGAGGTTGCCTGAGACGTCCACGACGAGCTGGGCCACGGGTCCGGAGGCCAGCGCCACGGACGCCAGCGTGGGCAGCCGGGAGGCGAGGTCGGCGGCGCCGCCGGTGACCGACCACGGCGCCCGGCTGCCGTGATTGACGGGCTTGATCTTCCTGAACAGCCGCATGCGCAGGTCCACCGGCTCGAACTTGTCGCTGTGGTTGAGCAACATCTCCGCCTTGCCCAGGAACAGGAATCCGGGGTCGGACAACGCGAAGTGGAAGCGCCGGATGATGTTGAGCTGCATCTCGGTGTTGAAGTACATCAGCGTGTTGCGCGCCAGCAACAGGTCGACCCGCGAGATCGGGGCGTCGTGGGTGAGGTCGTTGCGCCCGAAGATGAGCTGACGGCGCAGGTCACGGCGGAAGGTGAAGCCGCTGTCGACCGGCTCGAAGTACGTCTCGCGCAGGTCGATCGGCACGTCGGACAGGGACCTTTCGTTGTAGACGCCCGTCCTGGCCGCCTGCAGCGCCTTCTCGTCGAGGTCGGTGCCGTAGATCTTCACCCGGTCGCGGAACGCGTCCATGCCCAGTTCCTCGGCCAGGACCATGGCGATGGTGTACGCCTCCTCGCCGGTGGCGCAGCCCGCGCTCCAGATCCGGATGGGCTGCCCGGCCGACATCTGGCTGAGCAGGGCGGGGATCACGACCTCGCGCAGGCGTTGCCAGGCGGCGGCGTCCCTGAAGAAACTGGTGACGTTGATCAGGAGGCTGTCGAACAGTCTCGTGAACTCCTCCGGTTCGAGTTCCAGAAGATCGCGGTATTCGCCGTAATCACGCAACTTCAAGGCTTCGAGCCGGCGGGCGATGCGCCGGATCAGGGTGTTGCGTTTGTATCCCGTGAAGTCGAACCCGCGGGTCTCCTTGAGGAGAAGGAGGAGGTCGTCGAACTCACGCTCTTCCTCTGTAGTCACAACGGCAGCCTACGCCGTCGTGGCGGGCTCAACCTCTCGTCTGAGCATCACCGGTGCGGCCGATGCGGGACTGCAGCATGCGAATAGTGTTCAGTGCCTCGGCGGTGCGTTCCTCCTCTTCCTGAAAGTAACGCATCGACAGGTTCTGGCCCCTGCCCTCGGCGGCCTGGCGCATGCGGTCGAGCACCCGCAGCCGCTCCTCCAGCCGCTGGATCGCCACCCACAGGGCCCGTTCGACCGAGTCCGACTGCGCGTTGATCATGCTGTCGCGCGACCAGGCATGACCGACCCGGCAGATGTAGCGCTGAGTGGTCGTGCTCTTCTGCTCGTAGATGGGGCCGTTGCACTCTGGGCAGCTGAAAGCGATCAGTTCGCCTTCCGGCTCCCCCAGCGCCGGCGCCTCATGCAGGAACTGCTCGATCTCGCGTTGGAGCTCATCGTCGTACACCTGGCCCTCCATGTTGACAGGGGTACGGCACTGCTCCAGGATCCAGCCGCCGATCTCCCGCACGGGGAGCGCCCGTGCGGTCGGCACCGCCGCCATGGCGGCGCCCGGCATGCCGGGGAAGGCGCACTCCGCGAGATCCTGTATGGCGACCGCGCCCCCAAGCCTGTCGATCGCCTCGCAACCCTTCGCCCCATCGTCCAGTGTGCCGCTCAGCACCACGGCGGTCGTGTGGGGCCCGGCGTCCAGCGCCGCGCTCATGAACAACGGGTCGGCCGCCGGACGGTGCCCGTTGTGTTGCGGGCCGCGCGACAGGCGGATCTTGCCCTCGCTCATGAGCAGGTGGAAGTCGGGGCGTGCCACGTACACGCGGCCTGGGCGCACTGTCTCCTTGTCTTCGGCGGGCGCTGCTCTGAGCGGGCCCGCCCGGTCCAGGATGCTGGCCAGCACGCTGCTGCCCTGGGGTGGCACGTGCAGGACCACGAGCAACGCGGCCGGCAGGTCGGCGGGCAGATCACTCAGCAGGATGCGCAACGGCTCGACTCCACCCGCCGACGCGGCCACCACCACCACGTCACGTCCCGCTGTCCTCATGCCTTCCCCCTGTCCTGGAGCGCGAAGATCATGCGCGAGATCCGGGCCTATCGGAAGCGTGGCGGTGCCGGGCTCCTGCTGTCGGCACCCACGGTCAGGCGCACGTCCGTGAGGCTGAGGCGCATGATGCGCAGGGCGGCGCCACACCGTTCGCGGGCGGTGGCCAGCAGCGTGCTGGACTCGGACGTGAGCGCGAGCTGGCGGGCCATGGTCTCCTGCTGGCGGGTGGCCCGCTCACGGAGCGCGCGCGCCTCATGAATGATCGGGTTCAGGTTGCTCATCTCGAATATGGGCGGTGGCGGGCTCGCGCTGATCTCCCGCCCGGTCTCCCGCGCGGCCGGTTCGGGCTCTGGCCGGCCGGGCTCTGGCTGGTCAAGCACTGGCTGGTCAAGCACAGGCTGGTCAAGCACAGGCTGGTCAAGCACAGGCTGGTCAAGCACTGGCCGGACGGGCTCTGGTCGCGGCCGGGAACCGTCACGGGCGGTGGACGGAAGGCGGGGCATGGTACGCAGGCGCGGCAGGTGACGGCGTCCGACGACGGTCGGCGCGGACCGGTAGGAGTCCACGCCGGCGTCCGCGAGTGCCTCCGGCATGCTGTCGAACACCGGGATCGCCGCGAGGGAATGCTCGTGCATCAGCGCGATGAGGCGGCGCAACGGCGGCTGCACCTCGGCCAGGGCCAGGTGGCCGCCCTTGGCCTGCAGGGCGCGGTGGGTGATCGACAGCAGTTCGAGCCCGTTCAGATCACAGAACCACAGGTCGCCCGCCGCCACGAGCACGTACTTCACCGAGGCCTGCGGCAGGGGGTCGAGGAAGGCAGCGAGCACGGGACGCGTCGTCGAGTCGAGCTCTCCGGTGAGCGCGATCACCAGGGTTTCGGCACTCACGGGTACCAGCCGTACTGACAGCTGCATCATGAAGGGCCTCCTCTCCGGCCGCCGTGAGTTTGGGGGATGCGCGCACGACGGATTTCCGGCACATGCCCATACTCCTCCCCTGCAATGAAAAGGGCCAGGCAATCGGCCATCAAGCGAATTTGCGGTCGGCGAGATTGTTGGGCAATCCCGTCCAGATGTCCCCCGGCGGGGCTCCCTCCAGCCGGGCGAGCAGGTGGGCCTTGGCCGCGATCCGCTCCCCGAAGAGGGCCGCACGGTCGGCGCGGGCGTCGGAGGTGGCGGGCAACGCCTCGGACGCGTGGCGGGCGGCGGCGGCCACGACGTCCCAGAGCCCGGCCTCCGTGGCCCGGTCGCCGCCGCCGAACAACGAGATCAGGCTGCCGAACGTGGTGCCGAGCAGCGAGCCGAAGAGCTTGGCGTGCAGGACCGCCGGGTCGTCGCTGAGCAGCCTGGCGCTGACCGGCGGGACCGCGATCCCGTTGCGGGCCAGCCTGGCGGGGCTGATCCTGACGTCGGCCAGGTCGCGGTAGACCAGCCGGTACGGCAGCCCGTCCGCGTCCGGCGAGACCAGCAGGTTCTGCCCGTGCGCCTCCAGGGCCACGCCGAGTGACAGCAGGCCCAGCGCGTTCGTCATGGCCAGGCGGGCGAAGGCGGCCAGCCAGGCGGCGGGGTCGGGCGCCATCCTCCTGGTGACCGCCGCGACGGGCAGCACCGGGCCCGGTTCCGGCTCGCGCAGCATGACAGAGAGGTCGGCACTGTGCCCGCCGGCGGCCCCGGCCAGGTAGCGGGCTATCCGCAGGCCGCCGCCGCAGCGCGCGGACAGGGTGGTGAGCAGGGTGGTGAGCAGGTCGGACAGGGGGACGCAGTCGCGTACCGAGCCGGGGGAGATGTCCCTGACGCCCGAGGTCATCCGCGTGGTGAAGGCCGTCTTGAGATGCGGGCCGCCGTCGAGCGGGGCCAGGGTGCGCGCGGACATGAGCGGGCGGGCCGCGATGACCCCCGTGGCGTACGGGCGCAGGCCCAGGGCGGCCAGCACGTGCCGGGTCTGCCAGGGGTGCACGGGCAGCAGCAGCCGGTCGCCGTCCATGAGGGAGTCCGGCCACGGGCCCGTGACCAGGCACTCGTTCGCGGGCAGCGCCAGCAGGTCGAGCAGGACGGTGGGGCGGTGCTCCGGCATGTACGCGAGCTGCTCGGCCACGGACACGCCCGGGCGGTTGCGGCAGCCCGGGTGGTAGGGATGGCCGTCGACCACGCTCTGCTCGTGCTCCTCCGGGGTGACGGGAGGCCGGCCGGAGGCGTTCGCGCGGGAGAGCGCCAGCGAGGCAACGCTGTTGTCGAGGTCCTCGGCCAGGCGGCCGGTGCCCGGCAGCCCGAGTGCGTCCAGCAGCTCCGCCGGGTGGGTGTGCGGGTGGCCGTCCAGCCGGAGCGCGGTCACGTCCCCGATGTCGTACGCGCGCCGCTCCGGCCCCGTGAGCCCGCGCCCGTCGGCCAGCAGCACGCGGCCGGGACCGGTCACCGTCAGGCCGGGCAGTGGTTCGTACAGGAGTCCCCGCCACAGGCGGCCCAGGACGGCGGCCCGCGCGCCGGGCAGGGCGGCGGTGTAGCCGGCGGACAGGGCGGGGCGCACGCGGGCCAGTTCCGCGGCGAACTCCCGCTCTAACCGCCTCATATAACGCACCTTCCCCCATAAAACCTGCCTGATAGCCATCCTGTGGGCATCCATGGCGGCAACGGGTAGGAGTAGGGTCGCCATGGCATTTACGGACGACCTCCTCCGTCCCCTCGGGCCGGAGCTCCGGGAAGCCGAAGCTCTCGCGGTGACGGCGCTGCTGAACTGCCTGATCAGGGAGGTGGCCCGGCCCGCCGGGCCCGGGATCTTCCTGCTGCCCGCCACCGGGCACGTCCTGCGGGCCGGCGGCGCCCGCTTCCCCTCCGAGCCCGCCTTGCTCGCGCCGTCCGGCCGGCACCCGCTGCCCTCTGCCGAGGCGGTTCCGTCTGTCCGAAGTCCGCCGGCATCGGCCGAGGCGGTTCCGTCCGGCTGGTGGCCGCTGTCCCTGGGCGAGCTGGTCGCGTTGGCGGCTGCCGAGTTGCGTGCGGGCACCGGGGTGCGCAACGACGCGCTGGCCGCCGAGATCATCGACAGCCGGGACGTGACGGCCGCGCTGCTGGCGGCCAGGCGGTACACCCTGCCGCCCGCCGACGCGTACCTGCGCTCGGAGCAGGCCCTCGTGGCGGGTCACCGCTACCATCCCGCGCCCAAGGCGCGCGGCGGGGCGGCGCCCGCGTCCTGGCTGCCCTACTCGCCCGAGGCGCGGGCGAGTTTCATGCTGCCGCTGTTCGGCGTGCCCGCGGGCGACCTGGTGGGCGAGGGGGACACGGGCGCGCTCGACCGGCTGGGCGGGCCGCCGGGCGACGGGCTGGCCCTGCTGCCCGCCCACCCCTGGCAGATCGAACTGCTCGGCGGACGCCTGCCGCACTACCTGGGGCGCACGGCGGCCGTCGCGGTGCCCACGGCCTCGATCCGTACGGTGTACCTGCCGGAGGTGGACCTGTTCTGCAAGTTCAGCCTGGACGTGCGCATCACGAACGACGTACGCCGCCTGTGGCTGCACGACCTGCGCCGGCTCACGACCGTCTCGGCCCTCCTCGACCGCGCCTTCGACGACCTGCCCGGCCACCTGCCCCGCCCCGCCCTGCTGCGCGACCGCGGCTGGCGCGGCGCGGACCTGGGCGGGGACGGGGGCGAGGCGCTGGCCGTGATCGTCCGCGACGGGCCGGGCGAGCACCTGCGCCCCGGGCTGACCCCGCTGCTGGCGGCGGGGATCAGCGAGGGCTTTCCCGGCAACCCGCTGGACCCGCTGGACGAGGACGGGGGGCTCGAATGGTGGCAGCGGTACCTGGAGCACGTGGTGCCGCCGGTGTTGCACGCGTACCTGCGGCACGGTGTCGTGCTCGAATGCCACCTGCAGAACGTGCTGATCGCGGTGGACGGGCGCGGGATGCCGGCGCAGGCGCTCTTCCGCGACTACGAGGGCGTCAAGCTGGTCGCCGAGCGGCATCCCGGGCTCGTCGCGCCCGTGTTGTTCGCGGCGCGGGCGTGGGACCGGCTCGTGTACTGCCTGCTGACCAACAACCTGTGCGAGATCGCGGGCGCGGTGGCCGCCCGGCATCCCCGCGCGCGCGATGAGTTGTGGGCGCGGGCCAGGGCCGTGTTCGCCGCCGCGGCCAAGGACCACGAGGACCCGGCCGAGCTGCGCGACCTGCTGGCCGCCCCGCAGATCCCGGCCAAGGCCAACCTTCTGCTGCGCTGGCTGGGGGCCGACGGCGCGGCGATGCGCTGGGTGCCGATCCCCAACCCGTTGCGGCACCTCACGGAAGGGAGCGCATACGGCCGATGATGGCGGTCGTCGAGCGGTCGGGCAGGTAACCGAGCACCCGTACCTCGCCGCCCAGCGAGCGGACCAGCGGCGCCTCCGCGAGCATGTCCGCCGTGTAGTCGCCGCCCTTGACGTACAACTCCGGACGGAGCATCCGCAGCAGCCGTTCCGGGGTGTCCTCATCGAATTCGGTCACGTAGTGCACGTCGTTGAGGGCGGCCAGAACCGACATTCGGTCCTCGCACGAGTTGACCGGCCGTCCCGGGCCCTTCAGCCGGCACACGCTGGCGTCGCTGTTCACCGCCACCACCAGCACGTCCCCGAGCCGGCCCGCCTGCTCCAGGTACGTCACGTGCCCCCGGTGCAGCACGTCGAAGCAGCCGTTGGTGAACACCACCCGCTCGCCCCTGCGCCGGTGCTCGTCCAGGAGCTGGGCCAGCCGGTCGGCCGTCTGCACCGTCTCCTCGTGGCGGCGCAGGGCGCGCAGCAGGTCGGAGCGGGTGCAGATGGCCGTGCCCCGGCGGCGTACGACGACTCCGGCCGCGGCCTGGCCCGCCTCCGCGGCCTCCTCCGGCGTCGCGCCGCCCGCCAGCCACAGCGCGAACGCCGCGGTGTAGGTGTCGCCCGCGCCCGTCGCCATGTGGTGCGGCACGGGCTGGGCGTAGGTCCGGTACGCCGGGCGGCCGCTCCTGTGCAGCAGCGTGCCCTCGCCGTCCAGCGTGGTCACCACCATGCGCGCGCCGGTGAGCTTGAGCATCTCGTCGGCATGGGTCATCAGGTACGCCGGCCGGTCCGCCGCGCCGTCCCGGCCGCCCAGCAGGCGTACGACCTCGGCGTAGTTCGGCAGCACCGCGGCCGGCGCGCACTCCCGCCACGGCGCCACCGCGTGCGCGTCCACGATCAGCAGGGGCAGGCCGGCCAGCGAGCGGCGTACGGCGGGGGTGCACACGCCGCCGCCGTAGTCGCAGGCCACCACCACGTCGGCCGCCGCCGCGGCCTCCAGCGCGCGCCGCATGAGCTCCCGCTCGGCCTCCCGGGAGAGCGCGGCCGGATCCTCGTCGTCGTAGCGCGCGGTGAGCTGCCCGCCGGCGATCAGCCGCCGTTTGTGCGCGGTACGGCGTCCCGGCACGGTCAGCAGATCGACGCCGACGCCCAGCAGCCGCAGGGCACGTACCAGCGTGTCTCCGCAGTCGTCGTCGCCCACGACGCCGATCAGGCGTACGCGGGCGCCGAGCGCCACCAGGTTGGCCGCGGTGTTGGCGGCGCCGCCGGGGAAGTCCTCGGTGGCCTCCAGGCTCATCACGGGCACGGGCGCCTCCTGCGCGAGACGCTTGGCCGACCCGTGCAGCCACGAGTCGAGCATGACGTCGCCGATGACGACGGCGCTGATGGTCTCGTCTGTGCTGCCCATGAGGAGCGAGTACCTGTAAAAGACCAGCTCAAACCCCACATTACGGAGTTATGGGCGGTACGTCCCCGGGTAGCCGGGCCGTTATGGCCATGAGAGGACTTGTAGACGGCGTGAGCCGGATCGCGGTGCTACGCGCCAACGCGCTCGGCGACTATCTCATGGCCGTGCCGGCGCTGGAGGCGCTCAAACGGGCCTACCCCGGAGCGCACCTGACGCTGCTGGGCGCCGCGTGGCACGCCGATTTCCTCGGCGGGCGGCCGGGGCCCGTGGACGAGGTGGTGCCGCTGCCGCCCATTTCGGGCATCTCCACGCGGGAGATCGGGCACCGGGCACCCGAGGGGTTGTGCGCGCGGTTGCGGGGGCGGGAGTTCGACCTGGCGGTGCAGATCCATGGCGGCGGGCGCTTCTCCAATCCGTTCATCCGCGCGCTGGAGGCCAGGGTGAGCGTGGGGTCGCGGGCGCCGGGCGCGGAGAGCCTGGATCGCTGGGTGCCGTACACGGACTACCACCACGAGACCCTGCGGTTCCTGCAGGTCACGGCCTTGGTGGGCGCGGTGGGCGGCGGGCTGGAACCCAGGATCGCGGTCACCGCCGGGGATCGCGCCGAACTGGCCCGCGCGCTCGGCAGGCCGCCGTCCGGGCTGGTGGCCGTGCACCCCGGCGCGAACGACCCCCGGCGGCGCTGGCCGGTGGAGCGCTTCGCCGCCGTCGCCGACCTCACCGGCCGCCCCGTGGTCGTCACCGGTACGCGCGCGGAGAAGGACCTGGTCATGGGCGTGGTCGAGGCCATGCGCAACCCCGCGATCCCAGTTGTGGGCGCGCTCGGCATCGGCGGTCTCGCCGCCCTGTACGAGCGCTGCGACCTGCTGATCGCCAACGACACGGGCCCCCGCCACCTGGCCGGAGCCGTCGGCACGCCCACGGTCGCCGTCTACTGGTGCGGCAACCTCATCCAGGCCGGCCCGCTCAGCAGGGCCACGCATCGGCCGCTGGTCTCCTGGACCACGGCCTGCCCGAGGTGCGGCGCGGACGGGGTGGCCCCGGGCGCCGAGCGCTGCCCGCACGACGAGTCGTGGGTGGGTGACGTCTCGGTGGACATGGTGATGGAGCAAGCAGAGGACCTCATTCTTTACCGATCGTTCTAGATTCTGCTAGTGTCCACTGTCGTGGCAAGGAGCAAGGAATTCGACCCAGACGCCGTGTTGCAGCAGGCGCTCGAACTGTTCTGGGAGCGCGGCTACGAGGCCACCTCGATGGCCGACCTCGTGGAGCGGCTGGGCGTCGCGCGGGCGAGCATCTACGCGACGTACGGCGGCAAGCGCGAGCTGTACCTGAAGGCGCTGGAGCGCTATCTGGGGCAGCGCGACGTGGTCGGGGAGCTGTCGCAGCCGGGTCCCGCCCTGCCCGCCGTCCGGGCCCTGTTCGACTCGTACGTGGCCGAGTGCCTGGCCGACGAGCTGCGACGGGGCTGCATGGTGGTGAACACCGCCGTGGAGTTCGCCTCGCGGGACGCGGTCGTGCTGGCGAAGGTGGTGACGAGCTGGGCGGCGCTGGAGACGGCGCTGGCCGGCGCGCTCATCAGGGCGCGGGCGCAGGGGGAGATCCCGGCGGGCAAGGATCCCGCCGCGCTGGCCAGGTTCCTGCTCGTGCTGCTCCAGGGCCTGCGGGTGCTCGGCCGGGCCGACCCGGACCCGCGCCGGTTGCGTGACGCGGTCGATCAGGCCATGTCCGCACTCATCATTTGAGAACGATTGGTATAGAGATATGACTGGAAGATTTACGGGAAAAGTCGCGCTCGTCACGGGTGCGAGCGGCGTCGTGGGACGCGCGGCGGCGCTCGCCTACGCACGGGAGGGCGCGGCGGTCCTGGTCGCGGGACGAGACGAGAGCCGCCTGGCCGAAGTGGTGAAGCTGGCCGAGGAGGGCGGCGGCCGGGCGAGCGCGTTCGCCGTGGACATCACCCGCTCGACCGAGGTCGCCGCCATGGTGGAGGCGGCGGTCTCCCGCTACGGCGGCCTCGACGTCGCGCTCAACGCCGCCGGCATCTTCGGCATGATGGCGCCGCTGGCCGACTACGACGAGGACACCTGGGACGACGTGCTCGCGGTCAACCTCAAGGGCGTGTTCCTGTCCATGAAGCACGAGATCGCCCACATGCGCTCGAACGGGGGCGGGGCGATCGTCAACGTCTCCTCCAACATGGGGGCGCACTTCCGCCTGCCCGGGGCCGCCGCGTACGCCGCCTCGAAGGCCGCCGTCAGCACCCTGACCCGCACCGCCGCCCGCGACCACATCGACGACGGCGTACGGATCAACGCCCTCAGCCCGGGCCCGATCGACACGCCCATGTCGATGCGGGCGGGGGAGACCCGGGAGGAACGCGCCGAACGCATGAAGACCTCGCTGCCGCTCGGCCGCGTGGCCACCCCCGAGGAGATCGCCGACGCGGCGTTGTGGCTTTCGTCAGCGGAGTCGAGCTTCGTCGTGGGCGCGGACCACGTGATCGACGGCGGCGCGACCGCCTGACCACCGCGCGCGTCGCGTTAACCACCACCAGAGCAGGGCGTACAGGATCAGCACCGGCACGGCCCAGGTCAGCGCCAGGTCCGAGACAACGTACAGATCACCGCGCAGAGCGGGCAGCGACGGGAGGTAGAACACGGGGCCGTCACCGAACGCCTGGCCGATACAGAAGCCGTCCCATAGGGGGCCAGGGAAGAGCACGTGCCTCCAGATCTCCCACGTCGGGTAAGCGGCGGCGCACAGGGCGGCCCCCCAGACCGCCAGGGCTAATCGCGACACGTCCATTTACTCCTGATCGTTCGTTATGATCCGCGACGAGGGGAGCAATGATCACATGGCCGACGACAGTCCCGCCTTCATATCCGCGCTCACAACCGAACATTTCGTCCTGCAGACCGCCGCGAGCACCGCCACCAGCGAAGAATCCTCGCGCGCGACGTTATACGTCATGGCACTGTCGAGTTCCCTCGTGGCACTCGGCTTCGCCGCACCGCCCTCGCCCGCGTTCGCACCGCTGGCCGCGAGCATCCTGCCCGCCCTGATCATCCTCGGCTTCTTCACCAGCGTACGGCTGGTCGACACCGGCCTGCTGATCATCCAGTGCCGCACCGCGATGACCCGCATCCGCGGCTATTACCGCGACCTGTCCCCGCACGGCGCCGCCTACATCATCCCCTGGGCCGGCCCCGCCGAGAGCGACGTCGTCGCCGCGACCACCGCGACCCTGGGCATCGGACGGCGCCCCAACTGGCTCATCGGCCTGTTCACCATCGCCATGACGATCGCGGCCATCAACAGCATCGTCATCGGAGCGAGCGTCACCCTGCTCGCCGTCCAACTCTTCCCTTTCGGCGTGGCCATGACCCTCGGCCTCCTGATCGCCGCACTCCACGCGACCCTGTTCTACCTCTACCAACGCCACCGCTACCGCACCCGCCCGCCCCTCCCACCCATCCCCGAGCAGCAGTGACCGCGGCTACCCGCGCCGCCGTTCCGCGATCGCCCGCCGTACCGGCACATAGGCGATCATCACCAGCGCGACGAGCAGCGGCCAGGGGTTGTCCAGGACACTGGCCGTGCTGAGCCAGTACAGAAGACCGGCGTTCAGGTAGCCCACTGCCATCTCATCCATGACCACCACGAGCAGGCCAAGCGTCCAGTAGCAGAACAGGAAGCCCACCACCCGCCGCACCACCGGACGCCAGGCGACGGCGGCGGCCGGATCGTTCGCGGGCCCCAGCACCTGCGTGGCGACCAGCACCAGCACGGCGGCCACCAGCAGGCTCACACTCGTGCTCTCCCGCAGCGCCTCGCCCACCCTCCCGAACCACTGCCCGCTGAACAACCGCACGTCGGCACACACCACAGGATCGAAATACGGCCGTACGAGCGGCTGGACCACCCCGAACAACGCGAGCACCCCACCCACCCGCGCCGACCGCCATCGGACCACCCCGACCAGCACGACGATGACCGGAACGCCCAAGGTCATCACGAGCGTCAGAAGCGCGTGAAGATCCGCCCGCAGCGTCAGAATCAACGGCCCGAACCACCATTCCCAGACACTTCGGGGAGTCAGGAGCGACCCGTGACAGAAGCCGGACTCCTCGACTTCGAACACGGTGCTCCACCACAGCACTCCTGTGGGAAGGGCGGCGGCACAAAGGGCACCCACCCAGGCGGCGACGGCTAATCGCGACAATGTGATCTCCTTTTTGGCGCAACTTTATCTCTTATGTGGACATAGTGGCATCTGAGCCGCATGCAGGTCACGGTCGCAAATAGGGTGAAAAATCCCTTTCATCGTTTGCGCGGAAATGGACACAGTGCCATGCGGTTAATATGATGCTGAGGCCGCCGGCCGGAGGAAGATCCGTGAATCGCGTTGAGATCGTGCCTATCGCATGAAGGCGAAGATTCGAGCACTTGCCCAGCCGGGAAATATTGTCCCTGCTCTTGTGATCGCCGCCGCCTTCACCGTTTCGTTGGATCCGAAGATCCTTGGGGTCGAGATTGAGGATCGACAGGTCGTTCTCCTGCTCTTCGCCTTGTTGGCGATTGATGCAGTGGTAGAACGATCCGGTCGGCTGCGTCGCATCGACGGGCATACGAAACGGATAGCCGATCATATCGCCAACGACAGTACGGCGAGCTCGGTGCTGAGAGATCGGTCGTCCTTCGAGCGCATGGGAGCGCTCGTTTCCGACGCCCGGCGGAATGTCATGATCATAGGTATCAACCTGGATGGCGCGATGATCGCATTGCCGGAGCTCTCTGCCTTGGCGAAGGCCGAAGTGGCGATTCGCCTGCTGGCGATGGACCCTGACGGCTCCTGCCTGGAGTCGAGTGCGCAGATGAGCCATGTGCACCCTGAAGTCAGGAGGCAGAAGATTCGCCAGAACCTTCAGCTGCTGCGGCAACGGCTGGACGAGCAGCTTCCTGAGGCTGCCCGCCGAAGAGTCGACCTCCGGGTGGTGGATCAAGTCCTTCCGGTCGGAGTGGTGGGAACTGACGTTGATACCTCCAAAGGGAAGCTGATAGTGCAGCACTATCTGACTGCCTTTCCTGGGGAGAGGTCGCCAATGATCATGTTGCGTCGAGATGTCGATGAAACATGGTTCAAGCGGTACTTAGAGCAGTGCGAGGCATGCTTCGTCCGCTCTGAAGAGTGGCGATGAAGCGTGATCGGTGAAGACGTCACGAAAATCGCTGCATTCTTCGATCTTCAGTACGGTCGTCACGTCAGATATTGGTGGGCAGGCGACAACAGGTACAGCCTCGACCCTTCGGATCACACCTGGTTCAACGCGGAGGTTCTGCGTGCCGTGTCCAAACGGCCGCGTGGCAGGGCGCTGGACATTGGTGCAGGCGAAGGAGCGGACGCCATCAGGTTGGCCAAGCTGGGCTACGAAGTTGACGTTATAGAGGTCAGCCCGGTGGCTTGCCGGAAAATTGAAAGATTTGCGAACCGCGAGAACGTCCATCTCGATATTCGGAACGAGTCGATTGACCAGGCTGTCCTGTTCCGCCGATATGACGTGGTGCTCATGAACGGTGTGCTGCATTACGTGGCGGACAAGGATGCCGTCCTGAAGAAGATACGAGCGGCGAGCGCCCTCCGGGCGACCCACATCGTCTCTCTGTTCAGCAACGCATCCACCATGCCACGAGAACACCTGGTCATTCCGGTGTATCCGGATCGCGAAGGTGGTGTCACGGAGCAGTTCTATCGGCGGTCCTACGCGTCTCTCGACCTTCGTTACGAACGGTCCAGGCCGGAGAAGTCCCATCCAGGATTCTCCGCTCATACGCACAGCCACATCAAGTTCATCGCTCATCTAGCAGACAGCGCGGAGCCAAAATGAAGATCCCCACCGACGACGAGCTGGCGACGGCGAGGCAACTGTGGGACTACCTGCGCCTTGACCAGCAGGTTGAACGTGCCGAGTGTATTCTCGTCTTCGGAGGTCATGACCTGGGAGTGGCGCGCCGTGCGGTGGAGCTCTATCGGGACGGCCTTGCCCCCAGAATTCTGGTTTCCGGTGGTCCCGCACATGTGCCCAGCGGCAGCGTGTTCAGCACAGAGGCGGATGCCATCGTCGATGTCCTTGTCCGTTCGGACGTGCCCGACGCTCACATCTACGTCGAGCGGCTGGCCAGTAACACCAGCGAGAACTTCTGGTTCTCCGCCGAACTCCTGCGTGACCTCCGCATGTCACTCGACTGTTTCCTGATCGTCCAGAAGCCTTACTGCGAACGCCGGACGATCGCCACGGCCAAGCGTCGCTGGCCGGAGAAGACCGTCAGGGTGGCCTCTGAACGGGTGACCTTCGCCCAGTATTGCGATGATGCCATTCCGGTTTCCAGGATTCTCTCCATGCTCGCCGGCGAGATCCTCCGTCTGGAGAGCTACGCCAAATCCGGGCTGATCGAGTGCGGTGAGCCCGTTCCAGCTTCTCTGCTCGACGCGGCGCGCGCCCTTCAACAGGCCGGTTTCAACGGCAGGGCATTGGCTGTCACGACTGTTCGGTGACTGGTCGGCTCGCGGGGGTGTGCCGATTCTGGCCGCGTAGTTCCTGGTGCAGGTGCTCGTACAACTCTTCCAGCGTCGCCCCACAGCGCACGTTGGACAGCCCGCTGCGGCGGGGCACCAGGACGGTGCGGTACGCGATGTAGCCGCCCCCGGCCCCCGCCGTGATCACCCAGCCGGGGAACTCCTCGATCACGGAACGACTGCCAGATCGGCCCACACGATCCGGTGGCCGTCCTCGATGACGTCGGTGCCGTGCCGGATGCTCAGACCGGTCACGATGCCGAGCCCCCTGCCGGACTCCGCCAGAGAGCCGGCCGGGGGTGTGAAGCGGGGTTCTGCGTCGGAGGTGCCCGGGTCGATCACCTCCAGGCGGACGAAGCCGTTGCCGAAGCCCAGGCGCAGCGTCACCCAGTCGCGTTGTTGCCCGCCTGGCACGTGCTGAATGACGTTGGCGACCAATTCGGCGACGATTTGGAGGGCGTCGGAGCGGAGGGTGGGGTGGCTGCTTGCGAGCCAAAGGCCAGTCGCTTGTCGGGCATTCCATGACGTTCTTTCGTTTCGGCGCAGGGTCGTATCCCGCCATTGGCCGACGTTGGGAGTATCCGTTGCTGTGGTTTCCACTCGCATGTATTCACCGATTTAGTCAGAAATGTCGTTATTTTGTCCGATGAGAGTTGACGCCCGGGGTGCGGAGGCTCTTACCAGGGTGTCGTTTCGCCGGTAGCTTGTAATGGTCGGGTCACTGTCTGTCGCCGGACGGATGTGGCGGTGCTGCCGAGTCCTTTGAAGGGGTGTGAGATCCATGGTTGAGGACACGCGGACATACGGTGAGGTGCTGAAGAGCGCGCGTGATGCGGCGGATCTGTCCCAAACGGCCCTGGGAAGGCTGCTTTCATGCAGTGAGAGCCTCATCGGACTTATCGAGCGCGGTAAGCGCAGGCCGACCGAGAATTTCACGACTATGGCGGAAGGCGCTCTGGGCCTCAATGGGGAACTGTTCGAGCTTCTGTCCAATGCGACGATCATGCCGGCGTCGAAGTGGTTCCGTGAGTGGCCGGAGGCGGAACAACGGGCGCACACCATACGCACCTGGCAGCCACTTGTGGTTCCGGGGCTCCTCCAGACGGCCAACTATGCGCGTGCCGTTCTCTCCTGCTGGCCTTTCGCTTCCGGGCAATGGATCGAGCAGACGCTAGAAGCGCGGATCTGCAGACAGGCCGTGTTCGAGCGCAGCAAGCCACCTATTTATAGGGCGCTGTTCGATGAATGCGTGCTACTACGACCGGTCGGTGGTAACGGCGTGATGCGCGAGCAGTTGCAGCACCTGCTTGACATGGCCGAGCGGCCCAACGTCTCGTTCCAGGTCGTCCCGTTGGATGTGGGAGTAACAGTCGGCGTGCTCGGAGGTTTCGCCATCGCCGAAGGCGACGGGATTTCGGATCACGTTTACCACGAAGGGGTGGCGCAGGCGGGGGTGTCCGTCCATCAGGAAACGGTGAGAAGCGTCAACGTCATGTACGACGCAATTCGCGAGTGGGCACATCCGATACATGTAAGCCAGCGCCTTGTACGTGAGGCGGTGGCGCGCTATGGAGAGCGGTAAGGAGCTGCGCGCCGAACTGGCGTCCGCTCGATGGCGGAAGCCCACGCTCTCCCACGATGATGGGGGCGACTGCGTATACGTGGCCAGGCTGAGCGGCGACCGATACGCGATCAAGGATTCGGAGCAGCCGGACGTCCCCCCGATGATCCTTCGCGGCGGCGTCTTCCGGGCCTTCGTGGGTGGCGCGAAACTCGGTGAGTTCGACTTCTGACCGCTGCCTAATCCCGCCACCTTTGAGGTACGCCGGCGGTGACGTCGCTGTTCGTGGAGGCGACGTCGTAAGGCACAACACGAAGAAGCCCGCCCGATCCCGCGAAGGGGACCAAGGCGGGTCTCCGTCGCAGGCAGTACAGGCACCCTACGTCGGGCATGCGGCAGAGAGAAAGCCCCCGTGCCCGTAAGGCAGGAGGAAGGAGAGCGGGGGCTTCGTCTCTGTGGTGACGGTGTTCTGCCTGTGGGGTGCGAATGCCGGCGCCCACTCCTAGCTTCTACCTCTCCTAGCCAAATTTTGGCTAGTTCCGATAGACGTACACATCATGGCCCTCCTACAGTGCTCCCATGACGACACGGAGCGAAGAACTCTTCGACCAGCCCGACATCCCAGCAGACCTAGACCGGTACGAGCTGGACATCACCCAGCACTGGCAGGCTCTGCTCACCCGCACCAGGAAGCGCTGGACAGCCACACTCCAAGACCCGCCAGAGGGGCACGTCATCCACGTCCAGGGGGCAACCTGGCGCGAAACCGCAGACGCCTTTACGGAGGCCCTGAGAGGACTCCCCGGCTACGACTCCGACGTCGCCGGCATCAGCTTCGTGCCCGCCGACCCCGAAGCAGCCGACGTCCTCGACAAGGTCCGGGCCGCGCGGCGGGCACGACTGATGGCCGAGCAGGCCGAACGCGACGCGGTACGCGACGCGATATACACCCTCATGGACCGGGAGTGGACCAACCGCGATATCGGTAGCCTGCTCGGCCTGTCACACCAGCGCATTTCTCAGATCGCGCCGCGCTCTTAGCTGAAGACGCGCATGGTGCCCCCGCTCGCAGGAGCGGGGGCACCGTTCTGCCGCCGGCTAGAACGCCGGACCGGTCGGCACGATACTGCCGGCACAGCGTTTCCCGGTGCTGGGGTCGCTGTGCGTGATCTTCGACCCGATGGGCTTGTCGAACTGCCCCCCGCAGAGCTGGCACTCACTCTTGGGCATCTTCTTGTTCGGCATGGGTTCTCCTCAGGTCAGGAGGCTGTTGAAGCCACGACACACCCGTAGGGAGGCCGCTCCCCATGGCCTAGTCAGCTTGCGCAACTCGTGTGCAGATCGTGCAAGTCCGCTCGCTGATCGCGATGATTCCGCGTAACGTCAAGGAGACTCTGTGTGATCCAGGAGCGTGACATGGACGCACGTGACGCCCTCTGGGACTCCTCCCGAGTCCGAGCGCTGATCAACGCGAGAGACGTCGGCGGCCTGCTGAGAGCCGCCCGCCAAGCCCGAGGATGGCGACAGGCCGACCTCGGGCACGCCAGCGGATACTCGGCATCCACGATCTCCCGCCTAGAGACACGCCGCCGCGCCCCCAGCGACCTCCCGACCCTGCGACGAGTCGCCGACGCCGTCGCCATTCCAGCCGACGTGCTCGGCGCTGCCCTCGGGCTTTCCAGCACGTCATCGACTACGGTGGCGGCAGCCGCCCTCCAGCCCAGGTTCCGGGAGGATCCAGTGAAACGCCGAACCTTTCTGGCCGCTGCGGGGCTCGCCGTACCGGCGCCCGCGCTGGCCTCACTGGAGGAGGCGCTCGCCCCGCGGCCGGTGCCCGCCACACCGGTCACGGCTGGAGAGGTAACCGCCCACCTGGCACGCGCCCGCGCCTTGTTCGACGCCGGCGACCTAGTGCTGTGACCGGAAACGATCACCGGGTTGGGTGAGGATTTCAGGCTGCCGGTGCGAGGGGTCGGCCGCCCCAGCGGAGGCCCTTCTCGCTG
>NZ_JBFAKB010000019.1:0-5798 GCF_040655495.1 Nonomuraea sp. NPDC050404
CGACGACGCCCTTGCCTCCGGCTCGGAGTTAGCACCACCTCTTCCTCCAGGGGACTTCCACCCCCAGGCAATCGCCCATGCTGGGCACACCATGACGGGCCCCCGGCCGCCGTGGACGGCGACCGGGGGCCCGTTGACGTTTGGTGCTCCAGCGTCTCCGCTGGAGCGACGCCAGATTACTACCGTTGTGTCCGTTTTGTATAGGAATTTCCTAGACGGCGTAGTGCGGGTAGCCGTAGCCGACGACCTGGGAGGTGGGACGGACCCGCTCCTCGACCTTGCCGTTGCCGGTGTTGCCCTCGACCGTGGAGATCGTGCCGTCACCGTTGTCCTTCACGACGAACCCGACGTGCTGGATGTCGCTCAGGCTCTTGCCGCCGTCCCACGAGAAGAAGACCACGGCGCCGGGCCTGGCCTCGGTGCCCCAGCGGTCGTTGGCGGCGAACCACTTGGCGTGGGCCACGGTGTAGGCGTCCCAGCCGACCTGCGACCTGGCGCCGCTCTCCTCACCGACCCACGAGACGAACATCGAGCACCAGGCGGCGTTCAGGTAGTCCTGCCTGCTGCCGCCGTCACGCTGGACGGTCTCGGTGGCGCGGGGCGAGTCGGCGTACCACTGCTGGAACTTGGTGCCGCCGCCGCTGGCGTTCTCGGACGTGCCGACCTGCGCCTTGGCCAGGTCCACGACCTGCCGGGCGGTGACGTTCACCTTGGCTTCGCCGTGCCGCCCGGCTTCGGCGGGGGCGACGGCGGCGGTGTCCTGCGAGGGCGCCATCTCCGCGTTCACCGCGGCGTTCACTCCGAGGGCCGCGGCGGCGACGGTCGCGCCGAGCGCGAGCTTGGCGTAGTCACGCATGCGAATATGCGAGAAACGGTACTTGGCCATGATGCGATCACTCCTGCTTCCATACCGCTTACCGGGTTAGCTGACGGGTTCGGGGAGGAAGCTCCCCTACGGCGCTTGACGCGCAGATTCACCCCTATGTGGCACATGGGTCCCCGGTTCCGCGCGCAAAGGCACGGATTCAGCGGTGCACAGGCATGCTGATACGCCTGTGCTGCGTGCGATTAATGTGACGTCCGAGATTCGGACGGGGGTCGCGCGGCCCAGAGGAACTCGCTCGCGTGGATACGGTCCGGCCCCGCGTACGGGAGGTATAACACGCCCCTGACCTGGGTAATTCCCGCGCCATGAAATCGCCATGCCAGGGGCGGTTTCGCCATGGGACAGCATGAAATCCCGCAAGCGAAAAGATCGAGCAGCTCGTAGAATCGCGGCATACGTCTTCCTTCTGGAGCGTCCATGCGCGTGATCATCGCGGGAGCCGGGATCGCCGGGCTCACAGCGGCCCTGAGCCTGCACGCCGCCGGCATCACCGACGTGACCGTCCACGAGGCGGTGGAGGAGCCGCAGCCGCTCGGCGTCGGCATCAACATCCTGCCGCACGCCATCCGCGAGCTCATCGAACTCGGCCTGGCCGACCGCCTGGCGCGGATCGGCGTGGCGACCGCGGACCTGACCTTCCTCACCTCCCGTGGGCAGCGCATCTGGTCCGAGCCGCGCGGGTCCGCCGCCGGCTACCGCTGGCCCCAGTACTCGATCCACCGGGGCCGGCTGCAGATGATGTTGCTGGAGGCGGTACGCGAGCGCCTCGGCCCCCGGGCGGTGGTGCTCGGATCGCCCGTCACCGGCCTCGACCATGACGCGGACCTGCTCATCGGCGCCGACGGCATCCGCTCCAGCGTCCGGCGGGCCCTGTTCCCCGGTGAGGGCGAGCCGCTGCCCGGCGGCGACGTGTTATGGCGCGGCACCACGTACCGCAAGTCGTTCATGACCGGCAGATCCATGCTCATGGTCGGCGACAGCACGCAGAAGCTCGTCATCTACCCCATCGCGCCGCCCTCCGACGACGGCACCCAGCTCATCAACTGGGCCATCCAGCGCCCGGCGCTCGTGGCGGGCGTACCGAGGGGCGACTGGAACTGCCTGATCGGCGTGGAGAAGGTCCTGCCCCACGTGGAGGGCTGGCACTGCGACGAGCTGGACGTCCGCGCGCTCATCGCGGGCTCGACCCAGGTCCTGGAGTATCCGCTGGTCGACCGGGACCCCTTACCGTACTGGTCCACGCCCGCGGTGACGCTGATGGGCGACGCCGCGCATCCGATGTACCCGACCGGCTCCAACGGCGGCACCCAGGCCGTCATCGACGCCCGCGTACTGGCCTACGCGCTGGCCAACGGCCTGGGCCTGGAGTTCTACGAACAGCAGCGCCGGCCCGTCACGAACAACATCGTGCTGGCCAACCGCAAGGACGGCCCCGAGATCATCCTCCGGATGGCCTGCGAACGCGCCCCTGAGGGCTTCGCCGACATCGAGGACGTCCTGCCGCTGGCCGAACGCGAGGAGATCGCACTGCGCTACAAGCAACTGGCCGGCTTCGAGCCCGCCACCCTCAACGCCCGCCGGAGCTGGTCGGTGTCCCCCGCCCCTTCCTGAACACCGCCGGGGCGGGTTCCTGTGGCAGGTGGCGCTCCAGGCGCAGCATCAGCGCCGCGCCGAGCGCGGCGAGCAGGCCCACGACGAGCCAGGGCAGCAGCCGGTCCTGGCTGAAGAGCAGGCCGAACAGGCCGGGCGCGACGATGTTCGCGCCCGCGAAGGAGTACTGGAACGCCGCCAGGTAGGTGCCCCGCGACCCGGCCGGCGCCGCGTCCGCGGCGAGCGCGTTCGTCGCGGGCCCTGAGATCATCTCCGCGGCCGTGTAACACACCACCACCGCCACCAGGTACGGCACCAGCGCCCCTGACGGCAGCAGCACCGCCGCCGCGGACGCCGCGCACCACAACGCCCAGAGCCCGCCGGCCAGCGCCATGGCGCGGGCACGGGTGCAGCGGCGGCGGACGAACCGGGTCAGGGCGCCCGTACAGGTGGCCAGGAGCAGGGTGTTCAGCGCCAGCAGGGGGCCGGACACCCAGTCCGGCCCCGAGAGCCCCTGGACGACGTAGACGGGCAGCGACAGGGCGAGGAACGTGCTGCACAGGGCGAAGATCGTACATGTGCCGATCAGCGCGAGGTAGGGCCGGTCCCGCAGCAGCGCCCGGTGGCCGGAAGGGCCGTGGGCGGGCGGCGGGGCGTGCGGGACGGGCGGCACCGCGAGGACCACCACCAGCGCGGCGGCCAGGAACGCCACCCCGCTGCCGACGATCAGCCCGTCGTAGACGCCCGCGGAGTCGAAGGCGAGCAGCGTGCCCGCGAGCAGCGCCCCGCCCCCGGCGCCCGCCTCCCGGATCATCCCGGTCCTGGCGAACCAGTGGTCCTTGGCCTCCGCCCCCTCGGCGTCCGCCAGGTCGGCGATGAGCGTGAAGACCGAGGACCAGTAGACCCGTAACCCGACCGACGTCACCAGGACCGCGGCCACCAGCGAGCCGACCCCGGAGACCGTCAGGTAAAGCAGGAAGCCGACCCCCTGCAACGCCTGACCACCGGCGACCACCAGCCGCGGCCCGAACCGGTCGGCCAGCCGTCCCACGACGATCGGCACCGGCAGGGTCAGCGCGGTGGTCACGCTGATGAGCAGGCCGATCGTCGCCAGGTCCAGGTCGGTGACCTTGAGGAAGTACAGCAGCGACAGCGGCAGGTACAGGCCGGTGCCCAGCGCGTCGACCGCCACCGCCACCAGCAGCGGCCGGCCCTTTCGCCCGCTTTCCCCCGCCATGTGATGCACCGCTCTCATCCCGCGCCCGACCAGCCGTCGTTTTTAGCACGGGGTTTCGGCTGGCCTCAACCGGTTAAATCGCCGGGCCGGGCGGGGGTCCGGCGATCTTCGCCAGCTCCCGCAGTCCCTCCAGGACCTCAGCCGAGGTGGGGGCGTTCGCCGGATCGCTGAGGCTCTGGATCATCACACCCGTCATCAGCGCCGTCTGGATCATGCCCAGCGTACGGGCGGAGCGGTCGGACACGGTCTCCTCCGGCACGCTCCGCATGATGCCGGCCATGCCGCGCCACCCTTCCGCGACGCCCCCCGCCACCCGCTCACGCAAGTCGGGCTGGCGCTGCGTCTGCAGGAACAGCTCCACCGTGGCCAGCCAGAGGTCCGGATGCTCGGCGAACTGCCCGATGAGGCCGTCCCACATGCGCCCGTACGCGCGGCCCGCCTCTTCTCCGTTGCCGTCGCCGTCGCCGGGGGCGAGCGCACGGCCGAGGCTGTCGCCCCACTCATCGAGCGACTCGAACAGCGCCTGGGTGAGCAGCGCCTCCCGAGATCGGTAGTGGTAGCCGATCGCGGCGGTGCTCACGCCCGCCGCCGTGGCGATGTCGCGGACGCTGGTGCGGTCGTAGCCCTTCTCACGCAGGCACTGCTTGGCGCTCGCGCGGTGCGCGGGACGACCGGCCCGAAGGTGCACTCCTTCCAGGGCATCCCGTACGCCACCGCCGCCCGCTTCGCCGCCCCGCGCCCGGCCGCCTCATGGACCGGCGTACGAGACGCCACCAAGCCCGGCCACGTGTGCGCGCAGCCCACCGGCTACCCCATCGGCAAACCCAGCACCGACGAGGACTGCCTGAACCTCAACGTGACCGCCCCCGCCGGGAAGAAGCTGCCGGTGATCGTCTGGATCCACGGGGGCAGCCTGATGTACGGCATGGGCGACCTGTACGGACCCGACCGGCTCGCGGCCGGCGGCGCCGTCGTGGTCTCGCTGAACTACCGCCTGGGCGTCGCGAGCTTCCTGACCCACCCGTCGCTGCCGGAGTCGGGCGGCCTCGCCCTGGACGACCAGCGCGCGGCGCTGCGCTGGGTACGCGCGAACATCGCGGCCTTCGGCGGCGACCCGGGCAATGTGACGATCATGGGCGAGTCCGGCGGCGGCTTCACCGTCTGCGGCCACCTCGCCTCTCCCACCTCCGCCGGGCTGTTCCACCGGGCCATCGTGCAGAGCGCGCCTTGCGGCACCCCGGGCAACGCCTCCCGCACCAAGTCCGAGGCCCCGGACCGAGAGCGATGACGTCATCAGAAGGCGGGCTGCGCCGACGCCTCCGACGTGGCCGCCTGCCTGCGCCGGCTCCCGATGAGCAAACTCCTGACCGCCTACGGCACCCAACGCGAACCACGCCCGGTCAGCGGTGTCCCGGCACTACCGCTCCCCGTGGACGATGCATTGCGCACAGGCCGGTTCAACCGCGTCCCCATCCTGTACGGCGTCAACCACGACGAGGAGAACGGGATGATCCTCGGCCAGGAACTGGCCACCGGCAAACCCCTGGGCGCCAAGGACTACGAGCCCGAGATCCGGCAGGCGTACGGCAAGAAGGCCACCGCCGTGCTGAAGCGCTACCCCGTGGGCAGGTCGGCAGGCAGGACCCTGGCGAAGGCGAAGACCGACTCGACCTGGTCGGCGCCCACCCTCGACACCGCCCGCGCACTGTCCCGCTGGACCTCCACCCGCATGTTCGAGTTCGCCGAGCAGCAGACCCCCTGGTTCGCCGGCTACCCGAAGCCGAGCTTCCCCGCCGCCGCCCAGCACATGTCCAAACTGCCGTACCTGTTCGACCTGACCCTGTTCACCAAACTGTCACCCCGCCAGGCCGCCCTCGGCGACCGCCTGATCGCCGCCTGGACCCGCTTCGCCACCACCGGCGACCCCAACAGCGGCGGCGAGCGTGGCTGGCCCCGCCTGCGCGACGATCGCGGGCAGGCCGGCTGGCACGTGCACTCCCTCACCTCCGGCGCCTGGAACCGCGCCGACTTCGCCAAGGACCACGACTACCGCTTCTGGAGCACCGCCTGAACCCGCTCGGACCC
>NZ_JBFAKB010000019.1:5896-251468 GCF_040655495.1 Nonomuraea sp. NPDC050404
CCATGTCCTGCGGCCTCGCCCTGAACCCGCTCGGACCCATGTCCTGCGGCCTCGCCCTGAACCCGCTCGGACCCATGTCCTGCGGCCTCGCCCTGAACCCGCTCGGACCCATGTCCTGCGGCCTCGCCCTGAGCCCACGCCGACCGCCATCTGGGAGACTGATTGCCTGTGACACTCTCCGACCTGGCCTGCCGGATCCATTCCACGGCTCACCTCACCGGCCACTTCGTGCTCCGCTCGGGCCGTACCGCCACCGAATACTTCGACAAGTACCGGTTCGAGAGCGATCCCGTCCTGCTCGACGACATCGCGCGGGCGATGGTTGCCCTGGTCCCGGCGGACGTCGAGGTGCTCGCCGGGCTGGAGATGGGCGGGATCCCGGTGGTCACCGCCCTCGGCAGGCACACCGGCCTGCCATGCGCGTTCGTCCGCAAGGAGGCCAAGACGTACGGAACCGGCCGGCTGGCCGAAGGCGCCGAGGTGGCGGGACGGCGGGTGCTGGTGGTCGAGGACGTCGTCACCAGCGGCGGCCAGATCGTCCTGTCCACCGCCGACCTGCGCGGCCTGGGGGCGTGGATCAGCCAGGCGGTGTGCGTCATCGACCGCGAACAGGGAGGCCCGGCGGCCCTGGCAGCCGAAGGCATCGCCCTTTCGCCGCTGCTGACCGCCACCGATCTGCGCACGGCCGTCAAGCAATGATGACCCCCTCCGCGTGGTCCACGACGACTTGTACTTGGCTCACTCCCGTTCGCAAGCGCCGCCTTTAGCCAAGCATCCGGCGGTATACGGCCGGAATATGCGGATCTGTATCAGAAATGTGCCGCCATTATCCCGGCCATCTCCATAATCAGGGCGTGACAGAGCTCATTTCGACTCCCCGCTTTGAGAGGAACTGATGAGACTCAGATCCGGTCTCATGGTGATTGTGGCCGCCGGCGCGGCGATAATCGTGGCTCCCGGTGCGGCGTACGCCGATCACTACACGACATACAAGAACAGTACGGCCAGGGCGGGCACCCTCTACCTCCACGCGGCGATGGGCCCCAGAAAGGGCGCCAGGACCAGCACCACCGGCAGCGTCTTCCGCCTCTACGCGAACACCTACAACGGTGCGGACGGCGGCCTGCACGCCACCTCCAACAGCGTGAGCGGAACCGTCGTTCTGAGTCACCCGCGCTACGCCTATGGACGCAGCGGCTGCAAATGGGTTCTCGCGGGATCGACCGGCAGCAAAACCCTGAAATGCGAATCACGCATTGCTTCCTAGTCGCGACGGCAGACGGAGTGAGGAATTCATCATGAGAAAACCGTTGATCCTGGCGGCTGTCGCCACCGTGATCGGCCTTTCCCTCGCCGCCACGGCGCAGGCCGACACCGCGACCCCGGAGAGCGCGACCGAGCACCTGTCGCTGATGTCCCAGAGCCAGACTCCGGTGGATCGCCTGCCCGAGTTCATCTCCGCCGGCACCGAGGTCGGTGAACTGGTCGCCGCGGCGACGACCCGGCGGCTCGGTTCCGCCGGCACCGCCACGTACTGGTCCGGGATCGATGCCAACGGCGAGCTCTGCCTGATCACGGTCGTCGGCGACACGGCGGCCGATTTCGTCGCCGGCGCTTCGTGCGCGCCGCCGTCCGACTTCACCACGAAGGGCGTGGGTCTGCAGGTGGCCGGCCCGCCCGGCGCGAGCGAGGCCTACCTCCTGCCGGACGGCGTGCCCGCCGCCCAACTCGGCGACGCGTACACCGTGGTCTCACCCAACCTGGTCCTCGCCGATCCCGCCGCCGAGCCGGACGGACCTCGGAGCGTCACCGGCACGAACGGGACCTTTGCGCTCTCCGACCTGGCTCCCACCCAGGTGCGATGAAGATGCCCAACCTCAAGAGGCCCCTGTACCTCGTTCTGGCCTTCCTCGTATCGCTTCCCGTCTTCGCCGCCACGACCGGAACCGCGCACGCCGCCCTCATCACGTACTGCAACCGGGAGATCGCCCAGAACAGGCAGTGTGGCAGCGCTTCCCACCTGTCGATCACGGGAGGCACTGTCGAGTCCGGCACGTGGACCAATGTCTACATATATTCCGACTCGAACCTCACGAACACGTCATACCGTTCGAGCGGCACCGCCGGGCACACCACAATGACGCATCCACGACTCAGCCCGGCGTACAGCACCTGCAAGTGGACCGGCATCCGCGGAACCGCGCACATCAAGTGCAGGTACCGCAACTAAGCTCGGGGATCGAAGAAGGGGCACCAGAGATCCTCTGGTGCCCCTTCTGACCTGTCGGGACGACAGGATTTGAACCTGCGACCCCTTGACCCCCAGGCACATCACGAGGGGGTGGGATCAGCACTGATGCCCACCCCTACCTGGGATTATGGTCCTGTGCAGGCCCCTGATGTCCAGGGGTGTCCGGGCTGATCGTCACCCAGTTAGTCACTCGAAATCGGGCCTGTGGACTGGGGTTGCTGCCACACATCACGGCCGTTACTCCACAGCTCAGAGGCGTGATAGGCGAACCGGTCGAACAGCCCGTCCTCCTGACAACGCCGTAGATGGAGCATCGGCGAGTCGTGCCCGACGAGCTTGGCCAGGTGGGGCGTGACGAGCATCTCCGCGTCGAACCGGAACACGCTCATGGCGATGTGCTCGTCACCGAACCGGGCCTCGACGCCGGGCACGTCGCGTAGCTGTTCGATCTCCGACAGCGTGATCCGGATGCGGGTGGAGACGGTCAGCGGGACGTTCTCCACCTCCTCGCGACGGCGGGTGACGTCGCTGTCCGGGTCGCCGACGAGGAACCGGATCTTGCAGCCCTGCTGCACTTTCCGCTTGAGGACCTTGGCCAGGTTCGGGTGTTCCAGCCATAGGAAGTAGTTCGTGTAACCGGCGAACACGATCTCATTGCGTGCCGAGTTGATGAGATTGCGCCAGATTGATTTCGGACATGCGGAGCGATACGGATAAACGGTCAAGACTTCTTTGTCGGGTCCCGTTTTCACCGTATTGCGGATTGCGTCTGGCCATAGCACTGCTGTCTCAGCTCCTAGTGCCTCTGCGGCGGCCCATTGGTGTCGCATGTGCGGAATACGCGCTTCGTCCTGCAACCAGCGTTCCACCGTCTTGACGTCCACGCCACATCGGTCGGCCAACGTCTGGTTCGTGACCTGGGCGGTCAGCATCGCGCTGCGTAGGGGGACGTTGGCCACGGTACACCTCGAAGCGGAGGACGTCAGGGACGTTTTGAGCGTAACTCCGTAACGTCCTGGACGTCTTGATAACGCGGTGGGTTCGTATCGCCTGGGTAAGCACGCTGTTTCCATGTCCACACCGGTAATTCTCGAAGACCTCCAGGAGGCTTTTCCTGGTTGGTGCATTTGGCGTAGTTCTGCGGGGCGTCTCTGGGCAACGCGAAACGGCCGACACCTATCCCGGCAAGAGGTGGATCATGGCCTCTGCCAGACGATCGATGCGGATGACGTCGCGCGGCTCGCCGAGCAGTTGAAGGAGCAGGACGCAGCGGAGCAGGCGCTGTGAGCCCGTCTTCGCCCCGGCCGGAGACACACGCCGCCGCAGCCCTGGCCGATGCTCTCGCCGTTCAGGGCGTCTCCGCAGAGGTGCACGACGGCTACGGCGTGGCCCTGGTGTCCGTCTGGGCCGGGTTGGTCGTCTGGTGCCACGGCGGGCGGTACTGGTGGCGATCGGCGTGGGACGCAAGGCGGCAGCGGGTCATCTACGCCTGGCACTCCTCCACCGAACCGGCTCGGGCCGCCCACCGCATCGCTCTCCGCTACGCCCAACTGCGAGAGGCTCACACGCCCTCGGCACCGACCGCTGGAGGGCAGCCGTGTCCGTGACCTTGGAGCAGTTGATCAGGGAGTATCCGGCGTGGCAGGTTCAGGACATGGCCGGGGGCTGGGTGGCCATGCGCCGGGACCTGGTTCCGCAAACGAGCGGGCTGTCCAACGTCCGCTGCGGGAAGACGCTGACCGAATTGGCCGCGAATCTGCGGGCGGAGGCCCGGCTGAAATGACCCGGCACCACACCGGGGAACCACCACAGACAGCAGCTCAGGTGAATCGATGGCAACCCGACCCGGAGCGCAGGGCCTCCAGGCCCGAGCACCGGAAGCGGGGCGCCAGACTCTTGAATGCTCACCGTCATCCATGCTCATCGTCGGGGCCGGCGGCCCGCGTGCGGTGGCGGGCGCGAACGGCCCCCAGGCCGCACGCGCAAGCCCGCCAGACCGCTAAGCGGGCGGGCGGCCCCGTGGCGAGCGCAGCGAGCCCTTGATAGTCACCCAGTTAGTCACTCACCAACGCGAAAGGGTGCCACCCTCACGGATGACACCCTCATCGACCAGCAAGCATCTGGTCGGGACGACAGGATTTGAACCTGCGACCCCTTGACCCCCAGTCAAGTGCGCTACCAAGCTGCGCTACGTCCCGGTCGTGCTGTGTCGGCCGCCCCCTGCGGGGCGGGACGTCATAACCTTAGCGCACAACGGGGGTAGGCGCGTACACGGCGAACGGGAGCGGAGGGCCGCAGGTGGGGCGTAAGGCGACCATTGATCGCAGAGAGCTGGCCAGGCTCGTCGGCGAGGGGATGAGCGTGCAGGAGCTGGCCGCTCACTTCGGGGTCAGCGAGTCGGGGGTGCTGCAGGCCAAGCGGGCCGCCGGGCTGGCCAAGCCGATGCTCGACCACGGCGCCGCCCTGCCATGGAAGCTGGCCCGCGCGCACTCCCAGTCCGGGCCCGCGACGAACCTGCGGAACCTGTCGGCGGCGGCCCAGGGCAAGCCGCCGGCGGCCGAGCGGTTGAACACCGCGCTGCGGTGGGCTCAGCGGCTCGTCGATTCCGGGCTCGACGTGCGGTACGACGCCGCGGAGGGGTTCAGCGAGATCCCGGCGGGGCCCGGCGGCTCGCACGTCGCCTCTGTGCTCGCGGCGGCGAGAAAGAGCCTCGAAGCCCACTGAGTACGGCGTTTCGACCTGCCGTTCGAGGGCAGTCGCTGGTCTTGACACAGACCGGAGGCGAACATCATGTCCACCTTTGCATGGGTGGCCGTCGTCGTGGTCGCGGTGGTGGCGCTCGCCGCAGTGGGTTACTTCATGCTGCAGCAGCAGAAGCGCCGCACTCATCTCCGCGAACGCTTCGGCCCCGAATACGAACGCATAGTCGCCGAGCACGACAACAACCGCAAGGAGGCCGAGCAGGAGCTGCGCAGCCGTGAGCAGCGCCACTCCGAGCTCGACATCCGGCCCCTGACGCAGGAGTCCCGCGACGCGTACGCGACCCGCTGGATCGAGGTGCAGGAACGCTTCGTGGACGCGCCCGGATTCGCGGTGACCGAGGCCGACCAGCTGGTCACGGCGGTCATGGCGGAGCGGGGCTACCCGACGGAGAACTTCGAGCAGCGTCTGTCCGACCTGTCGGTGGGACACGCCTCGACGCTCGACCACTACAGGACCGCGCACGAGATCAGCGGGCGTGCGGCCAGGAAGGAGGCCTCCACCGAGGACCTCCGGCAGGCCATGGTGCACTACCGCGCGCTGTTCGAAGAACTGCTCCAGAACACCACACAGGGACGGTGAACGATATGAGCAGCGACGAGCTGAAGGTGCCGTCGCAACGTAACGATGTCAGGAAGGACGACGAGGTCGCTCCCGGTAGCGATCCCGACACGTTCCGGGGCAGCGAGGAGCGGGAGCGCGTCCGTGCGGAGGAGGCCCGGCGCGACGGACTCACCGACGACGAGGAACTCGTCCGCGGTGAGGCCGGGACCGAGCGGCTTCCCCGGGTGGATGACGAGCAGGCGGGTCCCGGGCCGGTGACCGGCAGCCGTGACCCGCACGTCGGCAATGACGAGAACGCCGACAACATCGACGGCGTCGACGACATCGACGACAGGCGTCGTGGGCCGCGTGCCGATGACGAGCACGCTGCCGCCGCCCCCGCCGGCGCCGTCCCCGGTGCCGCCCCCGTAGGTGCGGTTCCCGGCGCCGCCGATCCGGCTGGCGCCGGCGTCTACGACGACGCCGCCGGTCACCGGGACCCGTACGCCAGGACCGACGGCGACATGCTGGCCGCCGACCCCAAGGAGGCGGGCCAGGTCCCGGCCGCCGACACGCCGGCGCATGCCGCCCCCGACGACATCGTCCTGTTCGACCAGGACCCCGGCCAGGTGCAGGCCCGCTGGCGCGACCTGCAGGCCGCCTTCGTGGACGACCCCGGTCAGGCCGTACAGCGTGCCGACGGGCTGGTCGGTGAGGTGGTGGAGTCTCTCACGAGCACTCTGACGACCCGTACGAACTCACTGCGGGACCGCTGGAAGGACACCGGGAACTCCGACACCGAGCAACTGCGCCTGGCGCTGCGCGAGTACAGGAGCGTGCTGGAGCGGCTGCTCGCCCTGTCCAGCAAGTCCCCCACTCAGCCTGCTCAATATCAGAGTCAGGAAATGAGGTGACATGACATGCTCGCAGTCATCGCAGCGATCATCTTCGGGCTGGGCTTCCTGCTCGACCTGGTAGGCGCGACGATTCCCGGCGGGTTCTCCGGCATGACGTTCGTCCTGCTGGGGCTGACCCTGCTGGCCCTGCACCAGGCAGGTGTCGGCACGGCCTCGATCCGTACCGGATACAGCAACTGGCGCGGCGGCAGAGCCCGCCGCTAGACAAATTAACTGCGAGGGCCCTTTGAGGGGGTCCTCGCAGTTCTGTGAAGCAGCTAGTTCTGTAAAGCAAAGCAGCTAGTTCTGTGAATCAGCCTTTGCCGGGGAAGCGCATGATCACCGTGCTGCCGCCGCTGCCGACGCGCAGCGTCAGGTCGGAGGAGAGCAGGCGGGCCACCCACAGCCCCATGCCGCCCACGGCGCCCGGCAGCGGGCCGGGCTTCCACGCGCCCTCGTCGTGCACCTCCACGACCAGGTCGCCGGCGATCACCCAGGTACGCAGCGCGGCGACCTCGGCCCCGTGCGTGACGGCGTTGGTCGCCACCTCGTTGACCGCGATGACGAAGTCGCCGATGGCCTCTTCCGGCATGCCGACGGCACGGGCCTCGTCCTCGGCGAACTGCCGGACCTGCGGCAGGTCCGGCAGGCGGAAGCGGTACCTCTTCACGGGCGCGCCGGGTGGCGGGCTCGTGTAGCCCGACTGAGGCTCGACGTCCTCGTTCACCCGGCGACCGCCTTCGTCAGCCGACCAGCTCAGTGCGGAGCTGATCGAGAACCTTGCGGAGAATACGCGAAACATGCATCTGTGAGATTCCGAACTCGGCCGCGATCTCGGCCTGGGTCATGTTGCCGAAGAAGCGAAGCAGCAGAATGTGCTTCTCGCGGGAGGGGAGCGCGTCGATGAGCGGTTTGACGGCTTCCCTGTCGACCATGTTGCTCAGCGTGTCGTCGTCCTCGGGGATGACGTCGCCGAGCGAGGCGGCGTCGTCGTCGGTGCCGAGGGGCGCGTCGAGCGACAGGGTGCTGTACGCGGCGGAGGCGTCGAGCGTGAGCAGGACGTCCTCCTCACTGATGTTCATCTTGGCGGCCAGTTCGGCCACGGTCGGCGACCTGCCGAGGTCCTGGCTGAGGTCGGCCACGAGCCGGTTGAGCTCGGAGCGGCGTTCCTGGTAGAGCCGGGGCACCCGGATGGCCCAGGTGCGGTCGCGGAAGTGGCGCTTGACCTCGCCGGTCATCGTCACCACCGCATAGCCCCTGAACGCGTGCCCGAGACTGGCGTCGAAGCCGTTGACGGCTTTCATCAGGCCAACATACGCGGCCTGGAGGAGGTCCTCCAAAGGTTCGCCGCGGTAACGGTAGCGCCTGGCGATCTCCATGGCGAGCGGCCTGTGCATCTCGACGATGCGTTCACGCAGGCGCTCCCGGTGGGAGTCGGGCGTCTCTTCCCTGGCCATCTCGGCCAGTAGTTCTTCCGCGGTCATCTCCTCGAGGATGTATTCCTGCACAGCCATCGCTGCTCCTCATATGGATCGCAGGCGGCCTGCTGGACAAGCAAAAAAAGCCCATGCAGAGGCACGCCTCGCTCTACTCTCGAGACCGAAGCCCTCTGCTGGACTTCGGATCCAGTCTCCCCCATCCCGCGGGAAGTATTCCTCAATCCCGTGGTGACAGTAGGGTTGCTCCGTGACAATGCCGGAGAACGGCGAGGACCCCATGACGGCCCTCAGCCTGACGTCGACGACCGTGGACGAGATCACCGTGGTCAGGGTCGATGGCGTGCTCGACGCCACGACGCGCGCCCAGTTCGCCGACTACCTGTCGATGGCGGGGGCGAATTTGATCCTGGACCTGGCCGGGGTGACGTTCATGGATTCGCGCGCGCTCGGGCTGATCGTCCACCACTGGCAGACGAGCCTCGCCGCGGGCGCCAAGTTCGCCCTGATCGGAGTCGAGTACTCCAAGTCCAAGGTGATGTGGATCACAGGGCTCGCCCAGCGGTTGCCGCTGTACGACACGCTGGACGACGCCCTGGCCGCCATCGCGTGAACCTCAGCGGGTGGAGGACTTGCGCTGGTGCTCCTCGACCAGCAGCCTGGCCAGGTCGGCGACCTTGACCTGGTGATGCTGGGAGATCCTGCGCAACTCCTCGAAGGCGGCCTCCGCGGTGCATCCGCTGGTCTGCATGATGATGCCCTTGGCCTGGTCGATCACCGACCGGCCGGCCAGGGCCTCCTGCAGCTGGGCGGCGTCGGTGCGTACCTCCTCGAACTCCCACATGTTCGCCATGGCCACCCCGACCTGCTCGGTCAGCATGTCGGCCAGCGAACTCGCGCCCTGCGGGGAGAACGCCCCCGGGCGTACGGAGTAGAGCCCGACGACCAGCAGGGCCGGCGGCACCTCGATGGGCACGACGAGCGCGGAGCGCACGCCCCAGCGGGTGGCCAGCGCGTCGTAGCGGGGCCAGCGGGTCTCCTTGAGCACGTCGGTCACGGTGGCGCGGCCGCCGCTCTGCCTGGCCTCGATGGACGGGCCCTCGCCCAGCTCGCGTTCGCCCTCGACGAGCATGATGAGCTCGCTGTGCGAGCCGGAGACCAGGACGCGGTGGTCACGCCAGTGCTCCGCGGAGGCTCCCGAGCAGTTCGGCACGCCCGCGGCCAGCGCCGTGGTCAGGCCGCGCAGCACGCTTTCTGTGGAGTTGTCCTCACCCAGCCGGCCCAGTGCGGCCAGGTCACGGGCCAGTCCGGGGGTGATCATCGCGGTTGATTCCATAGCAACAAGCCTCTACCCCTTATGGCTAGCATTATCCCGAGTGGCGTAGCGTCAGACCATGACCATGCCGGACCTCGAACACGCGCTAGACGCGCTGGCCGGGCGCGTCTCCTCGTTGCGTGAGGCGAGGGCCGCCTACCCCGCCGACCTGGCCACCACGCTCGACGCGGCGCTGGCCGAGCTCGACACCGCCGCCGAACTGCTGGCCGAGGCCCGGGTGGAGCTGCGCAAGACCCCCAAGCGGGCCAAGAAGGACGGCGCGCAGCGCGAGCTGAAGCTGTTGCGCCAGGTTTTCCGGGCCTTTCCCGTGCCCGTCATCGTGCTCGACGGCGGCGGCGTGGTCCGGCGCATCAACCCCGAGACCTCCCGGGTGCTCGACAGCCCCGACGGCTACCTGGTCGGCCGCTCGTTCCCGCTGCTGGTGGACGTGTCGCGGCGGGCGGCGTTCCGTTCGCACCTGACGTCGGTGTTGCAGACCGGGCAGCCGGCGGCGTTCGAGACGCGGCTGGCGCACCAGGGCCGCACGCACACCGTGCAGCTCGCGCTGACCAGGCTGACGATGCCGGGTGAGCCGCAGCAGATGGTGGCGGCGGTCGCGCTGCCGACCTCGGTGCAGCTGCCCGAGCCCGGCGTGCGCCGGGCCGAGCTGACCGACGGGGCGCTGCTGCTGGCCTCGTCCAAGCGGCAGGACCTGCTGGTACGGATCGCCCGGCTGCTGCTGGACGAGGAGGCCCTGGTACGCCCCGTCGCGCTGCAACGGGCCACCCGGCTGCTGGCGGCGGAGTGGGCGGACTGGGTGATCGCCGACATGGTGCGCGACGGCGCGCCGCGCCGCTCGGTCGTCATGGCGCCCAAGAACCATCCGCTGGGCGAGCTCGTACGCCAGGTGGAGGGGGCCGATCCGGCGGGCAGCCAGCTCGTGCTGCAGGTGCTGGAGCGCGGCTCGGGCGTGGTGCTGGAGATGGTGGACGACGAGACGCTGCTCGGCTTCGGCGGCGAGGGGCCGCTGCTGACCACGATGGGCGCGGGCTCGGTGTTGTGCGTGCCGATCGGCCGGTCCGACGGTGCGCTGACGCTGGTGCGCTCGCACGACAGGCCCCCGTTCGCGCTGGCCGACCTGGCCGTCATGCAGGAGGTCGGGATGCAGCTCGGGCTGGCCGTACGCGCCCAGAGCAGCTTCCAGAGCCGCTCGCGGGCCGCGGACGCGCTGTCGGCCAGCGTCGCCCCGCGCAACCTGCCCGACATCCCCGGCTACGAGGCGTCGGCCGTCTACCATCCGGGCTCGTCGGTGGGCGCGGAGTTCTACGACATCTTCCCCGTCTCCGGCGGGTGGGGGTTCGCTCTGGGCGGGGCCGCGGGCAAGGGCGAGGAGGCGGCCTCGGTCAGCGCCATGGTGCGCGGCGGGCTGCGCGTGCTCAGCACCTGGGATTCCAATCCCGACCTGGTGATGCGCAAGGTCAACGAGGCCCTGGTGGACCAGGGCAGCGGCATGTTCGTGATGGCCGTGGCGGGGTTCGTGAAGGGGCGCGAGATCCGGATGTCCTCGGCCGGTCACCATCCGGCCGCGATCCTGCAGCCCGACGGCGGCGTGCGCTTCGCCGCGGGCGGCGGCGTGCCGCTGGGCATCGCGCGGGAGGCGGAGACCGGGACGGAGACGCTGAAGGTCGTCCAGGGCGAGACGCTGGTGCTCTACTCGGAGGGGCTGATCTCCTCCAGGAACGAGCGCGGCGAGCCGTACGGCGAGGAGCGGCTGGCCGACGTGCTCAGCCGGTGCGCGGGCCAGGCGCCATCGACCGTGGTCAAAGCGGTGGAGGCGGACCGGCACGCGTTCTCCGGCGGCCAGGTCTGGGACGAGATCGTGGTGTTCGCACTCCGGGCCGTTTGATCGGCGGGGTTTGCGATCGGCGGAAATCTGGGTATGGTCGAAGTCGTAGAACGACGTGCCTAGGACGCAGGCACACCTTTAACGCTTTCCACGCTTGAGGTGTGCCATGAATATCGCCATCGTCGCTTCCGCCAACGGAAACCAGCGCCACCGCATCATGTCGGTCGCCCGTGAGCTGGGCCGTGAGCACCACGTCACCATCTACTCCCGCCGTGACGACGCCGAGGGCAAGCCCAAGACGCGGGTGGCCCCGGGTGTCACGCTGGAGCAGATCGACGTGGGCCCGGCCAAGCCGCTCACCGTCGATGACGTGGTGCCCTACCTCAACGAGGTCGGCACCCAGTTGATGCAGCGCTGGAGCAGCGAGCGGCCGGACGTGATCCACGCCCACTCGTGGACCGGCGGCCTCGTCGCCGTGGCGGGGGCCAAGGGTCTGGGCGTCCCGGTGACGCAGACCTTCCACACCGTAGACAGCACGCGCCTGGACCTGGAGCGGGCGCTCGGCCGCCGGGCCAACGCCGTCATCGCCGGCTCGGGCGATGAGGAGTCGGCGCTGATCAGGCTCGGGGTGCCGCGCGGGAACATCGCGGTGGTGCCGTACGGCGTGGACACCGAGCGCTTCCAGCGCCGGGGCGCGATCGCCACGCGCGGCACCGGCAAGCGGCTGCTGCACGTGGGGCCGCTGACCATCGACCGTGGCGCGCACACCATCGTGCGGGCCCTGCAGGGCCTGGGCGACGTCGAACTCGTCATCGCCGGCGGGCCCGAGCCCGAGGACCTCGACCAGGACAGGGACGCGCGCCGGCTGCGCGCGCTGGCCGAGCAGCTCGGCGTGGCCGACCGGGTGACGCTGCTCGGGCAGGTCAAGCGGGCCTCGGTGCCCAAGCTGATGCGCAGCGCGGACGCCGTGGTGTCGGTGCCGCGCGAGGCCGTGACGGGCATCGTCGCGCTGGAGGCCATGGCCTGCGGCGTACCGGTGATCGCCTCGGCCGTGGGCGCGCACCTGGACTCCGTCATCGACGGCGTCACCGGCCTGCTGGTGCCGCCGGACCGGCCGGCCCGCACCGCGCGGCTGGCCCGCGAGATCCTTTTCGACCCCACCCTGCGCACCGCGCTGGGTTACGCGGGCGCCGACCGGGCGCGCTCGCGCTACTCCTGGGAGCGGGTGAGCCAGGAGCTCGTACGGGTCTACGAGGCGGCATGCGCCTGACCCCGTAGCGCTCGTACGCCGATCACCGGCAGGTGGCTGTGGCCACCTGCCGGCGCCATTTCCGTATCCGGCCGGATGTGCGAGTGTGGCGCTCATGGATCTCGAAGAGGCGGGATCGCTGGCCCGCTCGTTGCAGCAGCTCTTCCAGGACGCCCACACCGTGATCGACGAGTCCCGGCCGACGCCCGAGCTGGTGGCCAGGGTGACGGGACATCTGTCGTGCGCGCTGAAGGACCTGGTGTGCGTGACGCAGACGTTCCAGAACTGGGAGCACGCCAGCCTGCAGCGCGGCGTGGACGCGTACCTGGCGGAGCGGGGCGGGCCCGCCTGGTACGGCGTGTCGGGGCAGGGCCGCGAGCACAACGACACGATAGACATCCTGACCGCGGCCAACCGGGGCTTCGAGCGTTTCGAGCCCGGCGCGGTCGACTACGCCACCACGGCCGTCGGCCCGGAGGAGACCGTCGAAGTGGTCACGTTCGGCCTGGTGGAGACGGTCGCACCGGACGGCTCCCCGATCGTGGTGGCGCTGCGCGGGCCCGCCGAGACGTTCGGCAGGGAGGGCTGCAGGGTCGAGGTGATCGCGGCGGCGAGGCCGGCGGCCACCCGGGCCCGCGAGGAGATCGAGCGGCTGATGCGCCGGCACGACGTGATGCGCGGCCAGATCCTCACGTTCGGCGTCTCGGAGCACCGGGGCAACAGCCTGGTGACGTTCCTGCCGCGCCCGGCGCTCGGGCCCGATGAGGTGATCCTGACCGAGGGCGTGCTGGAGACGATCGAGCGGCACGTGGCGGGCATCGGCAGGCACGCCGAGGCGCTGCTGGCCCGCGGCCAGCACCTCAAGCGGGGCCTGCTGCTGCACGGCCCGCCCGGGACGGGCAAGACCCACACGGTGCGTTACCTGATGGGCCGCATGCCCGGCGTGACGGTGGTGGTCATGGCCGGTACGGCGCTGCGGTTCATCGCCGAGGCGGCGGCCCTGGCCAGGCGGCTGCAGCCGGCCATCGTGGTGGTGGAGGACGTGGACCTCGTCGCGCACGAGCGCCGCTACTCCGAGGAGGGCAGCCCGCTGCTGTTCACCCTGTTCGACGCGATGGACGGGATCGGCGCCGACGCCGACGTCACGTTCGTGCTCACCACGAACCGGGCCGACCTGCTGGAGGACGCCCTGGCCAACCGCCCCGGCCGGGTGGACCTGGCCGTGGAGGTGCCCAGGCCGGACGCGGTCTGCCGGGCCGCCCTGCTGCGCCTGTACGGGGCCCGCGAGGTGCCGGAGGAGGACCTGGCGCGGCTGGTGACCAGGACGGACGGCATGACGGCCTCGTTCTTCAAGGAGTTGTTGCGGCGGGCGGTGCTGGAGTCGCTGCGCGAGGATCCTGCCCCGGACATGCCGTCGGAGGCGCACCTGACGGCCGCTCTGGAGGAGATGTTGCGTGCTCGCGAGGCCCTGACCCGATCGTTGCTCGGCGCGCCGGGAAATGTGACCAGAATGACTAATGGGACAGATGGGCTGTTATCTGAGTGAAATCTTTGCTTCGATGGTCCGCATGTCCAAACGCAGTTCGATCTTGGCGGCGGCGGTGCTCGCGGGCGTCGCCGTCCTCCCCCAGACCGCACACGCGCAGGCCGCACCGACTTGGGGCAAGCCCGTCCTCGTGGAGAACTTCGACGGCTCCTCGATCAACACCAAGAAATGGATGATCTACCACTCACCCCAGGCCGAACACAACCCCCGTACCGGCAAGGCGGCCACCGTCTCCGACGGTGTGCTGCGACTCAAGGGCGGCATGTACGGCGGCAAGGACCTGTCCGGCGGCGTGGCCACCAGGCTCGCCCAGGAGTACGGGCGCTGGGAGGTCAGGTTCAAGGCGGAGGCCGGGGCCGGGTACACGCCGGTCGCGCTGCTGTGGCCGCAGGAGCAGGGAGAGGGCGCGGACTACGCCGAGGTCGACTTCGCCGAGATCGTGGACCCCAAGCGGCGGGGCGGCGGCATCTTCGTCCACGACGGCCGCGACCGGGCCCGGCGGCAACTACAGGCCGACTTCAGGCAGTGGCACACGGTGGCGGTGGACTGGCTGCCGGGGCGGCTGACGTTCTGGCTGGACGGGAAGAAGGTCTGGGACTATCGCGGCGAGCACGTGCCGCAGGGGCGGCGGATGGGGCTGGCGCTGCAGAACGACGTGGTGTGCGAGCCGCGCTGCCGCGACTCCGCCACTCCCGATACCGTCTCGATGTACGTGGACTGGGTGAAGGTCTACAAGGCCACGTAGCGCCCTGGTAACGGATGGCGGCTGTGCGATCGGGCGCGGCAGAAAGGACGGTTGACCCGCGCATGCGAATCCCGGAGCCGGATCCCGCCCTGCTGAGCCGGCTGCTGCCGGGCGACGCGCCGGAGGATCTCACCGTCCGGCAAGGGCAGTTCCACCAGGTGGTGATCGGCTCGGAGCGCGTGGTGTGCCTGGCGCGCACCGAAGCGGCTGCCGAAAGGTTGCCGCATCGGGCTGCCGGGCTGCGCCTGCTGGACGGTTTCGGTCTGAGCTTCCGCACGCCCCGGCCGCTGCTGGCGTCTCATGACCCGCCGTTCCTGGTGCTCAGCCGGGTTCCCGGCGCTCCGCTGGAGGCCCGTGCGCTCGAAGATCCTCAGGTGGCCGGGGCCGCGGCGGCGCAGCACGTCGCGCTGCTCCGCGAACTGGCCAGGGCCTCGGAGAAGGCACGATCGGCCCTGCCCGCGCCGTGGGATCGGTGGCGGCGGTTCGCGGCGGGCGTCCGTACGGAGCTGTTCGGGCTCATGTCGGACGACGGGCGCCGGCGGGCCGAGCGGGAACTCGCGGCGCTCGACGGCCTCCCGCACGTCACCGACGCGGTGGTGCACGGTGATCTCGGTGCGGAGAACGTCCTGTGGGAGTGGGCGGACGGGCTGCCGGTGCTCGGCGGGGTGATCGACTGGGACGAGGTCACGATCGGTGATCCCGCCGAGGACCTGGCGGCCATCGGGGCGAGCTTCGGTACGCCTTTCCTTGATCGCGTGCTGACGCTGGGTGGCTGGGACCGTACGATGGCCGCCCGCATCGCCGTCATTCGCTCGACCTTCGCCCTGCAGCAGGCCCTGTCCGCGCACCGGGACGGCGACGAGGAACAACTGGCGGACGGTCTGACCGGTTACCGCTGACCGCGATGCCGCCTCCGGTGAGCAGAGATGCGAATGGCCCCCGGGCTCCCGTTATCGGGCGCGCCCCTCAAACAGATCGTTCCAGAGCTCGCCCGCCGCATGCGGACGCAGCCAATCGCTCTCGCTGACCATGCTCTCCCGGCCCACCTGCTCAATGCGCCGGACATAGGCCTTGCCGCCCGCCGCACACAACTACGCGAGCTCGGCTGGGTCTACACCGTCCCGCAGCGCGGCACGTACGTGAAGCAGCGCGAACAGTGGCCCGAAGGCTGAAGGCGCGCCGCGACACCCTTGAGTAGAGGGCTCAGCCAGACTGGCCGCGTCCCGAGTCGGGCCGATCGGTTTTTGTCGGTGCAGGGGTCTACTTTGGCGATCGAGAAGGAGCAGACCCATGCCTTCAGGAGGCCTGATGAACGATCCCAAGACCCACACGCTCGAGGTGCCCGGCGCCACCCTCGCCTACGACGTGCGGGAGGCCCCGGGCAGCGGTGAGCCGATCCTGATGATGATCGGGTCGCCGATGGACGCCACCGGCTTCGGTACCCTGGCCGGTCACTTCCAGGACCGCACCGTGGTGACCTACGACCCGCGCGGCGCGGGCCGCAGCAAGCGGGCGGAAGGCGCCGGTGAGTCGACGCCCGAGTTGCACGCCGACGACCTGCACCGGCTGATCGACGCGATCGGCGGCGGGCCGGTCGACATCTTCGCCAGCAGCGGGGGCGCGGTCAACGCGCTGGTGTTAGTGGCGCGGCATCCCGAGCAGGTCCGTACGCTCGTGGCGCACGAGCCGCCGGCCGGGCAGGAGTTGCCCGACCGGGAGCTGGCCCTCGGGGCGGTGATGGAGATCCGGCGGACCTACGACCGTGCGGGCTTCGGGGCCGCGATGGCCCTGTTCATGGCGGTCAGCGGCCGGCGGGGGCCGGTCCCCGCGGATCTGAGCGAGCTGCCCGTGCAGGATCCGGCCGCGATGGGGATGCCGGCCGACGACGGGTCCCGTGACGACGTGATGTTCGCGCAGAACCTTGTCACCTGTACGCACCACAAGCACGACTTCGAGGCGCTGGGGGCGGCGTCCACACGCATCGTGATCGGGATCGGGACCGAGTCGGAGGGTGAGATGGCCTGCCGTTCGGCCCAGGCGGTCGCCGAACGGCTCGGCACCAAGCCCGTGACCTTTCCCAGTCATCACGGCGGCTTCATGGGCAACGAGTACGGCATGCCCGGCGATCCCGACGGGTTCGCCGTGACGCTGCGTGAGGTCCTGGCGGGGTAACGCCTCCTCAGGGAGGGACGATCGGGCCGGCGCTGCCTCAGGAGAGGCGATCGGGCCAGTGCCGCCTTTGGAGGGACGATCGGGCCGGCGCCAGCGCTGGCCTCGCGCCTCCGGTGGCGCCCGCATGACGCAAGGGCCGCGCTGTCGGTGCTCGTCTGCTTGGTGGCGCGGCCGGGATGAGGGGTGCCTCTGGGATCAGCGGGTTTTTTGGGATCGAGGGTTCCCTGGGAGACACCGCAGGACTCGGATGGTGCCGCTAGGGTCACCGCAGGGCTCGGGGGCGCCCTGCGGAAGACCGGCGTGCGAGGCACATGGTTGCCGTCGTTTCTCCCTGGGAGGCGCAGCAAGGGCCGCGGATTCCGGCGGCACGGAACACCAAAGGCGCGGTGGTATCCCCGGTGGGAGGGGCAGCGGGGGCGTCGGGGGCGGAGGCCGGCGGCACGGAAACCCATCGGCGCGGGGGCGCAGTGGAGATCACGGGGTCTCGGAGGCTCGGAGTCTGGCGGCTTTGAGTCCCAGGTGCACGGTCAGGCGGTCGTCTCCGTCTGACAGGTTGCGGTGGGTGAGGCGTTCGGCCTTGCCCAGGCGGTAGTAGAGGGTCTGGCGGTGGATGCCGAGTTCGGCCGCCGTCTTCTGGACGTGGCCGCCGCGGTCCAGGTAGACCTCGACGGTCTGGGCCAGTTCGGCGTCCAGTGCCGCGGTCTCGGCGGCCAGTTCGCGCAGGTCGGCCTGGCTCAGCCGGGCCAGGAGCCGGTGCACGCCCAGCTCCTCCCAGCGGGCGACGGGTGCATGGCGGGGGAAGTGCTCGGCGATGCGCAGGGCCTGGCGGGCCTCGCGCCAGCTCAGCCAGGCGTCGGCCGGGTCGGAACGGGGCGCGCCGATGCCGGCCGCGGTGCCGTACGCGCTCTGGACGGTCTGCGCCACCTCCCCCGCCAGGTGCTCTGGGGCCAGCAGGGCGACGGGAGAGCCTGGACGGGCCAGGACGCCGCGCGGGAGGGTCCAGAGGGCGGCCACACGTTCCTGAGACTCGCGTACGGCGATGGCCACGACCGGTCCGGGCGGCGTCTCGATGGCGGCGCTCGCGCGTTCCTCGGGGTCGGCGGAGAGCAGGGCGCGCAGGCCGCGTCCGAGGTCCTGCCTGCTCCTGGCCTCCTGGGCGAGCTCGGCGGCGGCCCGGGCGACAAGCGGGGCGACGGACTGGAGCCGGTCGGCGGTCAGCACCCCGGAGCCCGAGCCCGAACCGGAACCCGAGTCGGGGGCGGAACCCAAGCCGGAGCCCGAGTCGGAGGCGGAGGCGGAGGCGGAACCCAAGCCGGGGCCGGAGCCCGAGTCCAAACCTGAGCCCGAGCCTGAGCCGGTGGCCGTGTCGGAGCCGGTACTGGAGCCGGAAGTGGGGTCGGAGTCGAGGAGCCACAGGTAGCCGTAGGTGACGTCGGCGTGGCGCAGGGGCCAGCAGACTCTGGCCAGGACCTTGAGTTCGGCGTCGGCGGGGATTCTGACCGGGCCGTCCGCCCTGGCGATGCCGTAGCGCTCGAAGTAGTCGCGCACCTCCCCCGTGGCGCGCCGGCGCAGGATCGACTCCTGGCGGACCGTGTCGATGTCCCCATGCTGTGCCCCGTAGGCCAGCAGCCGGAACGAGCGGTCCTCCAGCGTCGCGGACGCCCCCAGCCGGGCGGCGATCTCATCGACGATCTCTTGTAGGTCTGCCGAGTTGTGCATTTGTACGACAGCCTGCCACAAGCGGCGTTACGCCCGTCGATGGCCCCCTCTGAGCTGCGTTTTTAAACTTGTGTACATGCTGGGTCAACTACTGCTCTCCGCCTCCAGGAGCCGTCTCGTACGCCGCTCCGTCTCCGGCTTCCCGCTCACGAAGAGGGTCGTGCAGCGGTTCGTCGCGGGCGAGAGCGTGCAGGAGGCCCACACCGCGATCGAACGCCTGCGCGACGCCGGGCTCGCCGTGACCGTCGACCATCTCGGCGAGGAGACGCTCGACGCGCGCGCCGCAGAGGCCACCGCCGACGCCTACATCACGCTGCTGGAGGCCGTCAGGCCGCTGGAGCTGGGCGGCAGGGGCGAGGTGTCGGTGAAGTTGTCCGCCGTCGGGCAACGGCTCGACGAGGCCATGGCGCTGGAGCACGCCCGCGAGATCTGCGCCGCTGCGGCGGCCGGTGGCTCGACCGTCACGCTCGACATGGAGGACCACACCACGGTCGACTCCACGCTGTCGATCCTGCGCAAGCTGCGCGAAGACTATCCCTCGACCGGGGTGGCGATCCAGTCCTACCTGTTCCGCAGCGAGCAGGACTGCCGCGACCTGTCCTCGGAGGGCTCGCGCGTACGGCTGGTCAAGGGCGCCTACCGTGAGCCCGCCTCCGTCGCCCACCAGGGCAAGAGCGAGGTGGACAAGGCGTACGCGCGATGCCTGCGCCTGCTCATGGCGGGGAAGGGGTACCCCATGGTGGCGACGCACGACGACCGCATGATCGCGATCACGGAGCTGCTCGCCGACCGCTTCGGGCGGACGATCGGCGACCACGAGTTCCAGATGCTCTACGGAATCAGGACCGACCGGCAGGAGGCCCTGGCCGGGGCCGGCCACACGGTCCGCGTCTACGTCCCCTACGGCGACGACTGGTACGGCTACTTCATGCGCCGCCTGGCGGAGCGACCGGCCAACGTCGCCTTCTTCCTTCGTGCCCTTGGGGGTAAGTAAAATGGATGCCATCAGCAACGTGCCCGTGCCCGAGAACGAGCGGGTGTACGGCTACGCGCCCGGCAGCGCCGAGCGGGCCACGCTGGAGGACCGCATCAAGGAGTTGTCCGGCGGCTCGCTCGACCTGACCATGACCATCGGCGGCGAGCAGCGTCTGGGCGGCGGAGTCCCCATCGACGTGGTCCAGCCGCACAACCATGCCTCCGTCCTGGGCCGTACCAACGACGCTACGGCCCAGGACGTGCAGGACTCGGTCTCCGCGGCGCTGGCGGCCGCGCCGGCGTGGCGGGCGTTGTCGTTCGACGAGCGGGCGGCGATCTTCCTGAAGGCGGCGGACCTGCTGTCGGGCCCGTGGCGGGCGACGCTGAACGCGGCGACCATCCTGGGGCAGTCCAAGTCGGTGCAGCAGGCGGAGATCGACGCCGCCTGCGAGCTGATCGACTTCCTGCGCTTCAACGTCTCCTACGCCCGCCGGCTCTACGCCGACCAGCCGATCTCCTCGCCGGGTGTGTGGAACCGGATGGAGTACCGGCCGCTTGAGGGCTTCGTGCTGGCGATCACGCCGTTCAACTTCACCGCCATCGCCGGGAACCTGCCGACCTCGGCCGCCCTGATGGGCAACGTGGTGGTCTGGAAGCCCTCTCCGACCCAGCAGTTCGCCGCGCACTTCACGATGCGGCTGCTGGAGGAGGCCGGGCTGCCGCCGGGCGTGATCAACCTGGTCACCGGCAACGGGCAGGCCGTCTCCGAGGCGGCGCTCGGGCATCCGGCGCTGGCCGGCATCCACTTCACCGGCTCGACCGCGACGTTCCAGCACTTGTGGCGCACGGTCGGCACGAACATCGCCTCCTACCACGGCTACCCGCGCATCGTCGGGGAGACCGGCGGCAAGGACTTCGTGCTCGCCCACCCCTCGGCCGACCCGGCGGTGCTGATGACGGCGCTGGTCAGGGGCGCCTTCGAGTACCAGGGGCAGAAGTGCTCGGCCGCGTCGCGGGCGTACGTGCCGCGCTCGGTCTGGAACCGCGTGCGTGACGACCTCATCGCCACCGCCGAGTCGCTGACCGTGGGCGACGTGGCGGCGGATTTGTCGACGTTCATGGGCGCGGTGATCGACGAGCGTGCGTTCGCCAAGCACAAGGAGGCGATCGACCGGGCGCGGGCGGCCTCGAACATCGACGTGCTCACCGGCTCCTACGACGACTCCGTCGGCTACTTCGTCAAGCCGACCGTGCTGGAGTGCGCCGACCCGGCCGACGAGATCTTCACCAAGGAGTACTTCGGGCCGATCCTCGGCGTGCACGTCTACGAGGACCGCGACTACGACAAGGTCGTGGACCAGATGGAGGGCATCGCCCCGTACGCGCTGACCGGCGCCGTCATCGCCCAGGACCGGTACGCGATCGCCACGGCCGCCGAGCGCCTGCGCTTCGCGGCGGGCAACTTCTACATCAACGACAAGCCGACGGGCGCGGTCGTGGGCCAGCAGCCGTTCGGCGGCGCGCGTGCCTCCGGCACCAACGACAAGGCCGGCTCGATCTTCAACCTGACGCGCTGGGTGAGCCTGCGCGCGATCAAGGAGACGTTCGTGCCGCCGACCGACCACCGGTACCCGCACATGGGCTGAGCAACACCCTCCGCCCATCTGCGCCGCCAAGAGCCTCCGGTCCTGCCCCGGAGGCTCTTGGCCTGTCTCGGGCCTGCCTGACTCGACCGACCTGACTCGGGCCTGCCTGACTCGGGCCTGCCTGTCTCGGGCCTGCCTGTCTCGGGCGCCACAGCGAAACTTGCCGGGCTGCGGTAGACAGAAGGTTCCGAGCAAGGAGGCCGGCACATGGACAACCCTCCGGCGACGGCGCTGGGCGCGACGTTGCGCGTCTGGCGTGAGCGGGCGCTGCTGACCCAGGACCAGCTGGCGTCACGGGCGGGGCTCAGCGAGCGGACCGTGCGCCGATTGGAGGCCGGTGAGCTGCGACGGCCGCGCGGCTCGACGCTGAAACTGCTGGCCGAGGCGCTGGGGCTGGACGCCGAGGAGCAGTCGTTCCTGATCGGCGCGGCGAACCCGGCGCCGGCGGGGGTGGTGCCGCGCCAGTTACCGCCCGATGTGGCGGCGTTCGTGGGCCGTACGCGGGAGCTGGCCTTCCTGGACGAGGCACCCGCCGCGGGCATGGTGGTGGTCACCGCCATCGACGGGATGGGCGGCGTGGGAAAGACGGCGCTGGCGGTGCGCTGGGCGCACCGGATGGCCGTCCGTTTCCCCGACGGGCAGCTCTACGTCAACCTCCAGGGGTACGCGCCGGTGCCGCCGTTGCCCCCGATGCGGGCGGTGGCCATGTTGCTGCGCGGCCTGGGCGTCCCTGCCGACCAGGTCCCGGCGGAGCTGGAGGAGGCGGCGGGGCTGTACCGGTCGCTGCTGGCCGGCAGGCGCGTGCTCGTGCTGCTGGACAACGCCCAGAGCGCCGAGCAGGTACGCCCGCTGCTGCCCGGCGGCCGGGAGTGCCTGACGGTGGTCACCAGCCGTGACCGGCTGATCGGGCTGGCCGCCACCCATGACGTTCACCGGCTGACCCTGGACGTGCTGGACCCCGGCGAGGCGGCGGGGCTCCTGACGCGCACCATCGGGCAGGAGCGCGCGGCGGCCGAGCCCGCGGCGGTGACCGCGCTGGCGCGGCTGTGCGGCCGCCTGCCGCTGGCCCTGCGCATCGCCGCGGCCAACCTCACCGGCAGCCCGGACAAGCCGATCGCCGAGTACATGACCGAGCTGCGGCACCAGGACCGGCTGGACGGCCTGACGGTCGCCCGCGATCCCCAGGCCGCCGTCAGGGTCGCCTTCGACCACTCCTACAACCGGCTGGCCCCCGACCGTCAGCGGCTGTACCGGCTGCTGGGCCTGATGCCTGGACCGGACATCTCCGTCAGGGGCGCCGCCGCACTGGCGGACGTCGGAGCGGACGCCGGGGCAAACGCCGGAGCGGACATCGGGGCGAACATCGGGGCGGACGTCGGGACGAACGCCGGAGCGGACATCGGGGCAGACGCCGGAGCCGACATCGGAGCCGACATCGGGGCGGACGCCGGGGTGGAGGACGCGAGGCGGGCGCTGGGTGAACTGGTGGACGCGCATCTGCTGCAACCGCACGGCCGGGGCCGCTACAGCATGCACGACCTGCTGCGGGTGTACGCGCGTCAGCGCGCGCAACTGCACGACGGCCAGGCGGGATGCGGGGCGGCCATGACCCGGCTGCTGGACTGGTACCTGGGCGGGGCCGAGTCGGCCGCGGAGCTGCTGTACCCGGAGGCGATGCGGCTGCCCCTCCCACCGGAGGCCGGCGTCCCCTCCCCCGACACGTTCGCCGACCTGCCGGAGGCGGCGGCGTGGCTCGACGCCGAGCTGACCAACCTGGTCGCCGCCGCCCAGTACGCCGCCGGCCACGGCCCCCATCCGGCCGCCTGGCGCCTGGCAGGCGCGCTGCGTGAGTACTTCTGGCAGCGGCGCCCGCTGGTGGAGTGGAAGCTGATCGCCCAGGCCGGGCTCGACGCCGCCACCGCCGCCGGCGACCTGCGCGCCCAGGCGCTCGGCCACCTCAGCCTGGGCCAGGCCGAACGTGCCGCCGGCCGCCCCGGGCCGGCCCGCCGGTATCTCACCCGCGCGCTCACCCTGGCCGGGCAGATCGGCTGGACCGAGGGGCAGGCCGCCGCACTGGGCTGCCAGGGCATCGTGAACCTGCTGTCGGGCGATCTCCAGCAGGGCGCCGACGACCTGGCCAGGGCGGCGTCGCTGTACAGCCGCAGCGGCTGGCCGGGCGGCCAGGCCGACAGCCTGTGCGACCTCGGCCTGGCAGAACGGGAGCTGGGCCGGTTGTCCGAGGCCGCCGACCATTTCGACCAGGCGATCAGGCTGTACAGGAAGATCGGTTCACGGGTCGGGGAGACGACCGTGCTGGGCGCCCTGGGCGAGATCGACCACGACCGGGGCCGGCTGGAGGCCGCTCACCGGCACTTCACCAGCGCCATGCGGCTGCACGAGGAGCTGGGCGCGCGATTCGGCCAGACCTATTTCCTGCGCGCCCTCGCCGCGGTGCGCTGCGACTCGGGCCACACCCAGGAGGCGCTGGCCACGGCGCGGGAGGCGTTGCGGCTGGCCGGCGAGTTCGGCGACCCGTACACCGAGGCAAGGGTCCGAATCGTGCTGGCGAGGATCCACCTGCGTCTCGGCCACACGCAGGACGCGGGTGACCACTGCCGGCGGGCGCTCAAGCTGGCCCGGCAGGTTTCCAGCCGCCCGACCGAGGCCGGGGCGCGGCTGGGGCTGGCCGACCTCTGCCTCGCCCTCGACCAGCCCACCCAGGCCCTCGACGACGCCCTGGCGGCCCTCGACCTCGCGACCGCGACCGGCATGCGCGTCCTGCAGGGCCACGCCCACACCACGCTGGCCGCCGCCTGCCACCGGCTCGGGCACCACGACCGGGCGCTCACGCATGCCCGGCGGTCACTTGAGCTGCACCGGGAGACGGGCCACAGCCTCGGGACCGCCCGCGCCCTGCGGGTGCTGGGGTGCGCGCTGCACGACAGCGGCGAGGTCGTGACGGCCGCGCGCCGCTGGCAGGAGGCCCTGGAGTTGTTCACCGACATCGGCAGCCCCGAGGCCGACGAGATCCGCACGCTACTGCTGAACGCCTGAGCCCGGCGCGATCCGCACGCTGGCCGGGCAAGCGAACCTGCCGAGATCCGCGTGCCGCCCGTGCGCCTGGGCGTGGCGTAATCTGCAATATTCGTGTCGTTGACGCCGTCCAGGGGCTACGACCAGCATGGAAGCATGCAGCGACGGGTTCTGATCGTCGTCTACCCCGGCTTCCAGCTCCTCGACATGGCCGGTCCCGCAGACGTGTTCGGGACGGCGAGCCTGCTCAGGCGCGAGAACGGCTACGACCTGGAGCTGGCCGCGCCCGGCGACGGCGGAGCCGTGCCCGCCGGGAACGGGGTCACGGTCACGGCCCGCCCGATCGGCGAGGTCACGGGCCCGATCGACACGCTGCTGGTGGCGGGCGGGATGACGGTGCCGGAGCAGGTACGCGATCGGGAGCTGATCGCCCGCATCGCGGAGCTGGCGGCCGGCGCCCGTCGCGTCGCCTCGGTCTGCAACGGCGCGTTCCTGCTGGCCGAGGCCGGGCTGCTGGACGAGCGGCGGGTCACCACGCACTGGCTGGCGGCCGGCGAGCTCAAGAGCCGCTACACGGGCGTGGAGGTGGACGCCGACCCCCTCTACATCGAGGACGGCAACGTCTGGACCTCCGCGGGCGTGTTGTCCGGCGTGGACCTGGCGCTGGCGATGGTGGCCAGGGACCACGGCCACCCGCTGGCCAGGGACGTCGCCCGCGGCCTCGTGGTGTACCTGCACAGGCCCGGCGGGCAGAGCCAGTTCAGCACCCCCATGCGGGCCATGACGCCGCGCAGCGAGCCGCTCAGGGACCTGCAGGTCTACATCGACGCGAACCCGGCCGCCGACCTCAGCGTGCCCGCGCTGGCCGGGCGCGCCGGGATGAGCGAGCGGCACTTCTCACGCGTGTTCACCGAGCAAACCGGCCTGTCACCCGGCCGGTACGTCGAGCTCAGCAGGGCCGACACCGCCAGGCGGCTCCTGGAGGTGACCGGCCTGCCGTTGGAGGCGGTGGCCAGGGAGTCGGGACTCGGCACGCCGGAGACGCTCTACCGCGTCTTCAGGCGGCACTGGCGGATCTCACCCGGCGACCACCGCCGCAGGTTCCAGTCGAAGGAGAGGTAGTCCCATGCATGTCGCCATCCCGCTCTATCCCCGGTTCACCGCGCTGGACGCGGTGGGGCCGTACCAGGTGCTGTCGTTCGCGCCGGGCTGTACGGTCACCTTCGTCGCGGCCGAGCCGGGGCCGGTCCCCGACGACCACGGGACGCTCACGATCGCCGCCACGGCCTCCTACGCCGACCTGCCCGCGCCCGACGTGATCGTGGTCCCCGGCGGCACCGGCACCCTGGACTCCCTGGCCGACGAGGCGCTGGTCGGGTGGATCAGGCAGGCGCACGAGCACACCCGCTGGACGACCTCGGTGTGCAGCGGCTCGCTGCTGCTCGGCGCGGCCGGGCTGCTGACGGGCCAGAAGGCGACCACGCACTGGGCGATCATGGAGTTCCTGGAGCGCTTCGGGGCCGAGCCGGTGAGCGAGCGCGTGGTCATGGCCGGGAAGATCGTGACGGCGGCGGGGGTGTCGGCGGGGATCGACATGGCGCTGACGCTGCTGGCGCGGGTGAGCGATGCCGAGACGGCGCAGAGTGTGCAGCTGGCGATCGAGTACGACCCGCAACCGCCGTTCAACTGCGGCTCACCGAAGACCGCGCCCGAGGGGATGGCCGAGCGGGCCATGAGCCTGATCACCTGACCCGGCGAGTAGGCGCCCCCGTCCCTCCAGCCCGGGACGAGGGCGCCCTCCTTCCGGGCCTATGTCCGGCGGCCCGGAAGGTCCGTAAGGGCAGCGGCGCCGCCGAACTTTGCCCGCTCCGACGGCGGCGCCGCGCCCAGCATCCGGTCCGGCTCTTGGAGCGTTCCAGATGGCCGCCGAGGAGCCGCGCCGCCCGCGTCGGTGCTGCCTGCCATGGTCGACTCCTACGCCGGTTGGAAAGGGCCGGGTGCAGAAGAAACTATGGGGTCGTACGGGGCTCTGGCTTCAGGGCGGCACCTAGGGAAATCCCTAGGGTGCGATCGCGGCCGTCACCCTGAGCGGTCAGTCCACGGTCCCCGTCGGCAGCACGTCGAAGTGCACGATCACATGCCCGACCGGTTCGCCGGGTTCCGCCCTGCCGTCCGACACCGCCCGGTATCTCTCCAGCACCTCGAACACCTCATCACGCATGCTCGCGGTCTCCCGCGGGGTGAGCCGGAGCGAGCGCCTGCCGAAAGCGCTGGCCCGCATCCACTCCTCGGGCGCCCTGGCCGACTCGCCGCGCCAGCGGGACAGTTCCTCGCCGCGCTGGCGTACGAGATCGTCGAGCAGGTAGTCCAGGGCGCCGGCCACCTCCGGGTCGGCGGGCCGCGCCTCGCCGAAGGAGTAGCCGCCGGGCACGATCCGCCAGAATTTCTCCTTGCCCCGCCCCATCCCCTCGACGATCTCGATCATGCCGTGCTTGGCCAGCTCCCGCAGGTGGTAGCTGGTGGCCCCGGTGTTCTGGTCGAGCAGTCCCGCCAGCCCGGTGGCCGTCGAGGGGCCGCGCTGCTCAAGCAGCTCGTAGATCCGCAGGCGCAGCGGGTGAGCGAACGACTTCAGAGCGTTCGCGTCGAGCGTACGGGCCGAGAAACTCTTGCTCTGCATCCTGTGCACGCCTATCTTTGCAAAGAAATCTATGCACACTTCTCCTTACACACTTTATCGGAGCGAAGCATGGCGGGTCTCGGGCGATCGTTCGGGTTCTTGTGGTCATCGACGGCGCTGTCCAACCTGGCGGACGGCGTGCTGAAGGTCGGTGCGCCGCTGCTGGCCGTGTCGCTGACCCGCTCCCCCACCCTGGTCTCCCTGGCGGGGGCCGCCGCCACGCTGCCCTGGTTACTGCTGGCGCTGCACGCGGGCGCCATCGCCGACCGGGCCGACCGCCGCCGGATCATGGTGCGGGCCAACCTCATCAGGGCCGGCATCCTCGCCGCCGCCACCACCCTGGCCGCGCTGGGCCTGCTGAACCTGTGGCTGCTGCTGGCCGCCGTGCTGCTGGCGGGGGTGTGCGAGGTCTTCGCCGACCTCTCCGCGCAGTCCATCCTGCCCATGGCCGTCACCCGGGGCGACCTGACCAGGGCCAACGGCCGCGTGTCCACCGCCCAGATGATCGGCAACGACTTCGTCGGAGCCCCGCTGTCCGGCCTGCTCGTCGTGGCACTGCCCGCGGCGCTCTTCGGCGGCCCCGCCGTTCTGTACGCCGCCGCCGGCCTGCTCCTGCTGGGCATGCGCGGCACGTACCGGCTGCCCGCCCCGCCCGCCCGCCGCCCGATGCGCGCGGACATCGCCGAGGCGCTGCGCTACCTGTGGGGCCACCGGATCCTGCGCGGCCTGGCGATCACGGCCGGGCTGCTCAACCTCGCCAACGCCGCCTACTTCGCCGTCTTCGTGTTGTGGGCGGTCGGCGACGGCTCGCCGATCGGGCTGGAGCCGGGCGAATACGGCCTCATGACCACCGCCTTCGCCATCGGCGCGATCTTCGGTTCGCTGCTGGCGAGCAGGGCCGCCGCGCGGTTCGGCGAACTCGGCACGCTCGTGGGCAACTGGCTGCTCACCAGCCTGCTGCTGCTGGTGCCGGTGCTCGTGCCGTCCCCCTGGACGCTCTACCCGACCGCCGTGTTGTGGGGCCTGCTCGGCGCGGCGGGGAACGTGCTGGTGATCTCGGCCAGGCAGCGGCTGATCCCGGCGGAACTTCTGGGGCGGGTCAATTCGGCATACCGGCTCATCGGCATGGGCGGGATGCCGCTCGGAGCGGCCCTGGGCGGCGTCGTGGCCGAGTTCGCGGGGCTTTCGGCCGCGCTCGCAGGCGCCGTTGGAGTATGTTTGGTGGCAGTCGGACTGGTGTGGCGCGCTTTGTCAGATCATTTTTCAGGGCCTCTGACCAGCGAACCTACACTTTCCGACATATCCAGATCACGTTAGGCACCCTACAGCCTGTGCTGAGGTGACATGATTATCCCCGAGCTTTGAGGGGATGGTATGCGGAAGATCGGCGGACGGTACCTCCTGAACGAGGAGGCCGGTCGTGGGGGTATGGGAGTCGTCTGGCGGGCGTTCGATCAGCTCCTCCACCGTACGGTGGCGCTCAAGGAGCTGACCTTGGCCGGAGAGGCCGAGATGGTACGCCGCCGGGTGCTGCGTGAGGCCAGGATGGCTGCCGGCCTGACGCACCCCAACATCGTCACGGTCCACGACCTGATTGAAGAGGGCGGCAAGCTCTGGATCGTGATGGAGTACCTCGACGGGCTCTCGTTGCACCAGTTGTTGTCCCAGGTCGGCACGCTGCCCGCCCAGTCGGTGGCGGCGATCGGGCAGCACCTGCTCGCGGCGCTGCGCACCGCCCATCAGGCGGGCGTGCTGCACCGTGACGTGAAACCCGCCAACGTGATGCTGACGGGCGACCGGGTGGTGCTGACCGACTTCGGCATAGCGACCGCCGAGGGCGACATCCGCATGACGACCTCGCGCCGGCTGCGCGGCACCCCCGCGTTCATGGCGCCGGAGCGGCTGCACGGAGGGCCGGCCAGCAAGGAGGCCGACATGTGGTCCTTCGGCGCGACGCTCTACAGCGCCATCGAGGGCCAGCCGCCCTACCCGGGGCAGGACGCGGCCACGGTGCTCGGGATGGCCCGCAGCGGGCCGTACCCGCCGCCGCGCCGCGCCGGGGTGATGCGGCCGCTCATCGACGGCCTGCTGCACCACGACCCCGTACGGCGCTGCACGCCCGAGCAGACGGCGGGGTTGCTGGCGGGCATGCGGGCCAGCAACTACCAGGCGGCCATCTGACCCCCGCGGTGACCCGCGCCATCTGACCCGTGGTGACCCGCTGCCGGGCTGCCGTCCGCAGCCCGGCCGACTGTTTGCCGCCCCTCAGTCCAGCTTCTTGGAGGCGCGGGCCTCGGCCTCGGCCGCGTCCATCGCCGCCGCCTCCTCCGGGGTGGGCGCCGTTCCGCCGAGGTGGGCGGGCTGCCACCACACCCCCTGGGGCACCTCCGGGTACGTCCGCTGCGCCCGGTCCACCAGCTCGGACAGCCGCCGATGCAGGTCGGCCGTGTGATCGGCCACGTTCTCCCCGCGCTTGGCGTACATCGGCTCCCCCACCAGGATGGTGACCGGCACGTGCCGCTGCAGCAGCTTGCGCGGCCGTCCCTTGGTCCACAGCCGATGGTCGCCCCACAGCGCCACCGGGATGATGGGCGTGTTGGTGGCCTGAGCCATGCGGATGGCGCCGTTCTTGATCTCCTTGACGGTGAACGACCGGCTGATGGTCGCCTCGGCGAACACGCCCACCACCTCCCCCGCCTTCAGCATCCGCAGCGCCGTGGCGTACGAGCCCGCGCCCGCGCCGCGGTCGACCGGGATGTGGTGCATCCCGCGCATCAGCGGCCCCGAGATGCGGTTGTCGAACACCTCCTGCTTGGCCATGAACCGCACCAGCCGCTTCGACGGCAGCGCGCCGAACCCCGCGAAGATGAAGTCGAGGTAGCTGATGTGGTTGCTCACCAGCACCGCTCCCCCGGACCGCGGCACGTGCTCGGTCCCCTCCAGGTGGAAGCGGATGTCGAGCACGCGAAAGAGGGTCCGCGCGGCGGCGATCACCGGCGGGTACACGATCTCAGCCATGTGCAGAAGGTAACCTACTCAGACGGGTATGACGGTAGTCGGGAGGCTGAGCATCCCCCTGACGTTGCCCTGCGCGGTCCTGGCGATGCCGCTCTGATCTACGTCGTAGTCGGGCGAGACGGCCTTCGTGAGCTCCTCCAGCGCCACCCGCCCCTCCAGGCGGGCGAGCGGGCCGCCGAGGCAGTAGTGGCGGCCGGCGCCGAAACTGATGGCGCGGCCGGTGTCGCGGCTCAGGTCGTAGACGTCGGGGTCGGGGAACACGGACTCGTCGCGATTGGCGGAGCCGATCAGCAGCCACATGTGCGCGCCCTCGGGCACCCGTACGCCGTGCCACTCGGTGTCGCGCGTGAGGCGGCGGGCCACGCCGTGCGCGGGGGTGTCGTAGCGCAGCGACTCCTCCATCCAGCCCTCGATCGCCCCGCCGAAGGCCGCGGCGCGCTGGCCGGGGTTGCGCCACGCCCAGTACCAGGCGGCGCTGAGCAGGTGGGTGGTGGTCTCCGAGCCGGCGCCGATCAGCAGGAACAGGAACGCCACGATGTCGTCGTCGGTCAGCTCCCCGTCGGCGGCCAGCACCGAGACGAGGTCGTCGCGCGGCGTCTTGCGGCGTTCCGTCACGATCGTGCGGTAGTAGTCGTTGAGGCTGACCGCGGTTTCGAGCCCTTCGGCGGACTGACCGCCCGTGGAGGCGTACCGGAGCATGGCGCCGATGCTCCTGCGCACACTCGCCCGGTCGGCCAGTGGCACGCCCACCAGCTCGGAGATCACGTCGAGCGGCAGTTTGACCGCGATGTCGCGGGCGAAGTCGAACGTCCGCCGCTCGACCGCCTGCCCGATGTGATCCTGGGCGATCTTCCTGATCATGGGCTCCAGCGCGGCGACGCGGCGCGGGGTGAAGCCACGGGAGATGGCGGCGCGCATCCGGGTGTGCTCGGGCGGGTCCATCGCCACGAACGACAGGAACGTGCGCGCGTGCCGTCCCCAGGCGCCCTTGTCCAGCATGGGACCGTGGTCGCTGGACAGCAGCGCGCTGTCGGCGAGCGCGGCGGAGACGTCGGCGTGGCGGGACAGCGCCCAGAAGCCGGCGTCGGTGTTGTGGTAGAGCGGTGCCTCGGCACGCAGCCGCGCGTAGACGGGATACGGCTCGTCGTTCACCGCCGGATCGTACGGATTGTAGACGACATCCACCCCGCCCACGCTACGACGCTTGCGCGGCGGTGGAAACGGGCAGATGTTTCGACCATGAAGAAGCTCATCAACGCGGCCGGCTCCGTGGTTGAGGACGCGCTGAACGGCATGGCCGCCGCACACCCGTCGCTGCGGGTCCGCGACCGGGTGGTCTACCGGGCCGAGGGGCCGCGCAACGGGAAGGTGGGCCTGGTGTCGGGCGGCGGCTCGGGGCACGAGCCGCTGCACGCGGGCTTCGTCGGGTACGGCATGCTCGACGCCGCCTGCCCCGGCGAGGTCTTCACCTCACCGGTCCCCGACCAGATCATCGAGGCCACGAAGGGTGTGGACGGCGGCGCCGGGGTGCTGCACATCGTCAAGAACTACACCGGCGACGTGCTCAACTTCGAGATGGCCGCCGAGCTGGTCGAGGACGTCGAGGTGGCCTGCGTGCTGGTGGACGACGACGTGGCCGTGCAGGACTCCCTGTACACCGCGGGCCGCCGCGGCACCGGCGCGACGCTGTTCGTGGAGAAGATGGCCGGGGCGCTGGCCGAGCAGGGCGCGCCACTGGCCGAGGTCGCCGCCGTGGCCTCCGAGGTGGACGAGCGCAGCCGCTCCTTCGGCATCGCACTGACCTCCTGTACGGTCCCGGCCGCCGGCAAGCCCACCTTCGACCTGACGGAGGCGGAGGTGGAGCTGGGCATCGGCATCCACGGCGAGCCGGGCAGGGCCCGGGTGCCGCTGGCTCCGGCCAGGGATCTGGCGGGCATGGCGATGGAGGCGATCGACGGCGACCTGCCGCTGGACGGCGATCTGCTGGTCATGGTCAACGGCATGGGCGGCACGCCGCTCATGGAGCTGTACGTGGTGTTCGCCGAGGTGGCGGCGTACGTCAAGGGCAAGGGGGCGCGGGTGGCACGCTCGCTGGTGGGCAATTACGTGACGAGCCTGGAGATGCAGGGGTTCTCGGTGACCGTCTGCCGGCTCGACGACGCGCTGACCCGGTTGTGGGACGCGCCCGTCGAGACGCCCGGACTGCGCTGGGGGCGGTGATGGAGGCCGACCTGTTCGTGGCCTGGTTCGAGGAGGCGGCCCGGCTGGTACGCGAGAACCGCGACCGGCTGACCCGGCTCGACGCGGCGATCGGCGACGCCGACCACGGGACGAACCTCGACCGCGGCCTGTCCGAGGTGCTCAAGGCGCTGGCCGAGTCCGCGGCGGTGGAGTCGGCTCCCGAGGTGCTGATCACGGCGGGTGCGACGCTGATCCGCCGCGTCGGTGGCGCTTCCGGGCCGCTGTACGGGTCGTTGTTCCGCCAGATGGGCAAGGCGCTGGAGTCGCCGGTGACGCTGGCGCGGTTCGCGGGGGCGTTCGAGGAGGGGGTGGTGGCGGTCGAGCGGCTGGGCAAGGCTTCGCTGGGCGACAAGACCATGGTGGACGCGCTGGCCCCGGCCTCGCGGGCGCTGGCGCTGGCCGTACGGGACGGGGCCGAGGTGGGCGTGGCGCTCGATCAGGCGGCGCGCGCGGCCGGGGAGGGCGCCAAGGCCACGATCCCGTTGCAGGCGCGGAAGGGGCGGGCCAGCTATCTCGGCGAGCGCAGCATCGGCCACGAGGACCCTGGGGCGGCGTCCGCGGCCCTGTTCCTCGCGGCGCTGGCCTCGGTGGCCGGATAAGCGGGTCGGGGGGCGCGGTGGTGGGTTTGGTGCTGGTCTCGCACAGCGCGGCGCTGGCGGCCGAGGCGGTGGCGCTGGTGCGGGGCATCGCGGGCGAGGAGGCGCCGGTGGCGGCGGCCGGCGGGACGCTGGACGGCGGGCTGGGCACGAGCGTGGACCTCATCGAGGCGGCGGTGCGCGGCGTCGATCAGGGTGACGGGGTGGTGCTCATCCCCGACCTCGGCAGCTCGGTGCTGACCGCCCGGCTGCTGGAGGACGACGGGCGGGTGGTGGTGGCGGACGTGCCGTTCGTGGAGGGGGCGATCGCGGCGGCGGTGGTGGCGGGCGCGGGCGCGCCGCTGGCCGACGTGCTGGCGGCGGCCGAGGAGGCCCGCACCTACCGCAAACTTTGACGCGACAAACCGTGACGCGACGCCCCGACCGGCCCGCGCCACCTCACCGGGCCCTCGCGACAGCGTCCCCAATCGCCCCAGCAGCCCTCAGTGCCCCTTGAAAGCCTCCTCCAGCCACCAGGAGCCTCGTTCCCTGGTCACCTTGGCGTGCACCAGCAGGGGGCGCTCCCGGGGGCCCTCCAGCCACTCGGCCACGCCCGCCAGATCCGCCCGCCCGGCGACGGTCACCGCCGCCAGGCCGTGACCCCTGGCGATGGCGGCCAGGTCGGCGGGCGGGAACGTGACCGTGTCCACCGGGTGGCCGTGCGGCCCGAAGTGGTGCACCTCCGCCCCGTACGCCTCGTCGTCGTACACGACGATCACCATGGGCAGGCCCAGCCTGACCACGGTCTCCAGCTCGGCCAGACCCATGAGGGCGCCGCCGTCGCCGAGCGCGGCCACCGGGAGCCGGTCGGGGCGGGCCAGCGCCGCGCCGATCGCGGTGGCCAAACCCAGGCCGACGGACTGGAACGCCTGGGTGAAGCAGAACCCGCCCTCGTCGGGCACGTCGAGGAACATCGAGGGGTAGCCCATGAAGTTCCCCGAGTCGACGGAGACGATCCGCTCGGCGGGCAGCAGGTCGTCCAGGGCGATCGTGAGCGTCCTGGGGTCGATCCGGCCGCCGCCGCTGCCGTCCTCGTACGGGACGTCCCGCCAGCGGCCCTCGGCCCGGATACGGCGGGCGAGCCCGGTGGAGCGGTAGCCGGGCGCCCGGGGAGTCTCCTGGGCCAGCGACCGGGCGACCCGCGCCACGTCCCCCACCACGCCCAGGTCGGCGGGCACGTGCGTCTTGAGCGCCGCCGCGTCGAGGTCTACCTTCGCCACCTTCGTGCCGGGCGAGATGAGGGAGCCGTGGCGGGTGGTCCACATGTTCAGCGCGCAGCCCCAGCCGATCACCAGGTCGGCGCCCCCGATCAGCTCGGCGGCCAGCGGGGTGGCGAAGCCGCCGGACACGTCCAGATCCCAGGGGCTGCCCCGGAACAGGCCCCTGGCCACGGCGGAGGTCGCCAGCAGGGCGCCGGTCCGCTCCGCGAGCTCCTCCAGCTCCCGGCGCGCGTGCCTGGCGCCGCGCCCGGCGATGAACACCGGCCGCCTGGCCGCCGCCAGCGCCCCTGCCAGCGCCGCCACCTCGGTCTCCGACGGCTGTCCCGCGCCCGGGACCGGGTCCCCAAGCGGGCGCGGCAACAAATCGCCCGTCCCCTCGGCCGGGGCGGACTGGACGTCGAGCGGCAGGTTCAGCAGGACCGTGCGCCGCCCGGACACCGCCACCCGGTACGCCTCGGCCGCCTCTTCCACGGCCGTGCCCGCCGAGGTGACCCGCATCGCCACCGCCCCCACCGCCGTGGCCAGGGCGGCCTGGTCGATGTGGAAGTTGGACTGCGCCTCCCGGGTCTCGGCGGCGAGCACGATCAGCGGCGTACGGCTCTTGGCCGCCTCGGTGATGCCCGTCATCGCGTTGGTGAGTCCGGGCCCCTGGTGCACCGACACCACGCCGGCCCGCCCGCTCATCCGGGCGTAGCCGTCCGCCATGGTGGCGGCACCGCCCTCGTGGCGGGCGGCGACGAAGCGCACGCCGCCCGCCACGAGGGCGTTGGTGACGTGGAAGTTGCCGCTGCCGACCACCCCGAAGGCGGTACGGGCCCCGAGCGCGGCCAGGGCCCGCCCGACGGCCTCGGCGACGATCAACGTTCCACCAGGGCCAGCACGCGTACGGGGCTGCCGGAGCCGCCCACGATCGGCAGCGGCGGCGCGACCACGGCGGCGCCGGTCACCGGCAGGCGGTCGATGTTGCGCAACTGGGTCAGGCCGTACTTGCCCGCGCCCAGCAGGAAGGAGTGGCAGGGGAAGGCCGGGTCGAAGGAGTGGGCGGCGCCCGCGTCGGTGCCCACGGTCTCGACGCCGATGCCGAGGATGGGGGTCTCGGAGGCCAGCCACCCGGCGCACTCCGCCGAGACGCCGGGGGTGTGCGAGCCGCTCTCGTCGGCGTTCAGTATGGCGGCCTGGTCGCCGGCGCGGACGTCCCAGCCGGTCCGGTAGAGCAGCCAGCCGCCGTCGGGGAGCGGGCCGTTGACCCGCTCCCACTCCTTGACGTGGTCGATCTCCAGGAGGAAGTCGGGGTCCTTGGCCGCCTCGGCGGCGAAGTCGAGCACCACGGCGGGCGCGATGAGGCTGCGCGTGGGCACCTGGGAGATGTCCTGCCCGTCGCGGCCGGTGACCCAGTGGATGGGGGCGTCGAAGTGGGTGCCGCTGTGCTCGCTGGTGTGGATGTTGTTCCAGTACCAGGCCGGGCCGCGGTCGTCGTACCGGCTGATCTCCTCCAGCCGGAACGGCAGCGCGTTGCTGAACGGCGGCGGCAACTGGAGGATCGGCGTCTCCGCCGTGAGGGGCGCGGTCAGGTCGATCACTTCGATCGCCCCGCTGCGCACGCTGTCCACGAAGCTCCGCAACACCGACATGTCTCCTCCTTGGTAGGGCTGAGCGCATCCTCCTACGCCCGCCCTACCAGAGCAAACACGCCTACCGGCAGGCCGTCCGGGTGGCGTCCAGGTCGTAGGTCTTCTTCAGCGAGTTGAAGTTCTGGGCGTTGGACTTGGCGCAGAACTGGGCGGTGGTCAGCTCGTACTCGACCTGGAAGACGGCCTTGCCCGCCTTGACGAACTGGTCGTAGCCGTACTTGCCGTTCTGCGCGGTGGTGCACTCCGAGTACTGCCAGCACTGCTCGTTCACCGCGAAGTCGAAGTACGGCAGGAGCTGCGGGATCTGCGCCACGTCGTTCTTGAGCCCGACCGACAGGCCGCGCTTGTGGGCCTCGTTGGCGAGCCAGGCGTTGTAGGCGAGCTGGTCGGCGGCCGTGAGCGGGAAGCCGCTGTCGTTGGTGTAGGCGTCGACGTTGTCGGGCTCGACGGCGTCGAACCCGGCGGCCTTGCACATGTCGAGCCTGGCCTTCATGATCTCGCCGAGCTTGCCGGTGTACTGGCGGATGTCGAGCCAGCGCTCGCCCTCCCACTCGTCCAGCGGCTCGCCGAGCACGGAGTCGGGGAACTGGCCCGCGTCGGGGCGCCAGTCCTCGTGTGAGCCCGCGCTGATGTAGCAGACGACCTTGCGGCCGGGCTTGGCGGCCTTGATCGAGGCGACGATCTTGCCGTTCTTGGCGGCCTCGAAGCCGTCGAAGTCGTACATCTGCACATTGAGGTACGGCTTGGCGGGCAGCGACTTGAGCTGCCACTCCCAGCTCGTGTTCAGTGCCGGCTTCCAGCAGCCGTCGCACGGCACCGGGTCGGGCAGCGCCGCCGCCCGGGCGGGGGCGGTGGAGACGAGGGCGGTGGCGGCCAGGGCCAGGGCGGAGACGATTACGGACAGACGCATGAGCACTCCTCGCGAACGGAAACAACGGTTCGGATCGGTGGCGACCGCGCGCTGTTCCGCACTCTCCGCTTCGCGCCTGGCCAGGGGCGCCGGAGTGGCGTGGTCCATAGAACGCAGGACGGCACGCCAGCACGCTCGGGCGTGCCTCCCTTCCTTCCTTCGCCCGACAGAATTGCGCGATTCTGACATGTTGTCCAGCGGTTCAGGCAGAAAGGGACGTCAAGCCGGTTTCCAGTCGGCGCATCCGCCGGTCTGGAACGCCTTGTCGGTGGCCTGGATGGTGACCGTGGCGGCGCCCGTCGGCATGCCGGTGGCGATCACGCCGTCGGTCGTGGTGCGCAGCCTGGCCCAGTAGCACATGGGGAAGCCGGGGGACGGCCCGGTCGTGCGGTAGGTGCCGGGCTGGATGTCGGTGCCCACGACGAGCGTCTTCAGCATGGAGGACAGGTCGAGCGCGGGGCTGGTGGCTCCCCCGGTGCCCGGCTGTCCGGTCTGCCCGGTCTGAGGCGGGGTGGGCTGGCCCGGTTGCCCCGTCTGGCCCGGCTGGCTCGGCAGCCCCGTCTGGCCCGGCTGGCTCGGCTGCCCCGTCTGGCCCGGCTGGGTGGGCTGGGTCTGGGTGGGCACGCTCGGCGGCGGGCTGACCGGTGGCGAGGACTCGGCCGGGGACGTGGGGTCGAGTGGCGGCTCGCTCTCCTCGACCGTCACGGTCTCCCTGGGCTCCGGCTCGGTTGTGGTGCTCGCGCCGAACCCCACGAACACTCCCAGCAGGAACCCGAGCAGGGCGGCCAAACCAGCGACGAGCACGATGATGGGAGGACTGCTCGTCGCCCGCGGGTATTCGGGGTACTCATGAGGAGGTGGGGGCCCGTACATCACGGACCAAGGGTGCCACCTCTGTCAACGATGGAGATAGTCGACAAGCGACGCCTTCTCCGTCTCCAGCTCCTCGATGGCGCTCTTGACCACGTCGCCGATGCTCACGATCCCGATGAGCCGGCCGTTCTCGACGACGGGCGTGTGCCGGAAGCGCTGCGTGGTCATGGTGCGGCGCAGCGAGTCGACGTTCTCGCCGGGGCCGACCGTGGTGACCTCGGTGGTCATGATCTCCGATACGGGAGCGTCGAGCACGTCCGGGCCGCGGTCGTGCAGGCGCCGCACGACGTCGCGTTCGGAGACGATCCCCTCGATGGTGACGCCGTCCGAGGAGACGACGACGGCTCCGATGTTGTGCTCGGCGAGCTGGGCCAGCAGTTCGCGTACCGTGGCTCCGGGCGCCACCGTCGTCACGTCGCCGCCCTTGCCCCGAAGGATCGTCCCGATGAGCATGTGCATCACCCCTGCCCTCAGTGTTCCAAGCCTGGGTCCAGGCAAACAAGCATGTGGGGACGCCGTCAAGCTCTCACGTAGGCTGCATCCGGTACGGAATCCCGTACAAAACCGCAATAACCCCCAAGGACCGACGAATGACCGAGCCGCTCAACACCGGAAGTCACGACCTGCCCGTCACCGACGAGCTGGCCGCGTTCATGCGCACCGGCTGGGCGCCGGCCGGACGGGCCGAGGTGAGCGCGCGGCCGATCACGCCGTGGGCGGCCAAACGGCGGGCCGCTCTGGCGCAGCGTTTCCCCGGCGAGCGGCTGGTGATCCCGGCGGGCACGCTGAAGGTGCGCAGCAACGACTGCGACTACCGGTTCAGGCCGCACAGCGCGTACTCGTACCTGACCGGGGCCAACGAGTCCGACGATGTCCTGGTGATCGAGCCGTCCGGCCGGGCCGTCCTGTACGTCAGGCCGCGCGCCCCGCGCGAGGAGGGCCAGGAGTTCTACCGCGACCGCCGCTACGGCGAGTTCTGGGCCGGTCCGCGCCCCGACCTGGCCGAGGCCGCGGAGCTGTACCAGATCGACTGCGCCCACATCCGCGAGCTGGAGCTGACGGGCCCGGCCAGGGTGCTGCGCGGCGTGGACGCATCGGTGGACGCGCGGGTGGAGAAGGGCGGGGGCGACGCGGAGCTGGAGTCGTTCCTGTCGGAGATGCGGCTGGTCAAGGACGAGTGGGAGCTCGGCGAGTTGCAAGGGGCCGTGGACGCCACCGCTCGCGGCTTCGAGGACGTCGTACGCGCCCTGCCGACGGCCATCGGGCGCCCCAGGGGCGAACGGTACCTGGAGGGCGTCTTCGGGCTGCGCTCGCGCCTTGAGGGCAACGCGGTCGGCTACGACAGCATCGTGGCGTCCGGGTCGCACGCCTGCGTGCTGCACTGGATCCGCAACGACGGCGCGCTGAACCCCAATGACCTGCTGCTCATGGACGCCGGAGTCGAGTCCGACACCCTCTACACCGCCGACGTGACTCGTACCATCCCCATGTCGGGCCGGTTCAGCGCGGTGCAGCGGCAGGCGTACGAGCTGGTGTACGAGGCCCAGACGGCGGCCATCGCCACGCTGCGCCCCGGCGCCCGCTTCCGCGACTTCCACCAGGCGGCCATGCGCGTCATCTGCGAAGGGCTGCGCGACTGGGGCCTGCTCAGGCAGTCGGTCGACGAGCTGATGGAGACGGGCCTGTACCGGCGCTACACGCTGTGCAGCAGCGGCCACATGCTCGGCCTGGACGTGCACGACTGCGCGAAGTCCCGCGCCGAGGTCTACCTGGACGGCGTCCTGGAGGAGGGGTACGTGCTGACCGTCGAGCCGGGCCTGTACCTGCAGCCCGACGACCTGACGCTGCCGGAGGAGCTGCGCGGCATCGGCGTGCGCATCGAGGACGACCTGGTCATCACCGCCGACGGCGCCAGGCTGATGTCGGGCGCGCTGCCCCGCCACCCGGACGAGGTGGAGTCCTGGATGGGCGGCCTGCTGTAACGGAACGGCCACGTTTCGTACCTGACTGACAAGGCGCGGCCCGGCTCTCATCGCTTTCCCGCAAATTCCCACCGAAGCATCGACTACTGGACAACCCGTCAGTACGGTTGCCGAATCCGTAGACGGCGGAGGTGGCGATGGCCTGGCCCGGGTACGTCGGACGCCGCGCCGGCTCGGTCCTCGGCCAGGTCGGAGACCTGTTCGTCATCGTTCTTGAGGGCCTGCGCCGGAGCTGGGACGTCCGGCACTGGTGGTGGGAGTTCGTCGGCCAGTGCTGGTTCCTGGCCCGTGTCACCAGCGTTCCCGTGTTGCTGGTCGCCCTGCCGCTGGGCGCCACCGTGGCTCTCCAGGTGGGCGAGCTGGCCCGCCAGCTCGGCGCCGGCTCGGCCACCGGCAGCGCGGTCTTCGTCGGCCTCATCCGTGAGGTGGCGCCGCTGGCCAGCGCGCTGCTGATCGCCGGGGCCGGCGGCAGCGCGATGACCTCCGACATCGGCGCCCGGCACATCCGCGACGAACTGAGCGCGATGGAGGTCATGTCGGTCAACCCGATCCATCGCCTGGTCACGCCGCGCATGTGGGCGGCCAGCACGGTCGCGGTGTGCCTGTGCCCGCTGGTCATCGTGGCGGGCGCGGCCGGGGGCTACTTCTTCAACGTGGTCGTGCAGGGTGTCACGCCGGGCGCGTACTTCGACGGGGCACTGTCGCTCGTCGTCGCCTCCGACCTGTACGTGACGCTGTTCAAGGCGTGGATCTTCGGGTTCGTCGCGGCCGGGGTGGCCTGCTGGAAGGGCATGACCTGCGCGACCAGCCCGGTCGGGGTGGGGCGGGCGGTCAACCAGGCGACCGTGGTGACGTTCATGCTGGTCTTCACGCTCAACTACGTGATCTCGGCCGTGTACTTCCTGGCCTACCCGCCGAGGTCGCTCTGATGGTCACGCGGACCGCCGGCCTCCGGATCGCCCTGCGGGGGCGGGACGCCGCCGAGCGGTTCGCGACGCTGGCCGACTGGCCGGTGTTCGTGGCCAAGGTGCTGCTGTACTCCGTACGCGACGTCGTGCTGCGCCTGAAGTACGGCAAGGTCGTCGTCCGGCAGGTCAGCGACGTCGTGGTGGGCGTCGGCGCGACCGTCATCGGCGGCGGCATGATCTTCGTGGTGTTCACGATGGCGTTCGTCGTGGGCGCGACCGTGGGGCTGCAGGGCTACCAGGGGCTGCAGGCCATCGGCGCGGAGTCGTTCATGGGGCTGGTCGGCAGCTTCGCCAACGTCCGCGAGATCACCCCGATCATCGCCGCCACGGCGCTGGCGGCGCAGGTCGGCTCGTCGTTCACGGCGGAGCTCGGCGCGATGCGGATCTCGGAGGAGATCGACGCGCTGGAGGTGATGGGCATCAACGCCTTCACCTACCTGATCTGCACCAGGGTCGTGGCGGCGCTGCTGGCGCTGGTGCCGATCTATCTGATCGCGCTGTTCGCCAGCTTCTTCGCCACCAGGCTCATGTGCACCGCGCTGTTCGGGCTAGCGCCGGGCGTCTACGACTACTACTTCTACCTGTACCTGCCGGTCAGCGACATCGCGTTCAGCGTCGCCAAGGTCGCCGTGTTCGCCTTCGCGGTGATCGTGATCCACTGCTTCCACGGTTTCTACGCCACCGGCGGCCCCGTGGGCGTGGGGGTGGCGGCGGGCCGGGCCATCCGCCAGTCGATCGTCACGATCGTGCTGCTCAACCTGCTGTTGTCGTACCTGTTCTGGGGCGGCGGCGGCAACATACCGCTGACGGGGTGAGCCGGTGGACCGAGCGCAGCTTCCCCTCGCCGCCCGGCTGGGCATCGCACTGGCCGTGCTGGCGGTGTTCGCCGCGTCCGCCCTGTACGCCGTGCGCTCGGCCACGCACGTCCCCGGCACCCGCCTGGACGCCGTGTTCGGCCGGGCCGGGCAGGGACTCGACGCCGGTTCCCCCGTCAAGATCCGCGGAGTGACGGTGGGCGAGGTGACGCGGCTCTCGCTCGACCCCAGGGGCAAAGCCGTCGTCACCATGCACGTGAACGTCAGGGTGCCCGCGACCACGGTCGCCTCCGTGGAGCCGGCGTCGGTGTTCGGCCCCAAGTACGTCGGCCTGGAGCCCGGCCGTGGCGAGAGCACCGGCCCGTACCTGGCGGCCGGCGCCGTCATCACCGACACCAGGGATCCTCTGGACCTGTCCGACACGCTCGGCGACGCCTACCGCGGCCTGGACGCCGTGGACCCGCGCGAGGTCACCGTCATCGTGCACACCCTGGCCAAGGGGCTGGAGGGCCAGGGCACGAATCTGCGCGAGCTGATCGACGACGCCGGCACGGTCGTCGGCGTCGCCCACCGGCACCGGGCGCGGGCCAGGCAGTTCCTGCACGACGCCGCCCTGTTGAGCACCGCGCTGTCGGACAAGGGCGACGAGCTCGTCGGCATCTCCTCCGACGTCAACGTCATCACGCCCGGCCTGCTGGCGCGCGCCGACAAGGTACGCGTCCTGCTGCAAGAGATCACCTCGGTCTCCGGGCAGGTGTCGCACGGCCTGGCCAGGCACCGGGACAACCTGCGGGCCGGCGTGCACTCGGGCGAGCGGGTGGCCGCGCTCATCTACGCCCAGCTCGGCCTGGCCGGGGACGGCGTACGCGGCCTGAACACGCTGATCGACCTGCTGAACGAGCTGATCGAGGCGCCGGGCCCGAACGGCGCCCGCCAGCTCCAGGTGGAGGCGTTCATCGCCACCGACATCTGCGAGCTGATCGTCGGCGCGTGCGGCCCGACCGACGGGAGGCGCTGAGGCATGGAACGCGCGCGGCGCTGGTGGACCTTCGCCCGTTTCGTGCTGTTCGCCGCCCTGACCGGGTCGCTGATCGTGGCGATCGCCGTGCAGATCGAACGCGTGAGCGCGGGCGGCGGCTACCGCCTGGTCGCCGTGTTCGACGACGTGTCGGGGCTGGTCGAGGGCGACCAGGTCAAGATCGCCGGAGCGCCCGTCGGGCAGGTCGACACGATCAGGGTCGTGGACGGGCGGGCGGAGGTGGCCATGGAGGTGCAGGACGCGGTCCGGGTGCCCACCGACACCGAGGCCGCCGTACGCTGGCGCAACGCCGTCGGCCAGCGCGTGGTCTACCTGCTGCCCGGCACCGCCCCCGGCAGGCTGCCGCCCGGCTCGCGCATCACCCGCACCTCCTCGGTGGTGGACATCGGCGAGCTGGTCAGCGACCTCGGCCCGCTCACCCGCAGCCTGGACCCCGAGCAGATCAACCAGCTCCTGACCGCCGCCGCCACCTCGCTCAAGGGCAACGACCGCAACATCCCGAGGCTGCTCGACAACGTCAACGCGATCACCACCACGGTCACCGACCGCAAGAAGACCATCGAGGCGCTGCTGAAGGACTACGCCACCGTCACCGGCGTGGTCGCCAAGCGGGACGAGCAGATCGAACGGCTCGTGGACAACCTCCTGACGTTGTCGGAGGCGTTCGCCCGCAACCGCGACCTGGTGGACGACGCGCTGGTGGAGCTGTCGGCGACCTTCCACACCTCCAACGAGGTGCTCGGTAAGAACGCCGGTGAGCTGGGCGCGCTGGTGGACAACCTGTCCGGGCTGACCGGCGGCATCAGGCGGCACGTGGGCGAGATCGGCAGGACGGTCAGCACGTTCCCGCCGCTGTTCGAGCGGGCCTACTCCAGCGTCAACCGGGGCCACTACTTCATCACCGCCGTGCCCTGCCTGGCGCTGAACGCCGCCCCCTGCCCGTACGGGATGCAGACGCCGCCGCCGCTGCGCAACACCAGGATCTCCAGCGAGAAGGACCTGCGGAAGCTGCTGGTGGGCCGGTGAAGTCCTTCAGGGATCGCAACAGGCACGCCGTCGGCCTGGTGTCGATGGCGTTGCTGGCCGCGATCCTCGCCGCCACGTTCCTGGTCGGCAACCTGGGGTTGCTGGAGGGCGGTTACGTCGTGTCGGGCGTGTTCACCGACTCCGGCGGGCTGCGGACCGGCAACGACGTCCGCGTGGCCGGGGTGCGGGTGGGCAAGGTCACCGAGGTCCGCGCCGACTACGCCCAGGGCAACGTGGTCGTCACGTGGAAGGTCGACGACGGTGTACGGCTCGGCCGCGCCACCCGCGCCGACATCACCCTGTCCAACCTGCTCGGCGGCCGGTACGTCAAGCTCAGCGGCGCGGTCTCGGCCCCGTACCTGGACCAGCTCCCCGAGGCGCGGCGGCGCATCCCGGTGCAGCGGACCGGCGTGCCCACGCTGATCAACGACGCCGTCAAGGACGCGACCCGGCTGGTGGAGCGGCTCGACACCGACGCGGTGGACGACCTGCTGACCGAGCTGGGCAAGCTCGACGTCGTCAAGCGCGGGCGGGTCACCCGGCTGCTGGACAACGTCGGCGACCTGTCGGACACCATCAGCAGGAGCGAGCCACAGCTCCAGCGGCTGATCGACAACGGCACCAAGATCATGGACGTGCTGGAGAAGAAGGACAAGCAGCTCGGGCGGCTCATCGACGCCATCGAGGTCATGCTGAACGAGTTGCGCAGGCGCAGGAGCGAGCTGCGCACGCTGCTCGGCGACGGCTCCGACCTGGTACGCAGCACGACCCGGCTGATCAACGAGCACGAGAGGTCGCTCGTGAAGGTGCTGGACGACAACGCGGCCATCACCACGCGGCTGCGCGGCAGCAACGAGCGGCTCAACTCGCTGCTGGCGTGGGCGGGGCCGACGTTCTCGGGGCTGGCCACGATGGGCGGCCAGGGGCCTTGGCTGGAGGCCATCGCCACCGGGCTCGGGCCGGTCAACCCCGAGGTGCTGGGGGCCATCGCCAAGGACAGGGGGAACGAGCGATGAGGCGGCCGGCGGCGGTGCGGCCCGTCCGGTCGCGGCCCTTCCGGCTGCGGCCCTTCCGGTTGCGGCTCGCATGGGCGCGGCCCGTCCCGTCGCGGCCCGCATGGTTGCGACCCGCATGGGGGCGGCTTGTCTTGGTGCTGCTCGCCTGGGCGCTGGTGGCCTCCGGGTGCTCGGTGGCGGGGGCGGAGCCGTACCGGCTGGTGGCGATCTTCAACTCGGCGCCGTCCCTGTACGAGGAGGCGCGGGTGAAGGTGATGGGGCTGGACGCCGGCTACGTGGACCGGATCCGGATATCTGGCGACAAGGTGCGGGTTGAGCTGCGGATCGACCCGCAGGTGCCGCTGCCGTCCGACGTCAAGGCCGTGGTCGCGCCGCAGAACACGCTCGGCGAGCGCAACGTCGTGCTCTACCCGCCGTGGAAGCCGGGCAAGCAGCGCATCCGGGCCGGCGCGACGATCCCGCTGGAGCGCACCGACCTGCCGGTGGAGATCGACGAGGCGCTGGACGCCTTCACCAAGCTGACCGAAGCGCTGGACGACGACAAGCTGGGCGACGTGGCCGGCGACCTGGCCGACGGCGTCAGGGGCCGGGGCAAGACGATCAACAACGCGATCGCCGACACCTCCCGGCTCACCGGCGTACTGGCCAAGCAGGACCAGCAGCTCATCGACCTCGCCGACGGGCTGAACAAGCTGGCCACCAGCCTCAACGAACGCGAGAGCCAGGTGACCGGCGCCATCGACGCCTTCTCCGAGGCCAGCGCGATCCTGGCCGAGGAGCGGCAGCGGCTGCGCGGATTCGTCTCCTCCATGGCCGGGTTCGTACGGCGCGGCGACGTCATCATCGAGCAGTACGCCCAGCGCCTCCCCCGGGCCACCGCCACGCTGGCCGAACTCGTCCTGACGGTCAGGGCCAACAGCGCCTCCGTGGCGAAGGCGGTCAAGGGCGCGGCCGACTTCGCCGACGTACTGATCGACTCCTGGGACAGGAAGCAGCACGTGCTGAAGATCCGCGTCGTGCTCAACGCGATGACCAGGGCGTGGCTGACGCCGCTGTTCGAGGCGCTGAACCTGGGCGAGGTGCCGTGCCTGCCCGGCGGTCTGAGCAACTGCCCCTTCCAGCGGCGCGGAGGCGGACGATGAGGGCCATTCGGACGGCACTGGCACTGGCGCTGACCGCTTCGTGCTCGCTTTCTTGCTCGCTGCAGACGCTCGGCGCGACCACCGGCGACCTGACCCTGCACGCGGTCTTCGACGACGTGCAGAGCCTGGTGACCGGGCACAGCGTGCAGATCTCCGACGTACGGGTGGGCACGGTCACCGGCATCGGGCTGGCGGGTTACCGGGCCAGGGTGACCATGTCGATCCAGTCGGCGCACCGGGTGCCGGAGGGCAGCACGGCCACCGTGGCCAAGACGTCCGTGCTGGGCGAGAACTACGTGCTGCTCAGCCCGCCGGCGGGCCGGGACCTGGCGGCGGGGCCGTACATGAAGGATGGCGCCACCATCTCCGAGACCTCGGTCGAACCGGACATCGAGCAGGTCACCGCCAGGGCCGGGCCGCTCATCGAGGCGCTCGGGGCGCAGGACGTCAATGCCATCCTGGACGCCGCCGCCACCGCCTTCGACGGGCAGGGCGGCGACGTCAACAAGCTGATCAGGCAGACCGCGCAGGTCACCGACGCCTACGCGGCCGCCCGCCGCGACCTCGGCACCTCGATCGACGCCCTGGCCAGGCTCGGCGACGACCTGGCCGAGGGCAGCGCGGAGCTGGACCGGCTGCCCGGCACGCTGGCCGCCGCCACCGAGCGCCTGGCCCACGGGCGCGGGCACGTGAAGAAGACGATCGTCGCGCTGACCAGGCTGGCAAAGGAGGCCAACCTCACCGTCTACCCGCGCCACGCGGCGCGGCTGCGCACGCTGCTGCGCGAGCTGGCGGCGATCTCGACGGCGATGCAGCGCGGCAAGGAGGACCTCAAGGCGCTGGTGGTGAAGTTGCAGAAGTTCATCGACGCGCCGCCGATCACGGTCAACGGGCAGGTGCTGATCTACGTGTGGCTGGCGGGCCTGCTGCCGTCGGTGCGGGAGCAACCCGAGCCTGACCGGGCCGGGGACTTCCGCCTGCTGCTGGGGCCGCCGCGATGAGGCACCGCATCTACCTGAACCTGGGCTTCTTCCTGCTGCTCGGCGTCGTCATGACGGTCTGGGCGTTCAGCACGATCATCCGGCTGGACGCCGTCGAGCGGCCCTACCGGGTCTCGGCCGAGTTCCTCTCCTCCCCCGGGCTGCTCCGGGGGTTCGACGTGGCCTACCTCGGGGTGCGGATCGGCAAGATCGGCGAGGTACGGCTGGTGCCGGGCAAGATCGTGGTGGGGCTGGACATCGACAGGGAGATCCGGCTGCCCAAGGGTGTCACGGCCGAGGTGCGGCGCCGGTCGGCCATCGGGGAACCGTACGTGGCGCTCTCGCCGCCCGCCACCGGCGCCACGGGGCCCACGCTGGCGGCCGGCGAGACGATCCCGCTGGCCAGGACGACGGTGCCGCTGGACTACAAGAAGTTGTTCGAGGGCGTCGGCAAGCTGCTGAACGCGGTGCCGCCGGAAGAGGCCGACACCATCGTGCACGAACTGGCCGTGGCGCTGGACGGGCGGGCGCCCTCGATCAGGCGCATCATCGAGGACGCCCACTCCCTGACCGGCACCCTCGCCGACAACACCGAGGTGCTCGACGAGTTGTCGGTGCAGCTCACCCGGCTCACCCGCACCCTGGCCGGCAGGCGGGGCGAGCTGGCCTCCGGGATCGAGGACCTCAGCACGGTGACGGCCGCGCTGCGGGAGTCGCGCGGTGACCTGAACGCCTTCCTCGACCACGGGCCCGGGGTGTTCGGGCAGCTCGACGCGGCCATCAGGACGTCCAGGCCCGGGTTCTCCTGCCTGCTGACGGCGGCCGGGCTGCCGCATCGGCCGGCGTTCTCCGCGCGTACCGAACGGAACGTGCACCACCTGCTCAGCATCATGCCGACCGCGCTGAGCCTGGCCGGGGACGTCAGCGACCGGCGCGGGGACACCGTCTACGGCAAGGCGGCCTTCGTCTTCAGCGTGCCGGGCGGGCCGACGCCGGCCGAGGAGTACGCGGGCCCCCTCGGGCCGCCCACCGTCCCTGAGCTGCGCGCCTGCCCGGCCCGCGCACCCGCCTCCTCCTCCGGCCGTCCCCGCAACCCCACCTCCACGGGCCTTCCCGGGCACCCCACCTCCTCGGACCGGCCCGCGGACGCCGCCTCCTCGGGCCGTCCCGTCTCCACTCCCTCTTCCAAGACCTCCGCCTCTTCCAACGCCCCCGCCCCGAAAGCCGCCGAGTCACCCGAGGACATGCCCGCCACCCGCACCGCGTCCGGCACCCCGATGAACACCGCCCCGCTGATTGCCGCGATCTTCCTCGCCGTGGTGGCGAGCGGCGGCATCTTGGGCTGGACCGCGGCGGGCCGGGCCGCCCGCCGCCGTGAGGAGTCACAATGACCACCCGACAGGACCACACCGACCAGGCCCACCCCACCACCCCAGCCGAGCCCCCCACACCGCCAGACCCGCCGGCGGCCACGCCGCCGCCGGACCCCACAAGCCCGCCGGACAGCGCACCCTCGGCCGACGCAGAGGGCACGATCACGTCATCGAGCCCGCAGCCCGGCACGGCCGACGAACCCGAAGACGAGCGACCCGAACAGAGCGTGCGAGCCGAACAGAGCGTGCGCGAAGACGGGCAAACCGAGCAGGGCGGGCGAGACGGCCATGGCGTGCGTGCACGGATCACGCGGGCCAAGGTGGTGAGTGCGATGGCCGCGATGCTGGTGGCCGCGCTCGCCGCAACCGCCGTCCTGCAGTGGGTCTCCGCCGCCCAGGCCCAGGACGCCCGCGCCGGGCTGGAGGCCGAGCGCGCCCTGCGCCTGGAGGTGTCCGGCGCCGCCGCCGCGTTCAGCCGCGCCCTGCTCGGCTACGACTACCGCAACCTCCAGAGCACCCGCACGACCCTGGCCGCCCAGGCCACGGGCGACTTCCTGGCCACCTACGACGCGGCGTTCGGCGGCGCGATGGCGCAGGTCATCGTCAAGCTCAAGGCCACTGCCCAGGCCAACGTACGCGAGGTGTACGTGGCCGGCGTGGATGAGGCCACCGCCCACGCCATCGTCGTCGTGGACCAGCAGGTGAACACTTCCGAAGCCATCCGCTCCGTCAAGGATTCCCACCTTAAGATCAGCCTTGTGAAGGAGAAGGGGACCTGGAAGATTCATGACGTGACCGTGCTGGGCGCGGCATCGGAGGACCAGTACAACCTCAACGACGACGGCAAGAAGACGAAGAAGGACTGATCATCGGCCCCTTAACGATGGGCGGCCGCCCCGAAGAGGTGCGCGCCCCGGAAGAATGGCTCACCGAGGTGGAGAGGGAGCGGGCCGCCCGCTTCAGGTTCGAGGAGGACCGGGCCTGCTTCGTCGCCGCCCACCTCCTCGTACGGCTCTGCGCCGCCGCCGTTCTCGACGCCGACCCCGGCGAGCTGACCCTGCTGCAGTACTGCGACCTGCACGGCTTCGGCCACGGCAGGCCGCACCTGGAGCAGGCCCCCGACCTCGGCGTCAGCTTCAGCCACACACGCGGCTATGTGTGCGCCGCAGCCGGCCCGGGCAAGGTCGGCGTGGACGCCGAGCACGTACGCCCCGGGCCCCTGGACACGGCGCTCGCCGACCGCGTGCTCACGCCGCGCGAGCGCGCGCTGGTGGCCGGCAACGACGAGCTGATCAGGCACTGGACCCGCAAGGAAGCGCTGATCAAACGCGGCGAGCTGACCCTGGGCAAGCTGGGCCAGGGCGGCGACGACCTGACCGGCCGGCACCTGCTGGAGTGGAGCGCCGGCCCGGACATCAGAGTGGCCGTCGTCACCGACTTCCCCGCAAAACGGGTACCCATCCCGGAGTGAGTCAGCCGCGCCAGACCGAAGGGACGCCCGGGAACATCCCGGACTGGGACAGCGGCAGCAGGACGAAGGGGCACCCGGGAACATCCTGGAGTGAGACAGCTGCGACAAGGCAAAGGGGCGCCCCGGAGCAGTCCCGGGCTGAGTCAGCGGCGGCTGGTCGGGGTCGGGTCCAGGAAGACCTGGCTGACTCCGGGGAAGCGCTCCCGCAGCCGCCGGTCCACCTCCTCGCAGGCGATCTCCACCCCCGCCGCGCTGGCCTCGTCCCTGAAGTCGATCTTCGCGGCGACCAGGATGGCGCCCGGCCCGATCATCATGGTCAGCAGTTCGACCACGTCCTCCACCTCGGGCTGGGCCAGCAGCACGGCGCGGATGCCGGTCTCGATGCGCTGGGGCGCCGCCTGGCCGATCAGCAGCGACAGGTTCGACTGGATCAGGATGAGCGCGACGACCAGCAGGAGCAGGCCGATCGCGACGGACGCGGCACCGTCCCAGAGGGCCGAGCCGGTCAGCTGCGAGCCGAGAAGGCCGACGGCGGCGATGAGCAGGCCCACGAGCGCGGCGGCGTCCTCGAACAACACGGCCTTCAACGCGGTGTCGGAGGTGAGCCGAACCAGGCGCACGGGGCTGACGTCGTAGCGCGCGGCCTCGGCCCGAAGCTGCGAGTACGCCTTCGTGAACGAGATGCTCTCGATGACGAACGCGATGGCCAGCACGATGTAGGACGGGGTGAGATTCGACAGTTCCTCACCGTGGCTGATCTCGTGCAGGCCGTGCGTGATGGAGAAGCCCGCCCCGCCCACCAGGGTCGCGACCGCCGCCATCATGGCCCAGGTGAAGCCGGCCTTGCCGTACCCGAACGGGTGCCGCCGGTCGGCGGGCTTGCCCGAGCGGCGCACGGCCACCAGCAGGAGCAGTTCGGTCACCGTGTCGGCGGCGGAGTGGGCCGCCTCCGACAACATCGCGGCGGAGCCACCGATGAGGCCGGCGACGAGCTTGGCCAGCGCGATGGTGAGGTTCGCCCCGCCGGCGACCAGCACGGTGCCGAGGCTGTCTCCCGACTTCTCCGCCATAGCGCACCAGCTTAATTGCGCTAGATTGAGGATCATGAGCGCGCCTCGCTGGCTTTCACCCGCAGAACAGCGTGCCTGGCGTACGCACCTGGCGTTGCACAAGCTCCTCATGCACCGGCTCGACCGCGAGTTGCAGGAGCACTCACTCTCGTTGAACGACTACGAGATCCTCGTCAACCTCTCGGAGAGCAAGGACCGCCGCATGCGGATGAGCGACCTGGCCGACGCGACGATCCAGTCGCGCAGCCGGTTGTCGCACCAGATCTCCCGCATGGAGGCCAAGGGCCTGGTGACCAGGGAGGACTGCCGTGACGACCGCAGAGGCACGTACGCGGTGCTGACCGACGAGGGCTGGGAGACGATCCAGCGGGTGGCGCCGTTCCACGTGGGCAGCGTACGGGAGCACTTCGTCGACCGGCTCACCGACGAGCAACTCGACGCGCTCGACGCCGCGTTCACGCCGATTGTGGAGCATCTGAAGAAGCTGCGCTGACATCCAACCGATACCGGCGACGGCGCACGGCGTCCGCCGGTGGTCGATACGATCCGGTCATGCTGAGAAAGCTCTTCCTCGTGGCCACGCTGGCCCTGGCGACGGCCTGTTCGTCGGGCGGTGGCGGCGGAGCCGAGCTGCCCACCGGGCCTGACCTGATGAAGAAGGCGTCGGAGGCCATGAAGACCGTCAAGTCGGCCGGCTTCTCGATCACGACGGAGGGCAAGCCGAACGTACCGGTCAAGAAGGCCGACGGGCGGCTCACGGCCGAGGGCAACGCCGACGGCACGATCTCGCTCGAAGTGCTCGGCAACCTGACAGAGGTCACCTTCGCCCTGATCGGCGACACGGTGCACTTCAAGGGCCCGACAGGCGGCTTCCAGAAGCTGACGCGGCAGCAGCTCGCCCAGTTCTACGACCCGTCGGTGATCCTTGAGCCCACCAAGGGCATCGCGCAGCTGCTCGCCTCCGCCACCGATCCGAAGGTGGAGGCTTTGGAGAGCGGCTCCTACCGGGTCGCCACGACCTTCCCCGCCGCCGTGGTCTCGCCGATCGTCCCGGGCGTCACGCAGGGTGTGAACGGCAAGGTCTGGATCGACCAGGCCACCAGCCGCCTGACCAAGGCGAGCCTGCCGTTGCAGGGCGGCACGGTGACGGTGTCGTTCAGCGACTACGACGCACCGGTCACGATCACACCGCCGCCCGCGACGTGAGGCAGGCCCTGTGAAGAGCGCGCTCCCCGACGTGCGGCGGGCGCGGGCCCGGCGGGTGGTGCTCGGCGCGGGCGGCGCGGTGGTGCTGCTGGCCGCGCTGGACGCCTACGTGGTGGTGACGGTCCTCATCGACATCGCCGGCGACGTGGGCATCCCGGTCAACCACCTGGAGCGGGCCACGCCGATCGTCACGGGCTTCCTGCTCGGGTACGTCGCCGCGATGCCCCTGCTCGGCCAGCTCTCTGACCGTTACGGGCGGCGCCCGCTCATCCACGCCTGCCTGGCGGCCTTCGCGCTCGGCTCGGTGCTGACCGCGCTGGCGGCCGGTGAGGTGATGGTGGTGGCCGGGCGTGCCGTACAGGGCGTGGCCGGGGGCGCCCTGCTTCCGATCACGATGGCGCTCATCGGGGACCTGTGGGAGGAGCGGGAGCGCCCGGTGGCCCTCGGGGCGGTAGGTGCGGCCCAGGAACTGGGCAGCGCCCTCGGGCCTCTGTACGGCGGGGTGCTGGCGCTGGTGCCGAGCACTGTGGTCGCGGGGGTGGAGCTGGGCGGCTGGCACGCCATCTTCTGGATCAACGTCCCCCTCGCCGCCCTGGCCGCCCTCGCCGTCCACTTCACGGTCCCACCCCGTTCCCGTACCCACGTCCTCGGCACGACCGCACAACCGGAGACGACAGGCTCTCCGGAGGTGACAGGCGGTCCAGACACGGCAGCCGAACCGCACACAATCGCCGCACCGGACCCGGTGGCCGGGCGGGTTGATGTGGTCGGCGGGGCGTTACTGGCGCTGGCCCTCGCCCTGCTCGTCGTGGGCCTGTACAACCCCGACCCCGCCAAGGCCGTCCTGCCCCCTTGGGGCCTGCCGCTGATCGCCGCCGGTGTGCTGGCGGGAGGCGCCTTCGTCTGGTGGGAGATCCGCTCCCCCGTACGCCTCCTCGACCTCACCGGCACCCGCAAGGGCCCGCTGCTGGCCACCCTGGGCGTCAGCTTCCTGGCCGGCGCCGCGCTTCTGGTCACGATGGTGTTCGTGCAGATCACCGCCCAGACCCTGCTCGGCGAGGAAGCCCTGGGTGCGGCGCTGGTGCTGGCCAGGTTCCTGGCCGCCCTGACCGTCGGAGCCCTCCTGGGTGGCCTACTGGCACGCAGGCTGGGCGACAGGACGGTAGCGGTGGCAGGCATGGCGCTGGCGGCGGTCGGCTACTGGCTGATGAGCCGGTGGCCGCTCCACCTGGCGGACACGGGACTGGTAATGGACCGCGACCTGGTGGTCGCCGGGCTGGGCCTCGGCTTGGTGATCGCCCCGGTGTCGGCGGCGGTGCTGCGCGTGAGTGCCTCGGCCCAGCACGGCGTCGCCTCGGCGGCGGTAGTGGTGGCCAGGATGATGGGCATGCTGATCGGCATCGCCGCCGTGTCGGCGTGGGGCTTCTACCGCTTCCAGTCTCTGACCGCCCATCTGGACACGCCGCTCCCGTTCGGGGTGGACGCGGAGACGTACCAGCGGCAGCTGGCCGACTACACCGCGCAGGTGCAGTCGGCGCTGCACATTGAGTACACCGAGATGTTCCTGGTCACGGCGTTCATCTGTGTGCTGGGCGCGGCCGTGGCCGTGCTCATGCCGTCCAGGAAGACGGCATGAGCGCCCTTCTCACGACGAGGGTCGCCTCTCAGCGCCTCTCAGCGCCTCACAAGGCTCTTTGAAAGGCGCTGAGGCTCTAAGGCTCTGAAGGCGACCGGCGGCGAGCGGCCGACGGAGGCTTATGGTGAGAGGCGGTGCAGGTCGCGGGGGAAGGCGGTGGTCTGGCGGACGTTGGCCGCGCCCGTCAGCCGCGCCGTCCACCGTTCCAGCCCGAGCGCGAACCCGCCGTGCGGCGGCATCCCGTACCGGAAGGCCTGCAGATACCCTTCGTACGCCTCCGTCCCCTCACCACGTTCGGCCAGCGCCCGTACGTAGTCCTCGTAGCGGTGCAGCCGCTGGCCGCCCGTGACCAGCTCCATCCCACGGAAGAGCAGGTCGAACCCGTTGGTGCAACCGGGCCGCGCGGGGTCGGGATGGGTGTAGAAGGGCCGTTTGACCATCGGGTAGCCGGTGACGAACAGGAACTCGGAGCCGTGCTCCCGCTCCGCCCACTCCGACAACCACCGCTCCTGCGCGGGTGCCAGGTCGGGCTCGTCGGAGGAGGTCAGCCGCTGCGCCTCGGTGAAGTGGATGGCGGGAATCTCGGCGGGCACTTCGGGCGGTACGACGCCGAGCAGGTCCAGCGCCGGGGCGGCGCGGTCGCGTACCGACTCCAGCATGCCCGCGACTGCCTCACGCAGCACCGCCATCACGTCCCGGTGGTCGCGTATGAAGCCGAGTTCGGCGTCCAGGCTCGTGTACTGGGCCAGGTGCCGCACGGTGTCGTGCGGCTCGGCGCGGAAGACCGGCCCGACTTCGTAGACCCGCTCGAACACGCCGGTCATCGCCTGCTTGTAGAACTGCGGCGACTGCGCCAGGTACGCGGGCCTGCCGAAATAGTCGAGCCCGAAGACGTTCGCGCCCGACTCGGTTGCCGAGCCGACGATCTTCGGGGTGTGGATCTCGGTGAATCCGAGCCGGTCGAGCGTCTCGCGGAACCCCGCCGCGCTCGCGGCCGAGATCTCCAGTCCCGCCCGCAGCAGCGGATGCCGCAGCGCGACCGGCGCGTGGTCGAGCACGGTCGGCAGCGCCGCCCCCACCACGGGCCGGTACAGGTCGAACGGCGGCGCCTCACACGGCTCCGCCAGCACCTCGACCTGCGGCGAGACCAGCTCGTAGCCCCCCGGCGCCTGCGCGTTGGCCACCACGGTACCGGTGACCTCCACGACACTCTCCTCAGGCGGCAAGCCGCCCCCGGCGAAACCCCCCTCGAAAAGCAGGCCGCGCCCAGCGGCACCCACCTCAGGCGGCAGGTGGTGCTCGGCGACTGCCTGGGCCAGGCCGGTGCGGTCTCGGATGACGAGAAAGGAAACGGACTTGAGGCGCCGGCGGCGATGGACCCATCCGGCGATCGTCACTCGTTGGCCGGCGTGCTCAGCGAGCTTCGCCGACATGACACGAGAGATCATTACAGCTCCTCACGGAAGTGCATGACCCCTTGGGAGTGCGGGGGAGAAGGGAGCTCCCGGTGCCACCGCACTTTCGCCGCCCCATGCGAAGAGGCGGCCTCCACGACCCGATGACGGGGGTCGGCCGGCGGGGCATTTCCTCCCCGCACTCGGGAGTGTCTTCACCAGCGGGGCACGGTACCGCCTTCACAGCTACCGGCGGCTCTCTGGGCCCGTGGGGACCCGCTGGCTACTCGTCTCCGTCAACGTGTTGCGGCAGATCGTACCGCAGTCACTTGTCCTTCTTCGCGCGCTTTTCCCTGATCTTCATCGTGACCTCGATCGGCGACCCGGCGAAGCCGAACTCCTCGCGGATGCGCCGCTCGATGAAGCGCCGGTAGGTGTCCTCCAGCCAGCCCGAGGTGAACAGCACGAACTTGGGCGGTTCGACGGACGCCTGGGTGGCGAAAAGGATCTTCGGCTGCTTGCCGCCCCGCACCGGCGGCGGGGTCTGGTGCACCAGCTCGGTCAGGAACGCGTTGAGCCGCGCCGTCGGCACCCGGGTGGACCAGGAGTCGAGCGCCTTCTCCAGGGCCGGGACCAGCCGATCGACGTGCCGCCCCGTCTTGGCGGAGATGTTGACCCGCAGCGCCCACGGCGTGCGTACGAGCTGCCGGTCGATCTCCTTCTCCAGGTAGTAGCGCCGGTCCTCGTCGACCAGGTCCCACTTGTTGAAGGCCACCACCATCGCCCGCCCGGACTCGATGACCAAGCCGATGATGCGCAGGTCCTGCTCGGTGAGCGGCTCGCTGGCGTCGATCAGCACGATCGCCACCTCGGTACGCTCCAGCGCGGAACGGGTGCGCATGGCGGCGTAGAAGTCGGCGCCCTGCAACTCGCGGTCGCGCCGCCGGATGCCGGCGGTGTCGACGAAGCGCCAGGTGCGCCCGCCCAGTTCGATCAGCTCGTCCACCGGGTCGCGGGTGGTGCCCGCCATGGGGTCCACCAGCACCCGCTCCTCCCCCGCCAGCTTGTTGAGCAGGGAGGACTTGCCGACGTTGGGCTTGCCGAGCAGCGCGACGCGGGCCGGCCCGCGTTCCGCGCCGAAGGTGACCTCGGGCGTCTCGGGCAGCGCGTCGAGCATCACGTCGAGCAGGTCGCCGCTGGAGCGTCCGTGCAGGGCCGAGACGGGGTACGGCTCCCCCAGCCCCAGCGACCACAGCGCGGCGGCCTCCAGTTCGAGCTGCTGGTTGTCGACCTTGTTGGCGGCCAGGATGACCGGCTTGCCCGACTGCCGCAGCACCGAGCCCACGATCTCGTCGGCGTCGGTCGCGCCCACGGTGGTGTCCACGACGAACACGATCACGTCGGCCAGCTCGACGGCGACCTGGGCCTGCTCGGCGATGCGCAGGTTCATGCCGGTGGCGTCGGGATCCCAGCCGCCGGTGTCGACGACGGTGAAGCGGCGCCCGCGCCAGTTGGCGTCGTAGGTGACGCGGTCGCGGGTGACGCCCGGAACGTCTTCGACGACCGCCTCGCGGCGGCCGATGATGCGGTTGACCAGCGTGGACTTGCCGACGTTCGGCCGTCCCACGATGGCGACGACCGGCAGCGGCGCACCGTGCTCGTGCTCGTCGATTTCAAGGTCGTCGAGGTCAGCCTCGACCCAATCCCCCGTTGACACGATATTTCGTCCTTAGTGAGTACCGCACCTGAAGGTCAGGTGCGCTCTTTGACCAGTCTCAGCACCTCCGCGATGACCTCTTCCAGGTTCAGCGCGGTGGTGTCGAGCTCGATGGCGCCATCCGCCATCGAGAGCGGGTCCGTCTTACGTGTTGAGTCCAGGGTGTCACGCCTGGCCATGGCCTCCTGCTGCGCCTCCACCGTTGAGCCGCCCACCTCGGCGCTGCGCCTGCGGGCACGGGCCTCGGGGCTGGCCGTCAGGTAGATCTTGACGGCGGCGTCCGGCCACACGACCGTGCCGATGTCGCGGCCCTCGACCACGATCTCGCCGGCGCCGATGATCTGCCGCTGCAGCGCGACCAGGCGCTCCCGCACCTCGGGCACGGCGGCGACGGCGGAGACCGCGGCGGTCACCTCGGCCTCCCTGATCGGCCCCGCCACGTCCACGCCGTCAACGTGGATGGTGGGGGCGTCCGGGTCGGTGCCCGCCACGATGGCGGGCTCGCCGCAGCGAGCCGCGATGGCGGCGGGGTCGGCCAGATCGGCTCCCTGCCAGAGCATCCACCAGGTCATCGCCCGGTACATCGCCCCTGTGTCGAGGTAACGCAGGCCCAGCGCGCGGGCGGCCCCACGCGACACGCTCGACTTACCCGACCCCGAAGGGCCGTCCATGGCGACGACCAGACCGGTCACGGCCTCTCCCTCTTCACGTGTGGTGGTCCAACTCCGAAGAGGCTACCGCCTCCGCACCGGTCAGCGATCCAGCTTCCGCTGTCAGCCCACAACGGGAGGCCCAGGCTGCTCCGCCCAGCCGACCTTGGTACGGGTCCCGCCCACTCCCCCGACCGGCCTTGTCTGGCCGTCCGCCATGGCTGGCCGTCCCTACCTTGGCCGGCCTGGGTTGGCCGCCTGTGTGCTGGTGGCTCCACGGAAGCGGCGCGTGTTGCCCGTGCGATGGCTGCACGGAAGCTGAGCATGCGTCTCGCGCCGACGACCCCGGTGGATACGGGCGTGATGCAGGCTGGCGGACCAGTGGACCGCCCCGGTGCAGGCGGGCGGCCGCGTGGAACGGGTCCGGTGCGGGCTGGAGGGGGCTGGTGTGGCGGTGGCCCGGGCGGGCTTGTCGTTAGGTTCTGGTGTTGGGGGGCAGCGGGCGGGTACGAGCAGCGCACTCGCATGCGTGGGGGTGCGACGGGCGGGACCTGCCATGGTCCCGCCCGTTGCGCGTCATCAGAAGCCCGCCGTGAGCGCGAAGACCCAGACCGGCACCAGGCCGCGCTTGAGCAGCTTCCAGGTCCAGATCGGGCTGCCGCTCACCGTCTCCTTGTAGACGATGGCCGCGCGGCCCGCCAGGTACCACCGGCGCGGGCTGTCGTCCGGCCGGGTGAACTGGATCACGGCGTCCTTGCGTCCCAGGCTGAGGGGCTGGTGTATGTAACCGAACCGGAAGGGCTTGGGCGTCCGGCCGCGCAGCGTGGCGGCCAGCGAGTCGGCGGCGGCCAGGCCGCTCGGGATCCCGCCCTGGCAGGTGCCGTGCATGACGCCGAACTTCTGGGTGATCGCGGCGGCGTCGCCGACGGCGTACACGTCGGGGTGCGAGACCGAGCGCAGCTCCGGGTCCACCACGATCCGGCCCCGGGCGTCGACGCGCAGCCCCGACTCGGTGGCCAGGGGCAGGCCCTTGGTGCCGGTGGTCCAGATGGTGGCGTCGGAGTGGACCAGTTCGCCGTCCCCGAGCTCGACGCCGTCGGGCAGGACCTTGCTGATCTCCACGCCCGGACGTACCTCGACGCCGAGCCGCTCCAGCGCCGCCTCCATGTACGCGCGGGCGCTCCCGCCCATCATCGAGCCGGGCCGTCCCCTGGTCAGCAGGACGACGCGCAGGTGCGGACGGGCCTCGGCCAGTTCGGCCGCCGTCTCGACGCCGGTCAGCCCGCCGCCGGCCACCACCACCGTGCCGCCGGTCAGCTCGTCGAGCCGCCGCGAGAGCCGTACGGCGGCCGCGTAGTCGTCGTAGACGTGGGCGTGCTCGGCGACCCCGGGGACGGAGGCGTCGGTGACGGTGCCGAGCGCGTAGATCAGCTTGTCGTAGCCGAGCACCCGCCCGCCGTCGAGCCTCACCTCATGAGCGTCCGGGTCGATCCCGGCCACCCTGCCCGCCACGACCTCGACGCCGGTGCCGGCCACCACGTCCGTCAGGGCGTGGTCGGCCAGCCGCTCACCCGCGGCGGTCTGGTGCAGGCGCAGCCGTTCGGTGACCCGCGGCGAGGCGTTCACCAGGGTGACGCGGGCGGCGCGGGTCTTGCGGGCGACTCTGATGGCCGCGGTGATGCCGGTGTAGCCTCCGCCGAGTACCAGAATGTTCGTCATTTCCGTTACCTCCTCGATGTGCCGATGAAGACGGATCGAGAAAGCGCGGATGTGACATCGGAATCAGGGAACTTGCCAGCCGCGTTCGTGCAGGGCCTCGGTGAGGGTGAGCGCCGCGCCCGGCTCCACCGACAGTTCGGCGATGCCCAGGGGCAGGCCGGGGGCGTGCTCCAGGCGTACGTCCTCGACGTTGACCCCGATCTCGTCGCACACCTGGAACAGCCGGGCGAGTTGTCCGGGGCGGTCGCCGATGACGACCTGGACGACGGCGTAGGCGGAGGCCGGGCCGCCGTGCTTGCCGGGGATGCGGTCGTGGCCCACGACGCCGCGCTTGAGCAGCTGGGTGATCTCGTTGGTGGCGGTGCCGTCGCCCTCGGCCATGGCCCGCAGCGCGCTCGCGGCGTCGGCCAGGTCGTTGGCCACGGCCTCCAGCACCTCGGCGACCGGGGAGGCGTTGCCCGACAGGATGCCCAGCCACAGGCCGGGGTCGCTGCCCGCGATCCGGGTGACGTCGCGTATGCCCTGCCCGGCCAGCCCGAGCGCGACGTCGGTGGCGTCGGCCAGGCGGGCGGCCACGGCGGAGGCGGCCACGTGGGGCGCGTGGGAGACCACGGCGACCGCGCGGTCATGGTCGATGGCGCCCACCTCGACCGCGTTGGCCCCGCACAACTCGATCAGCCGCAGTACGGCCGCCTTGGCCTCGGCCCCCGACTCCTCGGTCGGGCACAGCGCCCAGGGCCGCCCCAGGAACAGGTCGTCCCTGGCCGCCCCCGGCCCCGACTTCTCGCGCCCGGCCAGCGGGTGGGAGGCGACGTAGGAGGCCAGGTCGCAGCCGAGTTGCGCGGCCCGGTGGATGGGCTCGGCCTTGACGCTGGCGACGTCGGTGTAGAAGCGGGCCGCGCCGATCCGCTGCAGTTCCAGCAGTTCACTCGCCACGTACGCCGGAGGCACCGCGATGATCGCCAGGTCCGCCCGCTCGGACGCCGTGTCCGCGGGCCGCCAGTCCTCGCCCGCGCCGAGTTCCCGCGCCAGCCGCACGGCTGCCTGGTCGCGGTCGGCGAGCAACACCCGCACCCCGCGCTTGCGCAGCGCCAGCGCCGCGGAGGTGCCGATGAGACCGGTGCCGACGACGAGCACGGAGCGAAGTTCCATCACGATGTCCTGATTTATCGGGCGGTGTGGGCGGTGGAAGGATGGTGGTGCCGGAGCCGCCAGTATCGCGCGGGCCTCTTGCCAACGGTTGCTGCTGCCTACGGGACGGCGAGTCGCCCGTTACCGGGCGAATGTCCGGTTTACTGGGCGATGTCCTGGCGCAGTGCCAGCGCACCACGCAGATAAACGTGCTGGATCTCGGAACGCGGCCGGTCGGTCTCCACATGCGCCATCAGACGTACGACACGGGGCAGCGCCCCCGGCACGTCGATCTCGGTGCAACAGATCAGCGGCACGTCGTGGAAGCCCAGCTTGCGCGCCGCGAGCGCGGGGAACTCGGCCGTGAGGTCGGGCGTGGCCGTGAACAACACGCTGATCACGTCGTCGGGGGTCAGGCTGTTTCGTCCCATGATCCCGTTGACCAGCTCGGTCGTGCCCGAAATGACCGCGTCACGGTCGTTGGCGTCCACCTGGATCGCCCCGCGGATCGCCCGTACCATGTGCTTTTTCCCCTTCAACGAACCGGAGAGCCCGTGCGGGTTCGCACGGGCTCCTGCGTCCGGCCAGATTACAGCTTCACGGCCGCATACAGCTCGCCGACTTCCTTCAAGCTCAGCGACCTTACGGTGCCCGCCTTGGTACGGCCCAGCTTCACCGGTCCGAACTCGATCCTGGCCAGGTCGATCACCCGGTGACCGCTCTCCTCCAGCATCCGCCTGACCACGTGCTTGCGGCCCTCGTGCAGCACGATCTCGACCAGCGCCTGCTGGCCGTGCTCCTGCACGATGGCGAAGGAGTCGGCCTTGGCGATGCCGTCCTCCAGCTCGATGCCCTCCTTGAGGCGGCGCCCCAGGTCGCGCGGGATCGGCCCGGGCACCTTGGCCCAGTACTTCTTCTGCACGCCGTAACTGGGATGCGTCAGCCTGTTGGCCAGCTCGCCGTCGTTGGTGAGCAGCAGCAGGCCCTCGGTCTCGGTGTCGAGCCGCCCCACGTGGAACAGCCTCGGCGCGAGCTCCTCGACGAAGTCGGCCAGGCACGGGCGGCCCTGCGGGTCGTCCATGGTGGAGACAACGCCGATGGGCTTGTTGAGCGCGTAGTAGACCAGGTCGGGCGCGGTCGGGATGCGCTTGCCGTCCACGTGGATGACCTGCGCGGCCGGGTCCACCTTGGCGCCGAACCTGCGTACGACCTGGCCGTTGACGGTCACCCGACCGTCGCCGATCATCTCCTCGCAGGCCCTGCGGCTGGCCACGCCCGCCTGCGCGAGCACCTTCTGCAGCCGGACGCCGCCCGGGACCTCGGTGGTGTCGCGCTCGTCGGTGTAGCCCTCGGGGTAGAAGTCGCGGTCGCGGATGGGCTGGCGCGCGGCCTTCACCCGACTGCTCTGCGGGCTGCCGTAACCGTCCCGCTGAGAGCCGCCGCGCTGAGGGCCGCCGTAGCCGTCCCGCTGGGAACCGCCGCGCTGCGGGCCGCCGTAGCCCTCGCGCTGGGAACCGCCGCGCTGCGGGGGGCCGGAGGTCCCGCGCCTGTTCCCGCCGAGGGTCTGCACGTCGTCACGGCGAGGGGTACGCGCACCGCGCCCGTCACCGCCGCCCGGCCGACCCCAGTCACTGCCCTGCCGACCCCGGTCGCCACCCTGACGGCCTCGATCGCCGCCCTGGTACGCACGGTCGCCGCCCTGGTACGCGCGATCGCGACTCTGGTAAGTGCGGTCGCCGCTCCGGGAAGCGCGGTCGCCGCTCTGGCGCGTCCGGTCGCCACCGGTCCCGCGAGGCCGGTCATCGCCGTCCCGCCTGCCGTAACGGGCACGGGACGAACTCGTGCCCCTGGGGCCGAAGTCCTCGCGACGCCCGCTGCGCCCGGCACGGAACCCACCGGCCCGGTCGTCCCTCCGGTCGTCGCGCCGGTCGTCGCGCCGGTCGTCGCGCCGGTCGTCGCGCCGGTCGTCGCGCCGATCATCACGCCGGTCGTCACGGGCCTCGGAACGGTAGCCGCCCCGCTCCTCGCCCCGTGGCCGCTCGAAGCGGTCACCGCGCCCGTAACGGTCCTCGCGGCCAGAGCGGTCCTCGCGGCTGTAACGGTCCTCGCGGCCGTAGCGATCGTCGCGGCGGGGACGGTCCTCGCGGTGAGGGCGGTCGTCACGGCCGTAGCCATCGTCGCGGCGGGGACGCTCGTCGCGGCCGTAGCGGCTCTCCTGATCGCCTCGGCCCGAGCGGTCATCCCGGCCGAATCGGTCATCGCGCCCGCTTCGGCCGTACCGGTCCGCACGGGCACCTCGGTCTGCGCCCTGAGCTGGGCGGCCGCTCTGCCCGTACCGGTCATCTCGTGTGTTGCGGCTTTCGCCCTCGCCGTCGCGTCTGCCGTACCGGGCGCGGGATCCGCCCCGGTCGGCGCGCAGGGAATCGCGCGAGGGGCCTGCGCGGAAGCCGTCGCGGCGGGGTCCGCCGCTGGAGTCGTTGTCGCGGCGGGATCCGCCGCGGAAGTCGTCGTCGCGGCGGAAACCGCCGCCGCCACGGGTGTCGTCGGAGCGGAAGGCGGGACGCCCGCCGCGGCCGGAGCCGCCGGTACGTCCTCGACCGCGTCCATCACCGGACGGGGTGCTGCGCCTGTTGATCACTTTGTCGTCTCCTCGAGATTCTCCACGTCGTCGGGGAGGAAGGGCGCGAGCTCGGGGAGCTCGCTCAGGTCCCTCAGTCCCAGACGTTCAAGGAAGTATGAGCTTGTCCGGTAGAGCACTGCCTGGCTCTCCGGGTCGGAACCGGCCTCCTCGACCAGCCCCCTGGCGACGAGCGTCCGCATGACGCCGTCGCTGTTCACGCCGCGCACGGCGGCTACGCGGGCGCGGCTCACCGGTTGCCGGTAGGCCACGACCGCGAGTGTTTCCAGCGCGGCCTGGGTCAGCCGCGTCTGCTGGCCGTCGCGTACGAACCGCTCGACCAGTTGTGCGCAGTCGGCACGCGTGTAGAACCGCCAGCCGCCTGCGACTTCTCTCAGAGAGAAACCCCGTCCGGCGGCGGTATATTCCGCCGCCAGAGCGCGCAGAGCGGCGGCCACTTCGTGCGTGGGCCGCTCCAGCACCTGGGCGAGGGTTATCTCGGCGACCGGCTCGTCTACCACAAGCAGGATAGCCTCCAACGCGGCCTGAAGCGTCGGCCCCTCCGATTCGCCCCGCTGCCCCTCCTCGGCCTGCGCCTCGCCGAACTGCGCCTCATCCAGTTGCGTCTCGCTCAGCTGCGCCTCGTCATGCGCACCGCTGGCCGCCTCGTCCCGCTGCGCCTCGTCATGCGCACCGCTCGCCAGCTCGTCCCTTCGCGCCCCGACCGCCTCCTCGGGCGCGCGCGTTGCGCCGACCTCCACCGCACCACGTCCCGCCGACCCGGCGCCAGGAAAGGCGGTGCCGGCCGTATCGGCGGCGCTGGTCGTATCGGCGCTGGCCGTCTCAGGGTGCGCGGATTCAGCGCCAACCGCATCGGCACCTGCCGCAGCACCCACCACATCAGCACCCTCGGCATCGGTGCCCTCCGCATGGGTGCCGACCGTAGAGGTGCCGGCCGCAGACGTGCCGGCCGTTTCGGGGCTGGCCGTATCAGGGCTGGCCGCGTCCGAGTCAGCCGCACCCGCGACCGGTCCGTCGGCCGGAGCCGTCTCCGTCGAAGCCACGTCTGTCGGGTCGGGGAGCGTCGGAGCCACATCGGCTGGAGCCGAGTCGGTCAGGTCTCCACCGGTCGGGGCCGGGTCAGTCAGGTCCGCATCGGCCGGGGCCGGGTAGGTGGGAACCGCATCGGTCGCGGTCGGGTCGGTGGAAGCCGCATCGGCCGGGGCCGGGTCGGGGGGCCAGGTGGATTCGGCTTCGGCCTCGGGGGCTGCCCGTTGGGCCATTGAGCCGGGCAGGGTCATCCAGGCGGGCAACGGAGGCTCGGAGTCGGGTGACTTGCGGGGGTTCGGCAACGGATTGTCGTCAGTCATTGGATGGTGTCTCCGCGGATTCCTCGTAGTCGTCCCCCACCGCCACATCCCCGTCATCGGCGCCCGTCCAGGTCACGTGCAGATCCCCCAGGGGCTCGACCTGCTCGAACGTCACCGCCGACTCCCGGAAGAGCTCCAGCGCGGCCAGGAACCGTGCGATGACCTCGAAGGTCCCCTCGCAGTCGGCCACCAGCGCGCGGAAGGTGGCGCGGCGGAGCCGGCGCAGGTGCATGACCAGGATCGCCGCCTGCTCCTTGACGCTGGCCAGCGGCTGGTAGATGTGCCCCACGTTGACGGTGGGCGGCAGTTTCGGGGTGAAGGCCTTGGCGGCGATGCGGGCGAGTTGCTCGGGGCCGATCCCCAGGATGAGCTCGGGCAGGAGGTTGGCGAACTGCTCCTCCATCGGCGCGGTACGCGGAAAGCGCAGCGCCTCCTCCGCCATCCGCCCGGCGAAGATCTTCGCCACTTCCTTGTACGCCTTGTACTGCAGCAGCCGCGCGAACAGCAGGTCCCTGGCCTCCAGCAGCGCCAGGTCCTCCTCGTCCTCCACCTCACCCGAAGGCAGCAGCCTGGCCGCCTTCAGATCCAGCAGGGTGGCCGCCACCAGCAGGAAGTGGCTGGTCTGGTCGAGGTCCCACTCGGGACCCCGGGACTTGATATAGGCGATGAACTCGTCGGTGACCTTGGAGAGCGAGACCTCGGTGATGTCCAGCTTGTGCTTGGCGATGAGACCGAGGAGCAGATCGAAGGGCCCCTCGAAGACGTCCAGGTGGACCTGGAAGCCCTGGGGCGTGCTCTGCTCTTCGGTCACCTGGCCATTGTCGCAGGCGCCGGCCAGCGAGAGAGCACCTCGCGGGCCAGCTCACGGTAGGCGTTGGCGCCCAGTGACGACGGGTCGAACGTGGTGATCGGCTCGCCGGCCACCGTCGCGTCGGGGAAGCGCACCGTGCGGTTGATCACCGTGTGGAACACCTTGTCGCCGAACGCCTCCACCACGCGGGCCAGCACCTCGCGGCCGTGCAGCGTACGGGCGTCGTACATGGTGGCGAGCAGACCTTCGATCTCGAGGTCCTCGTTGAGCCGCTCCTGCACCTTGGAGATGGTGTCCATGAGCAGCGCCACGCCACGCAGCGCGAAGAACTCACACTCCAGCGGCACCATCACGCCGTGCGCGCAGGTCAGCGCGTTGATCGTGAGCAGGCCCAGCGACGGCTGGCAGTCGATGAGGCAGACGTCGTAGTGCGGCAGCAGCGGTTTGATGACCCGGCCGAGCACCTGCTCGCGGGCGACCTCGGTGACGAGCTGCACTTCCGCGGCCGACAGGTCGATGTTGCTCGGCAGCAGGTCGAGGCCCTCGACGCCGGTTTCGAGCAGCACTTCCTCGGCGGTGACGCCGCGCTCCATCAGCAGGTTGTAGACGGTCAGGTCGAGCTGGAGCGGGTTGATGCCCAGACCGACGGAGAGCGCCCCCTGCGGGTCGAAGTCGACCAGCAGCACCTTCAGGCCGCACTCGACGAGCGCCGCCCCCAGGTTGATGGTGGTGGTGGTCTTGCCGACGCCACCCTTCTGATTGACCATCGCGACCACGCGCGCCGGGCCGTGCACGGCCGGCGGCACCGGCTCGGGGAACACGGGTCTGGGCCGCCGTGTCGGGCCCAGGTTGACGCCGTTGGAGGGCGCGTTGGTCTTGGTGTCGCCCCAGGGGTTGTCGGGGGTCCCCGGGGTCGAACCCTTGGTCGTCACAGTCACCAGCTCGAACCTCCCTGACGATCCCGAACCGGACCGTCCGGACGGACACTATGGCGTCACCACTTAACGCGGCAAGGCGGCACGCCGTGGGCGACGCACGTCCCAAAAGACTATAGATCACTGCCGGGCGCGCGGATGCGAGGCCGCGTAGACCTCGCGAAGTTTGTCGACCGTGACCAGGGTGTAGACCTGAGTGGTCGTCACAGAGGCATGGCCGAGCAACTCCTGTACCACCCTAACGTCCGCGCCGCCGTCTATTAGGTGAGTTGCGAAGGAATGCCGGAGAACATGCGGGCTTATCCCGGCGAGTCCGGCGCGTTCGGCGGCGGCCTGCAGCACCTCCCAGGCTCCCTGCCTGGTCAGGCGGCCGCCGCGGGCGTTGAGGAAGACGGCGGGGGTGCCGCGTCCGTGGGAGAGCAGCCCGGGGCGGGCGCGTACCAGATAGGAGTCCAGTGCGGACCTGGCGTAGCGCCCCAGGGGCACGATGCGGGTGCGGTTGCCCTTGCCGGTCAGGCGTACCTGGTCGTCCTCCAGGTCGTCCACGGCGAGCCCGACGGCCTCGGAGATGCGGGCGCCGGTGCCGTACAGGACCTCAAGGAGGGCCCGGTTGCGCAGCGTGAGGGGGGCGCCGTCGGGGCCGGAGGCGGCGATCAGGCGCTCGACCTCGGCCACGCCGATGGCCTTGGGCAGCCTGCGCAGCTGCCGTGGCGGGCGTACCTCGTGGGCGGGGTCGTGCGCCGTGACGCCTTCGCGCAGGGCGAAACGGTGCAGCCCACGTACGGCGGAGACGGCGCGGGCGGCGGAGCTGGCGACCAGCGCCGGGTGCTCGCCGTCGCCCTCGCGCAGCGCCGCGAGGAAGTCCAGCACGTCGGACTCGCCCACCTGATCCAGCTCCAGGCGGCCGCGCGCCTGGAGGTGATCAAAGTATCGGCGCAGGTCACGACGGTAGGACGCGAGCGTGTTGGCAGCCAGGCCCCGTTCCACGGCCAGGTGGGCGAGGTAGCTGGAGAGCACTGCCTCCACGAACTGGTCCTTCCGTCACGCCTCCGGGGCGTCGGCGGGGCGCAACAGGGCGAACCCCTCAACCGATGCCGCATATGCGGCGAGGATACCGGCCACGGCCGGGGAATTGTGGATCATTCCCATGAGTGCCTTCTCGACCGCGTCGGCCAGGGGGACCCATTCGACCGGCATGTCGATTTCCTCGTGCTGCTGGACGAAGCCGTTCTCCTCGTCGGGGATCTTGGTCAGGCCGCGGGCGAGGAACACCCGGATCCGCTCGTCGCTCATCCCGGGCGAGGAGCGCAGGTCGACCAGGGTGTACCAGGTGTCGGCCCGGTAACCGGCCTCCTCGGCCAGCTCGCGGGCGGCGGTGGTGACGAGCGGTTCGCCTGCCACGTCGCGGATCCCGGCGGGCAGCTCCCACATGAGCTGCCTGGTGGGGTGGCGGTACTGCCTGATCATCAGGACCCGGTTCCGCTCGTCGAGGGCGAGCACGGCGACGGATCCCGGGTGCACGACGTAGTCGCGGTCGGCGACCTCGTCGCGGGGCATCCTGACGGTGTCGGTCACCACCTCGATGACGTGGCCCTTGAACCGGTGCCTGGTCTCGACGACGTCCCACGCCTCGGGCGTGTCCTCCACTTTCACGGGCCCACCTTGGTGGCGCCCACGCGGCTGTCGGCGTAGACGAGGGCGGCGTTGACGAGGCCCTTGAACATCGGGTTGGCCCTGGTGGGGCGGGAGCGGAACTCGGGGTGGGCCTGGGTGCCGATGAAGAACGGGTGGATCTCGGCGGGCAGCTCGGTGTACTCGACCAGGCGGCCGTCGGGCGACAGTCCGGAGAAGATCAGGCCGACCTTCTCAAGCTGCTCGCGGTAGGCGTTGTTGACCTCGTAGCGGTGCCGGTGACGCTCGTCGGCCTTGGCCTTGCCGCCGTACAGCTGCCTGGCCAGGGTGCCCTCGCCGAGCTTGGCGGTGTAGCTGCCCAGCCGCATGGTGCCGCCCATGTCGCGCTCGCCGGCGACGACGTCCTCCTGGTCGGCCATGGTGGAGATGACCGCGTGCTTGGTGTCGGGGTCGAACTCGGCGGAGTTGGCGTCCTCGATGCCGGCCATGTTGCGGGCGGCCTCGATGACCATGCCCTGCATGCCGAGGCAGATGCCGAGCAGCGGGATCTTGTTCTCCCGGGCGTGTCTGGTGGCGCCGATCTTGCCTTCGATGCCGCGTACGCCGAAGCCGCCGGGGATGAGCACGCCGTCCACGCCGTCGAGCTCGCGCTCGGCGCCCTCGGGGGTCTCGCAGTCGTCGCTCTTGACCCAGCGGATGTTGACGCGGGCGTCGTTGGCGAACCCGCCGGCGCGCAGCGCCTCGGTGACCGACAGGTACGCGTCGGGCAGGTCGATGTACTTGCCGACCAGCGCGATCGTGACCTCCTTGGCCGGCCGGTGCACCCGGCGCAGGAGCTGCTCCCACTCCTTCCAGTCCACGTCGCGGAAGGGCAGGCCGAGCCGGCGCACGACGTACGCGTCGAGCCCCTCGGAGTGCAGCACCTTGGGGATGTCGTAGATCGAGGCGGCGTCCACCGCGGAGACGACGGCGTCCTCGTCCACGTCGCACATGAGACTGATCTTGCGCTTGATCGCCGTCTGCACGGGCCGGTCGGAGCGCAGCACGATCGCGTCGGGCTGGATGCCGATGCTGCGCAGCGCCGCCACGCTGTGCTGGGTCGGCTTGGTCTTCAGCTCTCCCGAGGGCCCGATGTAGGGCAGCAGCGACACGTGCAGGAAGAACACGTTGTCGCGCCCCACCTCGTGCCGGATCTGCCGCACGGCCTCCAGGAACGGCAGCGACTCGATGTCGCCGACCGTGCCGCCGACCTCGGTGATGACGACGTCCACCTCGGGACCTGCCATGCCCCTGATGCGGTCCTTGATCTCGTTGGTGATGTGCGGGATGACCTGGACGGTGTCGCCCAGGTATTCGCCGCGCCGCTCCTTGGCGATGACGTTGGAGTAGACCTGGCCGGTGGTCACGTTGGCCGAGCCGTGCAGGTCGGTGTCGAGGAACCGCTCGTAGTGGCCGACGTCGAGGTCGGTCTCGGCACCGTCGTCGGTGACGAACACCTCGCCGTGCTGGAACGGGTTCATGGTGCCGGGGTCGACGTTGAGGTAAGGGTCCAGCTTCTGCATGGTGACCCTCAGACCGCGCCCTTTGAGCAGGCGACCGAGGCTGGATGCCGTTAGCCCCTTGCCGAGACTGGAGGCGACACCGCCGGTGACGAACAGATGCTTGGTTTGCGATGCGCTGCGCAAAGGGGCTCCCGTGGCTCGAGGTGTGGTCGATGTGTCCACGGGCTCTCAGGATATCAAACAACGCCCCTCACATGCCTGAACGGCATGACCTAGCGGTAACTTTGGTCCCTATGTCACTAGTACGGCGGGCTTTGGGCACATTGATACACCGTGCCTACACGGCGATCCGCCACGCCGGTGCGATCACTCCCGCCAGTCCCGCCGGCTACCGTTTCCGCCGTCTCGGCGACGGGGTGAGCATCGCCTTCCCCCCTGGCGCGATCTTCGGGGAGCGATGGATCGAGATCGGCGACCACACGCTCATCGGCGAGCGGGTGTCGATCTCCTGCGGCATGATGCCGGGCCCGGACCTCGGACCCGCCTCGATCCTGCGGATCGGCGGGAGCTGCTCGATCGGCCGGGGCTCGCACATCGTGGCCCACCAGTCCATCGACATCGGCGACGACGTCTTCACCGGCCCGTACGTGTACATCACCGACCAGAACCACGTCTACGACGACCCGGACATCCCCATCGGCAGGCAGTGGCCGCGCAACAGCCCCGTCTCCATCGGCTCGGGCTCCTGGCTGGGCGCGGGCGCGATCATCCTGCCGGGCACCACGCTGGGCCGCCAGTGCGTGGTGGCGGGCGGCGCGGTGGTGCGCGGCGAGTTCCCCGACCACAGCGTGGTGGCCGGGGTCCCGGCCAGGCGGGTACGCGGCTACTCACCCGACCTGGGCTGGCACACGCCCGTCACGATGGAGCCCGAAGGGATGGACCGAACAAGGTTCTGACAGTTAGCGTCGAATCATGCGGACCGCTATCTGTGAGCGTTTGGGCATCGAGTTCCCGCTGTTCGCCTTCAGCCACTGCCGCGACGTGGTGGCCGCCGTCACGAACGCGGGCGGGTTCGGGGTGCTGGGCGCGGTCGCGTACGCGCCGCAGCAGCTCGACACGGAGCTGACCTGGCTGGACGAGCACGTGAACGGCCGCCCGTACGGCGTGGACGTGCTCGTGCCGGGCAAGCTGGACGCCTCCGTGCTCGACCGGCGCGCGCACCTCATGGACTCCGTCCCCGACCGGCACCGGGACTTCGTCACCCACCTGCTGTCCAAGTACGGCGTCAGCTCCCCCGGCCAGCCGCTGACCGCGGTGGCCGACGAGTTCGGCAGGCGCGTGACGGCGGCCGGGGCGACGGGGCTGATCGACGTGGCGCTCAAGCACCGGATCGGGCTGATCGCCAGCGCGCTGGGCCCGCCGCCGGCCGAGATGGTGACCAGGGCCAGGGAGGCGGGCGTGCCGGTGGCCGCGCTGGTCGGTACGGTCGAGCACGCCCGCAGGCAGGTGGCGGCGGGCGCGGACCTCATCGTGGCGCAGGGCACGGAGGCGGGCGGGCACACCGGCGAGATCTCCACCATGGTGCTGGTGCCGCAGGTCGTGGACGCGGTCGCGCCGGTGCCGGTGCTGGCGGCGGGCGGCATCGCGTCGGGGCGGCAGATGGCGGCGGCCATGGCGCTGGGGGCCGAGGGCGTGTGGTGCGGCTCTGTCTGGCTGACCACCGAGGAGGCCGAGACGGCTCCGGCGGTCAAGCGCAAGCTGCTGGCGGCCTCGTCGCTGGACACCGTCCGGTCCCGCTCGCGTACCGGCAAGCCGGCCAGGCAGCTCAAGTCGGCCTGGACCGAGGAGTGGGACTCGGGCCAGGAGAGCCCGGGGCCGCTGGGGATGCCGCTGCAGATGCTGGTGGCCGAAAGCGCGATGGCGCGCATCGGGGCGGCGGCGGAGAAGGGCGAGCCGGGGGCGATGGAGCTGGTCAACTACTACGTGGGGCAGGTCGTAGGCCAGCTCGACCAGGTCAGGCCCGCCAAGGACGTGGTCTATGACCTGATCGCCGAGTTCGGTGAGGCCGTCGAACGGCTGCGCCACCTTTCGGAGTGACGCCCCTGTTTAGGAGGTAATCTGCGCCTGTGGTCGGGACCCCGCCTGAGCTGGAGCGTGGCACCGGCGTCCCCGCGCACGTGCAGATCGAACGCTGGCTGCTCGCCTCGATCGCGGCCGGCGAGCTGGCGCCGGGCGACCGGCTGCCCGGGGAGCGGGAGCTGGCCGGGCGGCTGCGCGTGAGCAGGATGACGCTCAGGCAGGCGCTGGCCACCCTGGCGCACGACGGCGTGCTGCTGCGGGTGCCGGGCCGGGCGGGCGGCGCGTTCGTGGCCGAGCCGCGCCCCGAGCCGCGCATCGAGTGCGACCTGACGGGGCTGGCCGGGTTCACCGAGCAGATGCGCCGCGCCCACCTGCGGGCGCGAGCCCGGATCCTGCGCGCCGCGACGGTGCCCGCGCCCGCCGCCGTGGCCAGGGCGCTCGGCGTCGCGGTGGGCGCGCCGGTGCACGAGGTGGCGCGGGTGCGCTCGGCGGGCGGGTCGCCGATCGCGCTGGAGCGCTCCTGCTTCCCGTGCCTGCCGGGCCTGCTCGAAGAGGACCTGACCGGCTCCCTGTACGCCCTGCTGGCCACCCGGTACGACCTGGAGCCGCGTACCGCGGTCGAGCACCTGGACCCGGTGATCGCCAGGCCCGCCGAGGCCGCCGAGCTGGACGTCACCCCGGGAACGCCGCTCATGCTGATCGAACGCACCGCCTACGCCGGCGACGGCACCCCGGTGGAGCACGCGCTCGACCTGTTCCGCCCCGACCGGGTCCGCATCTCGGTACGCAGCGGCGTCACGGCACCAGAGGGCTCTTGACCACGCTGCCCGCCACCCACCGCCCCTCTACCTCGATCTCGACCTGGGCTCCGGGCTCGGCCGCCAGGTAGGCGTAGGCGATGGACTCGCGGGCGGTGTAGCCGTACCCGCCGGAGGTGACCCTGGCCACCACCTGACCGTCGAGCCGCACCGGCTCGTTGCCGAGGGCGACGGCACGGGGATCGCGCAGCGTGACGCAGCGCAGTCTGCGTTCCGGGGCGGGGTCGATGGCGTCCCCGCCGAGGAACTCCTTGTCGGTCTTGACGCAGAAGCCGAGCCCCGCCTCGTACGGCGTCGTCTCGGGCCCGATGTCCGCGCCCCACACCCGGTAGCCCTTCTCCAGGCGCAGGCTGTCGATGGCCCGGTAACCTCCGGCGGTCAGCCCGTACGGCTCCCCCGCCCGCCACAACGTCTGCCAGAGCGCGAGCCCGTACTCGGTGGAGCAGTACAGCTCCCACCCGTGCTCGCCCACGAACGTCACCCGCAGCGCCAGCACCGGCACGTCCCCCACAGTCAGCTCGCGCGCCGACATGAACGGGAAGTCCGGCGGATCGGGCGTCAGCCCGGCCAGGATGTCGGCTGCGCGCGGCCCCCACAGGGCGAAGCAGGCGTACTGCCCGGTCACGTCGGCGATCCTGGCCTTCGAGCCGCGCAGCGCGGCCTGCTTGCGCAGCCAGCCCAGGTCGTGCGAGCCGAAGGCGGTGCCGGTGACGATGAGGAACTCCTCCTCGCCGCGCCGCGTGACGGTGAAGTCGCACTCGATGCCGCCGCGCCGGTTGAGCGCCTGCGTGTAGGTGACGGCGCCGGTCTTGCGGGCCACCCGGTTGTCGCACACCCACTCCAGCAGGTCGGCCGCGTCGGGCCCGCTGACCTCGATCTTGGCGAACGAGCTCTCGTCGAACAGCCCGGCGGCCGTACGGGTGGCGCGGTGCTCGGCCCCGATCGCGGACGACCACAGCCGGCCCGCCCAGCCGATGGGCCGCTCGTCCTCCGTCCCGCCCTCGTTGGCCGCGTAGTAGTTGACCCGCTCCCACCCCGACTTCTCGCCGAAGACGGCACCGTGGGCGGCGTGCCAGCCGTAGGCGGGTGAGAGCCGCAGCGGCCGGCCCGCCGAGCGCTCGTGGCCGGGGTAGCGGATGTCGTAGTACGTCTCGTAGTTCTCGACCGAGCGCTTGATCGTGTACGACGGCGAACGGTACTGGCGGCCGAACCGGCGCACGTCCATGTGCCACAGGTCCATGCCGGGCTCGCCCTCGACGATCCACTCGGCCATGACCTTGCCGATGCCGCCCGCGCCCGCGATGCCGTGCGCGCAGAACCCGGCCGCCACGTAGAACCCGCCCACCTCGGTCTCGCCCAGGCAGAACTCGTTGTCCGGGGTGAACGCCTCCGGCCCGTTGATCAGCTTCCTGATTCCGACGTCGGCCATGGCCGGCACCCGCACCCTGGAGTTGTCGGAAATTTCCTCAAATCGTGGGTAGTCCTCGGCGAGCAGGCGGCCGTTGAAGTCGGGCGGGATGGCGTCGAAGGCGTTGGCCGTGACCGTCCAGGGGGCGCAGGTGCGCTCGTACCCGCCCATGACCAGGCCCTGCACCTCCTGCCGGTAGTAGACGAGCAGGTCGGGGTCGCGCAGCGTGGGCAGTCCCGTGTGGTCGTGGAAGGCGTCGGTCACCACGTACTGGTGCGACATGGGGATGATCGGCACGCGCACGCCCGCCATCCGGCCGATCTCGGCGGCGAACATGCCGCCGCAGTTGACCACGATCTCGCAGTCGATGTCGCCCTGGTCGGTGCGCACGCCCGTGACGCGCCCGCCCGCGACCTTGATCCCGAGCACGCGGGTGCGGGTCCGCAGCGTCGCGCCGCCCTCGCGGGCGCGCGTGGCCAGCGCGTAGCAGAGCTGCGAGGGGTCCACCTGCCCGTCCGTCGGCAGGTACGCCGCCCCCACCACGCCCTCCGGGTCCATGAGCGGGAACAGCTCCACGGCCTCGGCCACGGAGATCTCCTCCAGCGGCAGCCCGAACGTGCGCGCCCAGCCGATCTGGCGGCGGATCTCCGCCATCCGCTCGGGCGTGGCGGCCAGCTTGATGCCGCCGCACTCGTTCCATCCGGCGTCCAGGGTGCGGTAGAGCTCGACGGAGTACTGGTTCATCCGGGTCAGCGTGGGGTCGGCGCGCAGTTGGCCGACCAGACCGGCGGAGTGGAAGGTGGAGCCGCTGGTGAGCTCGTCCCGCTCCAGCAGGACGACGTCGCGTTCGCCGAGTTGGGTGAGGTGGTAGGCGACGGACGCGCCGCCCACGCCGCCGCCGATGATCACGATCCGGGCCGAGTCGCTCATGGTCGCGAGGCTAATCGCCACGTCCCTAAAGGTCTAGACCGTTAAGGGTGTCGGGGCTAGCATCAAACATGGCCGCGCCCGAGGTCCTCGACCGCATCCCCCTGCTCTCCGGCCTGCCCCGCTCCGTGGAGGAGCTGCCCGGCGGGCTCACCAACCACAACTACAAGGTCACGACCCCTTCCGGCGCGTACGTGGTGCGCGTCTCCGCCAGCGACGGCGCCCTGCTGTCCATCGACAGGGACGCCGAGCACGCGAACTCGATCGCGGCGGCCCGCGCGGGGGTCGGGGCGCCCGTGCACGACTACCTGCCGGCGCTCGGGGTGCTCGTGGTGGGGTTCCTGCCGGACTGCCACACCTTCACCGAGGCCGACCTGCACGACGCCGCGAACCTGCCGCGCGTGGCCGAGGCGTGCCGCCGGCTGCACGCGGGGCCCAGGTTCGTACGGGACTTCGACATGTTCGAGGTGCAGCAGGGCTATCTGGAGATCGTGCGCGAGCGCGGTTTCCGGATCCCGGCCGACTACCTGGACCACATGCCCGCCGTAGCCCAGATCCGGAAATGTCTTGCTATCAGGGACGAGGGCACCGTCCCCTGCAACAACGACCTGCTTCCCGGCAACATCCTCGACGACGGCTCGCGGCTGTGGCTGATCGACTACGAGTACGCGGGCAACAACGACGCCTGCTTCGAACTCGGCAACATCTGGAGCGAGTCCGCCCTGCCGCTCGGCCACCTGGAAGAGCTCGTCACCAGCTACTACGGCCGCCGCCTGCGCCACAAGATCGCCCGCGCGCGCCTGCTCGGCCTCATGTCCAAGTACGGCTGGACGCTCTGGGCCTCCATCCAGGACGGCGCTAACGAGACCATCGACTTCGACTTCTGGTCGTGGGGCATGGAGAAGTACGAGCGGGCCGTGACCGAATTCACCCATTCCGGCCTGGCGGGGCTCATGGAGGAGGCCGCGCGGGCAGACTAGGAGGATGCTCGCCTCTCTGACCGGTCTGGGCCTGTCCACGGCCGCCGGCCTGAACGCCTACATCCCGCTGCTGGTCGTCGGCGTGCTCGCGAACCTCACCGACGCGGTGAAACTGCCCGACGGCTACTCCTGGCTGTCGAACTGGGGTGTGCTCGCCGTGCTCGCGGTGCTGCTGGTCGCGGAGATGGTGCTGGACAAGGTGCCCGCCGTGGACAGCGTCAACGACGCCATCCAGACCGTGATCCGCCCGGCCTCGGGCGGCGTGGTCTTCTCCGCCACGAGCGCCGCCGCCGAGTTCGAGAACTCGACCTGGATGACCGAGCACCCGTGGGCCGGGTGGTTGCTGGGGATCGTGGTGGCGCTGGCCGTACACGCGGTCAAGGCCGTCTCCCGTCCCGTGATCAACGCGGGCACGGCCGGAGTCGGCGCGCCGGTCGTGAGCACGGCCGAGGACGCCGGGTCGCTCGGGATGAGCCTGATCGCGATCTTCCTTCCGGTGCTGGTGATCGTCGCGTTGCTGCTGCTCGTCGTCCTGGCGTGGTGGTTGTTGCGGCGGGTACGCCGCTTCCGGGCCCGCAGGAGGGCCGCCAGGGGTCACCCGCCAGGCTGACCCGCACTCCGCCGCCAGGCTGATTCGCCGGCGCCCGGCCGCGGCTTACGGTTGGGACCGGTAAGCGAAGAACGTGTGAGCGTAACCCGTGGCCCCCAACCTGAGAAACGCTCACGCGGTAGGCGCCCGGCGACGTACCCGCGCCGCCGGGCCCTTGCCTCTTCGCAAGCCGGGACTTCCTTCCCAAGCCGGGCCTTCCCACGAGCCGGGCCTTCCCACGAGCCGGGCCTTCAGAGTTTGCGCAGCCAGCCCTCCAGGACCTGCACGAACTCCTCGGGCCGCTCCTCGTGCAGCCGGTGACTCGCGCCCTCCCAGAACATGACCACGGAGGCCGGATCGTCAAGCAGTCCCGCCTCCCACCGCGCCCGCCCGGCATCGGCCCAGATCGACAACACCGGGCACCGCCTGCGGACCAGATACTCGTCGCTGGCCGGGCGGACCCCGATGGCGTCCCCGCCCGTGAACATCGCCTCGAACGCCTGGACCAGGACGTGCGGCGGCATCCCGTACAACCTGCGCTTGTGCCAGCGCCTGATCACGGCGGGGGTGGCGGCGTTCGTACACCACTCGTCGATCCGCTCGGCGGCCCTGTGGGGACGCTCGCCCCGCAGGCTCGCGATCATGCGGGGAAAGCCGCGCGCGACCTCATCCCCCATGCCGTAGCCGGGATCGAGGGCGACCAGCGCCCGCACCCGCTCCGGATGCTCGACCGCCAGGATGGACACCACCTGCCCGCCCATGGAGTGCCCGACGGCCACCACCTGGGGGATGTCCAGGTGACCGAGGAGGAGGTGCAGGTCCTCGGCCATCATGCGCGGGGTGTTGCCGGTCTCCGGTACCGAGGAGTAGCCGTGACCGCGCAGGTCCACCGCGATCACCCGATGTCCGGCGGCCAGCGCGTCGATGTGCCAGGACCACTGGTGGGAGTCGGTCCCCCAGCCGTGCACGAGCAGCAACGGCGGCAGGTCCCCGTGGCCGGTGCCGTCGTCGGTGTAGAAGAGCCTGACGCCCTCGCCGGCCTCCGCGTACGGCACCTACGCCTCCTCGGGATCCGCATGCGACCTCAACGCCCACCCGGCACCCGCGCACAACCTCAACGCCCATCCGGCACCCGCGCGCGACCTCAACGCCCATCCGGCACCCGCGCGCAACATCTACGCGCCCTCGGGTGGCCGCGGCGGGGGCAGCAGCGACCCCTCCCCCGCCGTCCAGCCGCCGTCGATGGCCAGTTCGGCGCCGTTGACGTACGAGGCGGCGTCGGACAGCAGGAACGCGATCGCCTCCGCCACCTCCTCGGCCTCCCCCCAGCGCCCGACCGGCGACAGGCCGAAGGTGCCCTCCCCGGACACGGCTCCGAACGACTGCGTCATCGGGGTGACGATCATTCCGGGATGTACGGAGTTGACCCGGATGCGATCCCGCCCGAACTCCAGCGCCGCGATCTTCGTCAGCCCGCGCACCCCCCACTTGGAGGCGCCGTAGCCGCCGGTCATGGGCAGGGCGAACAGCCCCGCGACCGACGACAGGTTCACGATGGCACCGCCGCCAGCCGCGCGCATGGCGCCGGCCACGGCCTTGAGCCCCAGGAAGGTGCCGACCAGGTTCACCTGAAGCACCTGCTGGAATTCCTCCGGCGACTGCTCCTCGATCGACGCGAGGGAGGCGATGCCGGCGTTGTTCACCAGACCCTCGACGCGCCCGTACTCCTCCAGCGTCTGCGCGACCACGGCCGCCCACTCGTCCTGGCTGGTCACGTCGTGTGCGATGAACCGGGCGTCCAGCTCCTTGGCGGTGGCCGTACCCTCCTCCACCAGCACGTCGGTGATCACGACCCGCGCACCGGCGTTCGCACAGCGCCGAGCCGTGGCCGCCCCCATGCCCCGGGCGCCCCCTGTGATGATCACAACCTTGCCATCAAGCACCCTGCATGCCCTTTCTGGGGTGATCTGGATATGTGAACTGAAACACACCCCCCAGTTCCGATCAAGAGCTTGCTCGGTCCACCCCCGCACCCATCGGCGGGCCCTCGCGCCCACACGACCGCCCGGGACCGCACCCGAGCCCCAACCCGCAACGACCCACGCCCTCGCTCGGCCCTACCACGTGACCGCCGGGGGATCCTTGCTCAGCCCCGCCACGTAAGCGCCCGGGCCTTGCTGGGATCTCCCCCCAACGACCACTCAGAACCTTGCCCCCGGCCGCGCCACACGACCGCTCAGGCCGACTATCCTTCAAGGCATCAACACCAACAGGAGGTGGCGAAGATCGGCGAGTTCCTTGTCATCGTGCTGGTGATCCTGGCGTTCCTCCTCCTATTGGGCGGCGTGGGGATCTACTTGCTGGTCAAGCTCGGCAAGAAGGCCGCGGTGAAGGCCAAGGAGGCCACCACCCGGCTCACCACCCACGTCAACGCCATGGGCACGGGCGACGCCGCCGAGGTCGAACGCCTCCGGCTCGACCTGCGCCGCGAGGTTTCCCTCACCCGCCAGGCCGTCGAGCACGCCCAGCGCGAGGGCTGGGGCCTGGGTGACCTGCCGCGCCTCCTGGCCGACCTCACGGCCCAGGCGGACGTGCACGACAGCCAGCTCGGCATGTACGCCCAGCAGCGCCGCGTGTCCCCGTACGTGGACCACGTCACCCTCGACCGCCTCAGGGAACACCAGGCCAAGCTGACGGCGATGTGCGCCCGCATCCGCGCCGACCTCCTGAGCGACCAGGTGCACCACACCTCCACGGGCATCACCGACCTCAGCTCCCGCACGGACCTGGAGATCGAGGCCCGCCGCCAGGCCCCCGCCCCGGACCCCCTGGACCAGATCGACGAGCTCTACCGCCGCACCATGGAAGAACGCAAAGACCGGCCTTAACGACTGCGCTGTGTGACATCATAGACGCGTCGCGTGATATTCGCTGAGGGGGAGCTCCTATGAGCACTGCACTGCCGGAGTGGTTCTATCCCGGCCCTCCCGGTGGCTGGACCGCTGACATGCTCGATCACCTTCCCCCTGACGCGCCTCGGCACGTCGAGCTGATCGATGGGTCGCTAATCATGATGTCGCCGCAGACCGGGTTTCACCAGCGCATGCTCCGCCTGCTCGAGCAATCGCTCCAACTGCCGGAGGAGCTCACAATCGTGCGCGAGATGACCGTGACACTGAGCCTGACACAACGGCCAGAGCCCGACCTCATGCTGGTCAAGGCGTCGGCTTACACCGATGAAGTCACCTCCTTCAAGCCTGGCGACGTGCACCTCGCCGTAGAGGTGGTTTCGAAGGAATCCAGGGACCGAGACCGCACCACCAAGCCGATCAAGTACTCAGATGCTGGCATCAGGCACTTTTGGCGCATTGAGAAGGAGGATGGCCTGCCGGTCGCCTACACCTTCGAGTTGGAGCCGGTCGTCAAGGCGTATGTCCCCACGGGCATCCATCACAAGCGCCTTCAGACGTACATCGGGTTCGACGTGGACATCGATTTCGACCCCGGCAAGGCCGTCAGCTGAACATCGCTCAGACCACCATCCCGACCCACCCCCACCCTGAGTACCGCTCAGGCGGGTTCCACAAGCCTCGTCCCCGACCGCGCCCGCGCGATGTCACGACGGGCCGGCGTTGTTCCTGGTGACCGAGCCGGTGGCGGCGTCCACCGCGACCTCGTGCTTGGTCCCGTCGGGCGTGACCACGTCCGCCTCCCACACGGTCTTGCCCTGCTCCGAGTCCAGGTTCAGCTCCGTGATCCGGCCCTCCGGGACCGCGGCCGCGATGTTGTCCGCCGCCTGCGCATAGTCCAGTTTGGCCGCCGCCACCCGTTCGCGGTGCTTGGTCTTGTCCTCGGCGTCCTCTTCCTCGGTGGTGGGACCGGTGACGACCTTGCCCGACTGCACGTCCATCTGGTGCTCGGTCCCGTCCTGCCCGACGACCTGCACCTCCCAGCGGCTGCCGCCCTCCTCGGTCTCGATCGAGATGAGGGTCGAGTTCGGCACCGCCGCCAGCGCGACCTGGGCGGCCTGCTTCAGGTCCCCGGCTCCGGGCGCGTTGGTGGCGCCGGAGGGCGAGCCCGAGGGGCCGGGCGGCGCGGTGGCGGTGGGCGTGCCGACGGTGGGCGAGGACCGGACGGCCAGCCGCTCCACCTCCCGCAGCACGGTGCCACAGCCACCCGCGAGCACCGTCGCACCGACCAGGGCACCAATGATCGTCTTGTTCATACCCTGGACGCTGCCCACCCCACAGAAAAGCATTCCCCCAGGTCAGAACGCTGGCGACATATTGAACCCCCACCTCCGCGCAGTGCGCTCGACCTATTGGATCCCCGCCTCGCGCATGTCGCGCAGTTCGCGCTTGAGCTCCTTGATCTCGTCGCGCAGCCGGGCGGCCACCTCGAACTGCAGGTCGGCCGCCGACTGGTGCATCTGCTCGGTCAGCGACTCGATGAGGGACTCCATCTGGGCGCGCGGCATCTCGCCCGCGATCGCCTTGGCGTGCTGGCCGGCCTGGCGGGCGGCGAAGCCGGGCACGGGGGCCTTGCCGCGCGACTGCTGCCGGCCCGCGCCCATGAGCTGCTGGGTGTCGGCGTCCTCGCGGGTCAGCGAGTCGAGGATGTCGGCGATCTTCTTGCGCAGCGGCTGCGGGTCGATGCCGTTGGCCTCGTTGTAGGCGATCTGCTTGGCCCGGCGCCGGTTGGTCTCGTCGATCGCCCGCTCCATCGACGGGGTGACCTTGTCGGCGTACATGTGGACCTGGCCCGAGACGTTACGGGCGGCGCGGCCGATGGTCTGGATCAGCGAGGTCTCCGAGCGCAGGAAGCCCTCCTTGTCGGCATCGAGGATGGACACCAGCGACACCTCGGGCAGGTCGAGGCCCTCGCGCAGCAGGTTGATGCCGACGAGCACGTCGAACTCGCCCGTGCGCAGCTCCCGCAGCAGCTCGATGCGGCGCAGCGTGTCGACCTCACTGTGCAGGTAGCGGACCCGGATGCCGAGCTCAAGTAGATAGTCGGTGAGGTCTTCCGACATCTTCTTGGTCAGGGTGGTGACCAGGACGCGCTCGTCGCGCTCGGCCCGCTCGCGGATCTCGTGGACCAGATCGTCGATCTGCCCCTTGGTGGGCTTGACGACGATCTGGGGGTCCACCAGGCCGGTCGGGCGGATGACCTGCTCGACCACCTCGCCCTTGGCGCGCCCGAGCTCGTAGGGGCCGGGCGTGGCCGACAGGTAGACGGTCTGGTCGATGCGCTCCAGGAACTCTTCCCACTTCAGCGGCCGGTTGTCCAGCGCCGACGGCAGCCGGAAGCCGTGGTCGACCAGCGTGCGCTTGCGGGAGGCGTCGCCCTCGTACATGGCGCCGATCTGCGGCACGGTCTGGTGGGACTCGTCGAGGACCAGCAGGAAGTCCTCGGGGAAGTAGTCGAGCAGCGTGTTGGGCGCGCTGCCGGCCTCGCGGCCGTCCATGTGGCGCGAGTAGTTCTCGATGCCGGAGCAGGTGCCGATCTGGCGCATCATCTCGATGTCGTACGTGGTGCGCATCCGCAGCCGCTGCGCCTCCAGCAGCTTGCCCTGCCGCTCCAGCTCGGCCAGCCGCGTCGTCAGCTCCTCCTCGATCCCGGCCACGGCCGCGGCCATGCGCTGCTCACCCGCGACGTAGTGGGAGGCGGGGAAGATGTAGAGCTCCTCGTCCTCGGTGATGACCTCGCCGGTGAGCGGGTGCATGGTCGAGAGCTTCTCGATCTCGTCGCCGAACATCTCGATGCGCACGGCCAGCTCTTCGTACTTCGGGATGATCTCGATCGTGTCGCCGCGCACCCGGAACGTGCCGCGGGTGAAGGCCAGGTCGTTGCGGGTGTACTGCATGTCGACCAGGCGGCGCAGGAGCTGGTCGCGCTCGACGTCCATGCCGACGCGCAGGCGGACCATGCGGTCGACGTATTCCTGCGGCGTGCCCAGGCCGTAGATGCACGACACCGAGGCGACCACGACGGTGTCGCGCCGGGTGAGCAGCGAGTTGGTGGCCGAGTGGCGCAGCCGCTCGACCTCGTCGTTGATCGAGGAGTCCTTCTCGATGTAGGTGTCGCTCTGCGGGACGTACGCCTCCGGCTGGTAGTAGTCGTAGTAGGAGACGAAGTATTCGACCGCGTTGTTGGGCAACATCTCGCGCAGCTCGTTGGCGAACTGCGCGGCGAGCGTCTTGTTGGGCTGCATCACCAGGGCGGGCCGCTGCAGCCGCTCGATCAGCCAGGCGATCGTGGCCGTCTTGCCGGTGCCGGTGGCGCCCAGCAGGACGTTGTCCTTCTCCCCGGCCTTGACGCGGCGCTCCAGCTCGGCGATGGCCGTCGGCTGGTCGCCCGAGGGAGTCATCTCGGTGACGACCTCGAAGGGCGCCACCTTCCGCTGCAAATCAGTGACCGGTCGCATGGTGCCACTGTAGGCGTCGCCACTGACAGAAACAGTCAGGCCGTGCGCTCGCCTATCCGGGGGAAGGGCGTGGTGGAGAAGACGACCTCCACCGGCACCTCGAAATAGTCGGCGATCCGCAGCGCCAGGAAGAGGCTGGGGCTGTATTCGCCGCGTTCGAGATACCCGATGGTCTGGTAGTGGACCCCGAGGGCGTCGGACAGTTGCCTGCGGGTCACGTTCCGCTCTGCGCGCAGCAGCGCGATGCGGTTGTAGACGGTCTCGCTCATCAGGACGTAGTTTCTCAGCTCACCCGCTGTTCTCGCTGTCTCTCAGGTCACTCGACGCATCGCCCGGTGAGGGCGCCCCGCGACCCCCGCCCACCAGCTCTTTTACTTCGATATTGATCGAAAAATAGTAGCTCTACTACATTAGTAGCATGACTACTACGATATGCAATACACATATGACACCGCATTGCAAGCGAACAGTAAGTCACACCCGATACGGTCGGATTCGCCTGTAGCGGAAAAGGAAGGTTCGATGTCACGACCCAGAGAGGCACTGATCAAGGCAGGTCAGGGCGTAGCCCAAGCGGTGGCGCAAGGGGGTGACGTACGTCAGGCGATGGGCCAGGCCATGGGGCAGGCCGTCGAGCAGGCCGGGCAGTTCGCGGGCCAGGCCCGCGGCTTCGCGCTGAACCCGCATGACTTCGCCGCCGCCCGGGACGGTGGCGTGTCCATCGGCACCCTCATCGAGGCGAAGTCGGCCTCGCTCAACGAGGCCGGCGAGATCGTCAACCGCAGCTTCGCCGAGAACGGCATGCACGTCATCTCGCCCGTGGTGATCCCCAAGGGCAGCACCGCCAAGGTGATCGTGCCGCTGGGCATCCTCGTAGTGCTCGGCCTCATCGGCGCGCTCGGCAACATCGTCCCGAGCGCCGACGTGGTGTTCGGCCCGCACTACTGGCTGGTGCTGGTGCTGGCCGCGGTGTTCCTGTGGTGGCGGCGCAGCGTGGTGATGGTGCCCGAGGGCTGCAAGGCGCTGATCACCCAGTTCGGCAAGCTGGTGCACATCGCGGACCCGGGCCGGGTGACGCTGTTCAACCCGTGGAAGCGGGTCAGCTACATCGTCAACACCACCCGCGAGTACCCGTTCAACGCGCCGATCAGCGAAGCCCCCACCCAGCAGGGCGTCAAGGCCAGCGTGGACCTGTTCCTGCAGTTCAGGATCGAGAACCCGGCGGAGTTCATCTTCGTGCTCGGCTCGGTCAGCGGGTTCCAGTCCAAGCTCCAGAACGCCATCAGCGAGGTCACCCGCTCCCTGATCTACGCCCAGCGCGCCGAGGAGATCTACGACCTGGTGGGCGAGAGCACGCACGGCATGCTGGAGACCCTCAACCAGCAGTTCCTGCCGGCCGTACGGCTCACCGACGTCAACATCACCCACGCCGAGCCCTCCAGCCAGGAGTACCGCATGGACCTGGCGGCCCCCGAAATGGTCCGGGTGGCCAAGGAGGCCTACACCTACGAGTACGAACTGCAACTGCGCAAGGAGCAGAACGAGGGCGACCTGATCAAGGAGCTGGCCGGGCTGCAGGAGACGCTCAGCGCCATCCAGGCCGAGATCGCCGGCTACCAGGCCCGCATGGACACCGCGCTCGAACGCGCCAGCCACCAGGCCACCGCCCAGGCCAGGCAGCGCCTGGTCGAGGCCGAGTCCACGGCCAACGCCAACTCCGCGCTGCTGGAGGCGCAGGCGCTGGACATCAGGGCGCTGTCGGCGGCCGAGGCTCCGGAGATCCTCGACTACCGCTTCCAGCAGGACCTGCTGGCCAAGCTGGAGTCGGTCGCGGCCAGGCTGCCCCAGGTGGTGCAGGTGGGCGAGCAGACCGACATCGACTTCCTGGCCCTGGCCCAGCAGCTCGTGGGCGGCAAGGACGCGGTGCTGTTCTCCGCCGAGGACATGGCCGCCATCCGCGGCAGGCTCGACGAGATCGGCGCCCGCGTACGGGGACGCGAAGCCGAGATCGTCGCCCTGCTGGAGAAGGCCGCCGCCGATGTGGAAAAGCCGCCGGCCACGCCGGAGCCGGACCACGACCTGGAGCGGACCGTCGAGCGGCTGCTGCCGTCGGACAAGCAGCACGGACAGGGTGAGATCTGATGAGCAGAGAGTTCTCCAAGATCAAGGAGTCGCTGGCCGGCTGGGGAGAGATCCGCCAGCTCCTGCGCGGCGGCGAGCAGGGCCAGCTCGTGCCCGTCGTCATCCCCAAGGACCGGCGCGGCTTCGCCTGGATGACGCTGGTCTTCCTGGCGATCTACTTCGCCGGCATGGCCGTGCTGAGCGACTTCACCCTCATCGCGGCGCTCGCGGCGCTGGTCAGCCTGCTCCTGGCCATGGTCACGATGTGGCGCAAGGCGATCATCGAGATCGAGGAGGGCACCACCGGCGTACGCAGCCGCTGGGGCGCCATCACCGGCACGCTGCCGCCCGGCCGCCACTACCTCTGGCTGCCGTGGGACCGGGTGGACGCGGTCGTCGACACCTCCACCGAGATCCCGTACTCGGCCCCGATCGTGGCCTGCCCCACCGCCGAGAACGTACCGCTGAAGTCGATCGAGTTCTTCCTGAAGTTCCGCATCGTGGACCCCGTCGCGTTCGTCCGCACGATCGGCGCGGGCAACTTCGACCTGGTGCTCTCCAGCGCGGTGCAGGACGCGATCAGGCAGCGCAGCCGCAGGGTCAACACCGAGCGGGCCTACGACCTGCGCGGCTCCGACGTCGGCGACATGCAGGACGCGCTCAACCGCCAGCTCGGCCGCTACGGCGTGCGCATCACCGGCGCCAACATCCCCGACGTGCAGCTGCCCGACCAGTACCAGCAGCACCTGTCCACCCGCGAGAAGGTCGCCAAGGAACTGTCGGCCTACGAGCGCGAGTGGGAGCTGACCCGCAAGCGCCGCATCGACACGCTGCTGATGGAGATCGAACGCTCCAAGAAGACCCGTGACGCCCGCGTCGTGGAGGTCAAGGCCGCTCACAACAAGGCGCGCAAGGACGTGGCGCGCATGCTGGAGGAGCAGGAGACCGAGGCGCAGCGGGTGACGTGGGAGATCGAGGCGCGCGGCAGGGCCGAGCTGACCGCCGCGGAGAACGAGGCCAAGGCGTTGCGCCGGCTGGCCGAGTCCTACCGGGACAACCGGGCCGTGCTGCAGTACGAGCTGGCCCGCAGGCGCCTCGACGTGGGCGCCAAACTGGCGGAGAACGCGCCGCAGCCCCTGGTCGTACGGACCCAGCAGGGGCAGTCGGACTCCGCGCTCTCCACCCTCCTCCTGGCCCAGCTGCTCCCCCGCATCTCGGGTACGGGAACAGGCCAAGTGAACGGCCACACACCTTCCGTTTAGGAGAACCCCATGGTGTTCCGCAAGTTGATGGCCGCGTTCGGCGCGGGCGTCGAGGTTGACACGGTGTTGACCAACACGGGCGTGCGCCCCGGCGAGCCGCTGCGCGGCGTCGTCCATTTCCGTGGCGGCAACTCCGACTACAAGGTCGAGGGCATCTACATCGACCTCACCGCCGTGGTCGAGGTCGAATCGGGTGACAACGAGTACAAGACGTCCTACAGCTTCCTGCGCCAGCAGGTGGCGGGGACCTTCCAGCTCGCGGCGGGCGCGCAGCACCAGCAGCAGTTCGAGATCCCGATCCCGTGGGAGACGCCGATCAGCGCGATCGCGGGGCATCCGCTGCACGGCATGAAGCTGGGCGTCCAGACGGAGCTGGCGCTGGCGGGCGCGCTGGACAAGGGCGACCTCGACCCGCTGTTCGTCAGCCCGCTGCCCGCCCAGGACCAGGTGCTCGGCGCGCTCGACCGGCTGGGCTTCCAGTTCAAGAAGGCCGACCTGGAGCGGGGCACCCTGTACGGCTCGACCATGCCGTTCTTCCAGGAGATCGAGTACTACGCGGGAGGGCAGTGGCGGCGGCACTTCAACGAGCTGGAGCTGACGTTCATCGCCGGGCCGCGGCAGATGGACGTGATCCTGGAGGCCGACAAGCGGGGCGGCTTCCTGAGCTCCAGTCACGACGCCTACAACCGCTTCACCATCCGCTACGACGACCCGCCGAACTCGGCGGACGCGGGCCTGCAGCGCGGCCTGGAGCAGATGGCCCGCCACCGCGGCTGGTTCTAGACCCGGAGCGCGGCCCGCCATCGTCTCCGGGCCACGATCGGCCCTTGTAGGGTGCCGCCGCCCGCCCGTGGCGGTCAAGGCATGGGACAAGGTGGTCCAGGTCTGGCCCGGACGTGGTGCGGAGGTTCTCGACCTCAAACGCGGGCGACGGCCAGCAGGTGGCCGCTGACGCCCAGCAAAGAGGGCTCGCACTCCAGGCGGCGGGCGGCGTCGAGCAGCAACTCGCGCCGCCCGTCGTCGTCCAGCCAGTCGTCCACGTCGCCGTAGAGCCAGAAGGCGCACTCCAGGCCGTAGCGTTGCGGCTCGGGGAGGCCGGCGTCGGCGAACTCGCCGAGGATCTCGTCGGGGTGGTGGCCGTAGCCGCGAAACCCGTCTTTCCTGGACGAGATGATCAGGCCCGTGTCGAGGGTGCCGTACTCGATCGCCCGCCGCTCCTCCAGCAGGAACCCGCCGAGGTAGACGCTGTCGTGGATGGCCGCGTACCGGCTGATGAAGGCCGCCACCACCAGTCCGCCCGGCCGGACGGCGCGACGGGCCTCCCGCAGGGCGCGCACCCGGTCGGCGCGTTCGGGCAGGTGGTAGAGCGGGCCCAGGAGCAGCGCCGCGTCGGCCCGCCCGTCCTCGACGGGCAACTCGCGGGCGTCCCCGACGCGGGCGCGCACGCCGGGCAGTTTCGCCGCCTCGCGGACGTGCAGCGGGACGGGGTCGATCAGCTCGACGTCGTGGCCCCGCGCGGCCAGCCACTCGGCGTGCACGCCCGTGCCGCCGCCCACGTCGAGCAGCCGCGCGGGCGCCGGCGGCAGGACGCGGCTCAGGACGTCGCGGGTGCGCCAGTACTCCAGCCGGCCACGCCCGTGCCGCAGCCTGGTCAGCTCGCCCCCGCGCTCGTAGTAGCCCATGACGGCGGGATCCATGATCATGCCTCTGAATCCTAGAACCGCCCCTGATACGGACGCGAGGCAATATTCCGGGGCATCTTTCGCTAGCAGATCGTGTGCTGACAGTCGCATGGCGCGGTCGTTACCATGACCTCGGGACCTGACTTGATCGTCGGACGGCGGGGCGAGCGATGGCGAAGTTCATGGCGGCGTTGAAGCGGACCGCCCCGTGGGCGGCCCGCAACGCGGACGGCGCCATCGCGCTCGGCCTGGCGATCGTGGTCGGCGTGCTCGGCATCATGCCGGACGAGATCTTCGGCGAAGAGGGCGACGTCATCCAGCGCCAGCTCGTCACCGCCGCGACCCTGGTGATCCTCGCGCTGGTGGCCACCGCGCTGCTGCGCGACCGCGCCCGCCAGGCCCCGGTCGAGAAGACGATCACCTCGGGGGCGCTGGCCGAGCTGCCCGTGCGCCTGGCCCGCCTGGAGGAGATCGAGGTCCTGGCGCACAGCACCCGCAGGGCGCTGGACGCGCTGCAGCTCGTCCGGGTGCTGGGCAGCAAGCAGGAGATCGCCCAGTCCCACGCCGAGGCCCGCAGGGACACGACCAGGTGGAGCTTCAAGGGCGGCACCGGCACCTACCTGCGCGCGATCACGCTGCCCGAGTGCGTCGCGGCGGCCCGCAGGGACAAGCGCCACCTCACGGTACGGGTCGAGATCATCGATCCGACGAACCTGGAGGTGTGCGAGACCTACGCCCACTACCGCCGCTCGTTGTCCGACGTCCCCGACGGCACCGGCGAGACGTGGACGACCGACCGGGTCATGAAGGAGTCGTACGCGACGGTCCTGGCCGCCTTCTGGCACCGCCAGCGTTACCGCCTGCTCGACATCGAGGTGGGCCTGTCCTCGACGATGACCACGTTCCGCTGGGACCTGTCCACGACCCGCCTGATCATGACGGTCGAGGACCCGAACATGGCCATGACCGCGCTGGCCGACACGTTCTACTACGAGAACTGCGACACCGAGCTGCGGCTCAGCTTCGAGCAGGCGCGGCGGGTGCCGCTGGAGATGTACAAGAAGGTGCCGCTCGGCGACGAGCCCACCATCGAGGAGGTGCAGGAGCTGTTCGAACGGATCGGCGTGCCCCTGCCCAGGACGTACAACGGCCGTGACGTCGTCGACATCGCGCGCAAGGCGCTGCGCGCGGTCAATCCCTACCAATCATGAGCCGCAGCGGCGTGCACGAGCTGGTACGCGGAGGCAAGGCCAGGGCGTGGGCCCTGGCCGAGCTGGAGAGACCGGACCTGAGCGCGGTGCGCCACCCGCTCGGATTCATCTGCCTGCCGGTGGAACGCGACGGCGGCGAAGGGGTATGTCTCCATCTGTGGTCCGACTCGCTCGCGCACGCCGAGAGCACCACCTCGCAGATCCACTGCCATAGCTGGGACCTGGTCAGCCACGTGCTCTACGGCCAGGTGCGCAACGTGCACGCGGTGGTCGCCGACGCCGCCGCGGACGCCACCCACCGGGTGTTCGAGGTGGTCAGCGGGCCGGGCGGCGACGACCTCGCGCCCACCTCCCGCACCGTGCGGCACACCACGGGCCTGGTGGAGGTCTTCGGCCCCGGCGACACCTACACGCTGGCCGCCGACCGCTTCCACAGCAGCGTCGTGCCGGAGGGCGGCGAGGCGGCCACGATCGCGCTCGGCAGCGGCCGGCCCGGCAGCCGCGACCTGTCGCTCGGCCCGCTGGACGGCCGCCTCCATCACGTGTCCAGGCAGCCGCTGGACGCCGCAGAGACGGCCGCGGCCGTCCGCCTGATCACCGCGCACCTGACCTGAGAGGCACCCGATGGACCTGGATCACGCCCGTACGGTCGCCGTCGAAGCCGCGGAGGCCGCGGGCGCGCTGCTGCTGGAGGGTACGCGGAAGGCGCTGCGCGTACGGGCCAAGGGCACGGCCGGCGACGTGGTGACCGATCTCGACCTGGCCTCGGAGAAGCTGCTGCTGGAGCGGATCCTGACGGCCTTCCCCACGCACGCGGTGATCGCCGAGGAGTCCGGGCTGGTCGGGGCCTCGGGCGGCGAGTGGACCTGGCTGGTGGACCCGCTCGACGGCACCAACAACGTGGCCATCGGGCTGCCGACGTACGTGGTGGGCGTGGCGCTGTGCCGGAACGGGCTGCCGCTGCTGGGCGTGGTGCACGATCCGGTCTCCCGGCAGACGTGGTCGGCCGTGCGCGGCAGGGGCGCGCTGGCCTCCTCCGGGGTGCGCCTGGCCCCCGGCCACGCGCCGAGCCCGCACGGGCCTCTGCTGGCCTGGACCCAGGGGTACGGCATCGCCAGGGACGACGTGACCGTACGGCGGCTGAAGACGGCGCTCGACCTGGGCGCCCGCCGGGTGCTGCAGCTCTGGGCGCCGCTGCTGGCCTGGGCGATGCTGGCGCGCGGGGACATCGACGGCATCGTGGGCTACCGGGCCGGGGTGGTGGACCTGCCGGCGGGGGCGTTGCTGGCACAGGAGGCCGGCATCGAGATCAGGGCGCTGGACGGCGGGCCGTACGAGGAGTGCATCGAGGGGCCGGGTGAGCAGCGCAGTTTCGTGGCCGCCCACCCGAGCGCGCTTCCCGCTCTCCTCGGCCTGCTGCACTGAGGAAAATTCCGCGGAAGAAGTGTGTCTTTTGTCGATGAGTTCCGCCGCCGTTCGTCGTCTATTTAGAGGGTGCCGGACAACGGCGCCGATGCCGAGAGGAGCCCGTCATGATGACCACGACCGAGCTGGCGCAGGTGCTCTTCGTCACCTCACTGCAGCCGTCCGACGAGTTGTCCCCGTACCAGATCCGTGAGGCCGTGGACGAGCGGCTGTGCGCGTGCGGCGGCGACCCGTCCTGGTGCGCGGCGTATGTGGCCCAGGAGGCCGGCGACCACCCCGACTCGTACGTGCGGCGCATGCGCTGGGCGCTGGACGCGGTCGCCGGCGCCTACACGCTGGCCGCCGCCTGATCAGCCGAACTCGACCAGTGCCCAGACGGTCGCCGCGACCCCGGCGACGGCCAGACCGGCGCCGGTGAGCAGGAAGCGGCGCATCGGGACCTTGACGCCGTGGCGGCGGCAGGACTCGAACCACAGCAGCGTGGCCAGCGAGGCCCACGGGGTGATGACGGGGCCGACGTTGGCGCCCACCAGCAGGGCCAGCAGTGACTCCTGGTCGGCGGCCGGGATGACGTACTCGACGGCCTTGTAGGCGGGCAGGTTGTTGATCAGGTTGGACAGTCCCGCGCCGACGGCGGCGGTGCGGTAGGGGTCGCCCTCAGTGCCGATCATCCAGGTCATCAGCGTGGACAGGCCGTGGATGCTGAGTGTGGGCACCACCAGGAACAGGCCGGTCACGAAGATGACGAGCTGCCAGGGGATCAGGCTCCAGGTCAGGCGCTCGCGGGCGCGCAGCAGGAAGGCGGCCACCACGAGGACGGCCGCCGCCGTGGCGGCGATCGCTACGTGCGCCTCGAACAGCAGCAGGGCGATGAACAGCACGCACCCGGCCGCCGCCGCCCCGAACAACACGCGGTCGGCCACCGGCTCCAGCACCGGCGGGATGTAGCGCAGGTCGCGCCGCTCACCGCGCCGCCAGAAGAACACCCACAGGAACGCCATCGTCACCAGGATCGAGACGACCTGCGGCGCCCACATGCGGGCGGCGAACTCCGGGGCGCCGAGGCCGATCTTGTGCATGCTCAGCAGGTTCGTCAGGTTGGAGACCGGCAGCAGCAGGCTCGCGGTGTTGGCCAGCCAGATGGTGGTCATGGCCAGGGGTAGCGCGGCGATGCGGGCTCTGGGGGCGAGGGCGAGCATGACGGGGGTGAGGAGGACGGCCGTCGTGTCCAAGTTCAGAAATATCGTGACAAATGACGCAAAAACGACACAAAGAAAGAACAGGGCGGCATAGTTGCCGCGCCCGAGCACCGCCATCCTGGCCGCGATCGCGTCGAAGACCTGTGCGTCCTTGGTGAGCTCCGCCAGCACGATGATCGCCACCAGGAAGACCAGCAGCGGGCCGATCTCGCTGAGGCTCGTGACCGCGTCGGCCCAGGGCAGCAGTCCGGTCGCCACGAAGACCAGACCCAGAACCAGCAGCCCGACCCTGATCCAGTCGAGCACGCCAAGACGCCGCCACACCCGACGATGATCGCACACACTGCCAATCCCCGCCCCCGCGCGGGATACTGGTCGGATGGCACGTGACGGCAGGCCGACCGACATCTTCGTCAGCTACTCCCCGGCCGACACGGCGTGGGCGACCTGGATCGCCTGGGAGCTGGAGGCCGCGGGCTACAAGACCATGATCCAGGCGTGGGACTTCGTGCCCGGCACCAACTTCATCGACTTCATGGACCGCGGGGTCAGCCAGGCGCGGCTCGTCGTGGCCGTGTTGTCGCGCAACTACCTGGGCTCGCGCTACGGCCGGATGGAGTGGCAGGCCGCGCTGCGGGCCGACCCCGACAACCCCTCCAACAAGCTCGTCACGATCCGGCTGGAGGACGTGCCGCTGGAGGGCCTGCTGTCCACGATCACCTGGGTCGACCTGCTCGGCGTCACCGATCCGGGCCAGGCCAGGGCGCTGCTGCTGGGCCGGGTCGGCGAGGCCATGGCGGGCCGGGCCAAGCCGGCGGCCGCGCCGGCCTTCCCCGACGGCGCCCACGTGCCGCCGCCCGCCCCGCCGACGTTGCCGCCACCGGAGGAGTCCGCCCGGTCCAGGCGCGCACCCGTCGCGGCGCCCAAGTTCCCGCCGGTGGCCGGCGAGAGCCCGGGGCGCGAGTCGATCAGCGTGCTGCACATCGGCGGCCCCCGCTTCGGCAGGGCGCTGCCCGACCCCGGCGAGCCGTTCACGCCCGAGGACATGCAGGCGCGCATCTGGGCCGACCTGACCGCCATGTACGACCGCGGCATGCCCCGCCCCGACCTGATGGTCATCAGCGGCGACCTGACCGAGTCGGGCAGCCTGGGGCAGTTCGGGCAGGCGACGCGGTTCGTGACCGACCTGCGGCTGCTGCTCGGCCTCGAACCGCACCGGCTGGTGCTGCTGCCGGGGCCGCGCGACGTCACCAAGGCCGCGGCCAGCGCCTACTTCATGACCTGCGAGGCCGACGACGTGAGCCCGCAGCCGCCGTACTGGCCCAAGTGGCGGCACTTCGCCAAGTTGTTCGGCGAGGTGTACCAGGGGCTGGACGACCGGGTGTTCGACGGCGGCCAGCCGTGGACCCTGTTCGAGGTGCCCGACCTGAAGGTGGTCGTGGCGGGGCTCAACTCGACGATGGCCATGAGCCATCTGGAGCGCGACGCGTACGCGCAGCTCGGGGAGGCGCAGGCGGCCTGGTTCGCCGAGCGGCTGCGGCCGTACGAGGAGAGCGCGTGGTTGCGGCTGGGCGCGATCGGGCATCCGCCGCAGGAGTTGCGGGACGCGCCCGCGTTCGAGCGGCTGCTGGGGCACCGGCTCAACCTGCTCTTCCACGGCGGTTCCGGGCCGCAGGCCGAGGGCCGCGTCGCCGCGCCCCGCTCGGGGCGGCACCACGTGGTGGAGATCGGCCCCGAGGGGCTGCGTACGTGGCTGCCGGAAGGGGACCGGCCCGAGCAGGTCCGCGCCCGCTGGCGGGCCGCGCAGGCCCCGTTCACCGGTGAGAGCCCGCCCGCCGCCGCGCCGGCCGCGCCGAAGCCGGAAGAACGCGCGCCGAGCCCGCTGGAGCTGCTGCTCGACCGCGTCACCGAGGTCTGCGAGGCCAGGCACGAACGCGCCAGGATCCGCAGGTTCGACGCCTACCTGGTGGTCACCCACCCCGAGGACGGGTTCGTCCGCCAGCTGATGATCGGCGCGCACGTGGGCGAGGTGACCGAGGAGGCCGCCGCCGGGTTCGTCCGCCAGGCGCACGCCACCGGCCTGGCCGCCGAGCTGGTCTACCAGGGGCCGCCCGCACCGCGCGCGATCCGCGACGACCTGATGCGCAAGGGCGTGCGGTTGCGTACGTTCACGGAGTTCCAGGGGCTGCTCGACCTGACCGGCTACGTCGCCGAGCAGACCGCCCGGCTGATCGCCGACCGGCGCTACCCGCCCGACCTGTACGTGCCGCAGCGCTACCGCGAGCTGGACCGCCCCGGCGGCCAGGTCGGGCAGGGCCTGACCGACGAGCTGATCCGGCTGCTGGCCACCGACCACGGCCGGTTCCTGCTGCTGCTGGGCGACTTCGGGCACGGCAAGACGTTCGCCCTGCGCGAGCTGGCCCGGCGCATCCCCGCCGAGCTGCCGCACCTGACGCCGATCCTCATCGAGTTGCGCGCCCTGGACAAGGCGCACTCGGTGGACGCGCTGGTGGCGGCCCATCTGGCGGGCCACGGCGAGGAGTTCATCGACCTCAAGGCGTTCCGCTACCTGCTGCGGCAGGGGCGGATCGTGCTGCTGTTCGACGGGTTCGACGAGCTGGTGACACGGCTGACCTACGACCGGGCGGCCGACCACCTGGCCACGCTGCTGGCGGCGGCCGAGGACAAGGCGAAGATCGTGGTGGCCAGCCGTACCCAGCACTTCAAGTCGCACAGCCAGGTGCTGACCTCGCTCGGCGAGATGGTGGGGGTGCTGCCGCAGCGGCGGGTGCTGAGCGTCGAGGACTTCACGACCGACCAGATCCGCTCCTACCTGGCCAACCGGTTCGCCGGCGGCGACGAGGCCGGCGCGCGCATGCGGCTCATGGGCGAGATCGAGGACCTGCTCGCGCTGGCGCAGAACCCGCGCATGCTCAGCTTCATCGCCGACCTCGACGCCGACCGCCTGCGTACCGTGGCCGAGGCCCGCCACACGATCAGCCCGGCCCTGCTGTACGAGGAGATCCTCGGCTCCTGGCTGACCTTCGAGGAGCGGCGGGCCACGATCCCCGGCTCCCCCTCGGCGCTCACCGTCGAGGAGTTGTGGCGGGCGGTGACCGCCCTGGCGGTGCGGCTGTGGCAGTCCGGCGAGTCGCTGCTGGGCGTGGACGAGCTGACCGAGATCGCCGGGACGCTGACCGACCTGGCCGACGGGCAGCTCTCGGCCGCGCACGCCGCCTTCCGGATGGGCTCGGGCAGCCTGCTGGTGCGCACCGAGGAAGGCATGTTCGGCTTCATCCACGCCTCGGTGATGGAATGGCTGGTCGCCAGGCACATCGCCACCACGCTGGAGCGCCCCGCGCTGCTGGCCCGCCGCCCCCTGTCCGCGCTGACCGTGGAGTTCCTGTGCGACCTGGCCGACGTGCGGGCGCTGCGGGCCTGGGCGGCCGATCCGCCGCCCGACGACGTGGCCAGGGCCAACGCGGTCAAGATCTCCGCCAGGCTGCGTACGCCCGCCCGCGCCGACCTGCGCGGGGCCAACCTCAAGGGCGAGGACCTGTCGGCCAGGGACCTGCGCGAGGTCGATCTCACCGGGGCCGACCTGTCGGAGGCGACGCTGGCGGGCACCAACCTGTCCAGGGCCGTGCTGCGCGGGGCCAGGCTGGTGGGCGCGCGGCTCGACGGCGCCCAGCTCACCGGGGCCGACCTGCGCGACGCCGACCTGTCGGGCGCGCGGCTGGCGCAGGCGGACCTGAGCGACGCGGCACTCGACGGCGCCCGCTGGCACCGCGCCACGCTGATCAACGTGACCGGCACACTGCCGCACCTGGCCGGCGCGGCCGTGGTGCCGGGGCAGCCGGTGGAGGTGGAGTTCGCGCCGGCCGGCATCGGCGTCCCGTACGGCTACCACTTCCGCACCAGCCGCCTGCCCGAGCCGATCGCCTACAGCCCCGACGGCGCGACGATCGCGATCGGCAACGAGGACGGCGGCGTGCTGCTGTGCGTGGGCGGCGCTCCCGTACGCACGCTGCAGGGGCACCGGGGCCGCGTGTACGCGGTCGAGTTCGGCGGCGGCCTGCTGGTCACCGGGGCCAGCGACGGCGTCGTGGCGTTGTGGGACGCCGTCACGGGCGAGCCCCTGCACCGGCTGACCGGCCATCCCGACGGCGTCTGGCCGATCCGCCTCAGCCCCTCGGGCGAACTGGTGGCCGCGGGCGGCGGCGACGGCGTCGTACGCGTGTGGGAGACCGCCACCGGACGGCTCGTGCACGAACTGGCCGGGCACCAGTCGCCCGTCTACACCGCCTCGTTCGGCCGCTCGGCACTGGTGACCGGCGACGCGGCGGGCATGGTGCGCGTCTGGGACCTCGAATCCGGGCAGGTCAAGGAGACCCTCGGGGAGCATCGCGGCAGCGTCTACCGCGCCGTGCACAGCCCCGACGGCCGCCTGCTGGCCACCGGCGACGAGGCGGGCGCCGTCCGGCTGTGGGACACCGCCACCTGGCGGCTGACGCACGACCTGGCCGGGCACCTGGGCAGCGTCTACTGCGTGGCGTTCTCGCCCGACGGCACGCTGCTGGCCACCGGCGACACGGCGGGCAGCGTACGCCTGTGGGACCCGTCCGGCGAGGCGCACGGCGTGCACACCACCCACGCCGCCGCCGTCTACCAGGTGTCCTTCAGCCCCGACGGGCAGGTCCTGGCCAGCGGCGACTCCGGCGGCGTCGTACGGCTGCAGCGGCTCGGCGGCGGCCAGCGGGTGGAGCTGACGGGCCACCGCAGCTCGGTCTGGCCGTTCGCGTTCAGCCCCGACGGGCAACAGTTGGCCACCAGCAGCAACGACGGCACCGCGCGGTTGTGGGACACCGAGAGCGGCCAGTGCCAGCGGGTGTTGCGCGGCCACGGCCGGCGGATCTCCTCCGTCAGGTTCAGCGCCGACGGCACCATGCTGGCGACCAGCGGCAACGACGGCATCGTACGCGTGTGGGAGCCGAGCACCGGGCGGCGCCTGCGCGAGTTCACCGGCACGGCCGACCGGCTGATCTCGGCCTCCTTCTCCCCCGCCGGGCCGGTGCTGGCCACCTCCAGCAACGACGGCGGCGTGCACTTCTGGAACGCCGCCACCGGCGACTACGAGCGCGAACTGCACGCCGAGACCGACCACGTGTGGGCCGAGGCGTTCAGCCCGGACGGCGACCTGCTGGCCACCGCCAACGACGACGACAGCGTGCGCGTCTGGTACCGGCCGACCGGGCGGCTGGCGGCCACCCTGGCCGACCATCGCGGGCGGGTGCGCTCGATCGCGTTCAGTCCCGACGGCGGGTACGTGGCCACCGCCTGCGACGACAAGCTGGTCCGGCTGTGGCACGTGGACTCACAGGGCCCGCTGGCCACCCTGGAGGGGCACACCGACCGGGTCTACTCGGTGGCCTTCTCCCCCGACGGCCGCCATCTGGCCAGCGCCGGCAACGACGGCAGGGCCCTGCTGTGGGAGCTGCCGGCGCACCGGCCCCGGCTGGTACGCACGCTCGACCGGCACGAGGGGCGGTTGTGGAGCGTGGCGTTCGACGCCACCGGCGAGCGCCTGGCCACCGGCGGCGACGACCTGCTCGTGCGCGTGTGGGACACCGACACCGGCCGGCTGCATCACACGCTGGCCGGGCATGCCCGCAGGGTCTGGTCGGTGGCCTTCAGCCCGGTGGGCGACCTGCTGGCCAGCGCCGGGGACGACGGCGTGGTGATCCTCTGGGAGGGCGGCGAGCGGCGGGCGACCCTGCTCGGGCTGCCCGAGGGGTGGGCGGCGCTGGCGCCGGACGGGCGGTACAAGGTGCAGGGGGATCCGGGCGGGCAGTTCTGGCACGTCGTCGGGATGTCGCGGTTCGAGCTGGGCGAGCTGGATCCCTACCTGCCGGGGGTGCGGCAGGTCCCGCTGGACTCGGCCTTCTGAGCTCACTGGTCCGATGGACGACCCGCCGGGCGAGCGCCTGTTCGCATACGACAGGCGCTCGCCCGGTCGAGCCGTCACTGCCGGCTCTGCTGCGCTTCTAGAACACCTCGATGCGGTCCATGCTGATCACCGTGCTGGTCGAGGCGGAGTTGCGCTCGCCGGTCACGCGTACCTTCAGCGTGTGCTCGCCGTGCGGCAGCACCGGGCTCATGTAGTTGAGCTGCTCGCCCACACGGATGGCGCTGTAGTAGTCCACGCGCTGCTCGGGGCCGCCGTCGATGGAGATGGCGGCGATGCCGTTGCCGGTGTCGCGGACGCTCAGCAGGGCCACGCGCGTACCGGTGAAGCGGATCGTCGCGGTCGCGCCGGCCTGGCCGCTCCAGTGGTCGTTGCCCCAGAAGCACTGGTTGCCGCAGCCGGAGCCGGACTGCCAGCTGCCCGAGTACGTCACCTCAGGGCTGAAGTCGTCGATCACCGACGTGTTCGCGCCCGGGTCACCCGAAGGGAGTTGCTGAGTGGCCCCCGCCGCCAGCGGGCGGCCGAAGTTCGGGGTGCCGTCGGCGTTCCAGGTGAACCTCTGCACCCGGGTCGTACGGAAGTTGTAGGTGTTCACGCTGGTGTTCTTGCCGTGGTAGGCGATCCAGTCCTGGGTGCCGTCGGGCGAGCGGAAGAACGAGTGGTGACCCGGCCCCCACACGCCGGTCTCGTTGTTGCGCGAGAAGACCGGGCCCGCGTGCTGCCTCCAGTTGGCCGGCACCATCGGGTCGGCGCCGTTGGCGATGCTCTTCATCCAGAGCTGGTAGTCGGGCTTGCCGGTGTCGCAACTGGAGTAGGTCAGGAACGTCCTGCCGTTGCGGTACAGCGGCGTCGGGCCCTCACGCACCTCGGTGCAGCCGCCGTCCGCGGGGATCGCGACCCGGTTGCCGGTGACCGTCCAGGCGTTGCTCATCCTGGCGATGTAGAGCTGCTGGGGGCCGCCGCTCATGCCGCGTCCCGGGCTGCTCCAGACGAAGTACTGCTGGCCGTTGTGGGTGATCGGCTCGCCGTCGATGGCGTACACGCCGTAGTCGGCGATCTTGGCCTTGAACGAGTACGGGCCCATCGGGTCGTTGCCCGCGGACTCCAGGACGTACATGCGGTGGTTGGCGTCCACGCCGTCGGAGGCGGTGTAGTAGATGTACCAGCGGTTTCCGACGTGGCGGAAGGCCGGCGCCCACATCTGCTTGTTGCGGCTGTTGTCGCTGTCGCGCCAGACGACCTGCTCGGTCGCCGACAGCAGCGTGGCCAGGCTGGGCGACTTCCAGATGCCGATCCGGTCGCCGCGCGTGGTGGCCACGTAGTAGTTGCCGTTGTGGAACATGAGGCTGGGGTCGGCCGACGGGTTGACCGGGTTACGGAACGACTGCGTCGCCGCGTTCGCCGGAGATGCGGGAACGATGAGGCTCAGGGCGACTGCTATGACTGCTACGGCGGCACGCCAGGGCGTTAAACGCGGCATCGACGGTCCTTCCATGATCCTTGCTGGGGGAACTTTACGATCGTCATGGAAAGACGTCATGCCCGTCAATGGCATCGACTGGCCAACTGGAAAGAAACCTGCCCAAAAACCGGCCCTTTGTTGTCCACGGCCGTCGCCCCCTCAGCCCCGGGCGGCCCGGCCCAGCAGGTCCTGCCAGACCTCATCCACCCGCGCGTCCAGCTCCTCCAGCGGGCCCTCGTTGGGGATCACGATGTCGGCCGCCGCCAGCCGGTCGCCTCGGGTCGCCTGGGCGGCGATGCGGGCCTTGGCGTCGGCCTCCGCCATGCCGCGGTGCTCGGCCAGCCGCTCGATGCGCAGCCGGTCGGGCGCGTCCACGACGATGACCACGTCGTACATGGGGGCCAGGTTGTTCTCCACCAGCAGCGGCACGTCGTACACCATGATGGTGTCGTCCGCGGCCTCCCGCTGGAGCTGCGCGACGCGCTCCCCCACGAGCGGGTGCACGATCGCGTTGAGCGCCGCCAGTTTCTCGGAGTCGGCGAACACGTAGGAGCCCAGCTTCTCCCTGTTGAGCGAGCCGTCGGGGTGGAGCACCTCCTCCCCGAACGTGGCCACCACCCGCGCCAGGCCGGCCGTGCCCGGCTCCACGACCTCGCGGGCGATCTTGTCGGCGTCGATCACCATCGCGCCCTTGGCCGACAGCCGCCTGGCCACCTCGCTCTTGCCCGAGCCGATCCCGCCGGTGAGTCCGATCTTCAGCACCTGAAAAGCCTATCCACCAACGGGCCCGGCGGGTCCATCATCAAAACATGCCGAGCTGGATCGTACGGGCCGCCCACGACGAGGCGGCAGCCGCGGGAGACGACTGGGTGGGGCCGCCGCACGTCGTGCTCGCCCTGCTGAAGAAGGACACGCTCGCCCGGCGGGTGCTGACCGAGGCCGGACTCGACCACGAACACGCGCTGACCTGCCTGCCCGGCCACTCGGGCCCCGGGCACCATCCGCACCGGGGAGGCGGCTTCGCCAACCCGGCCTTCCACAAGCTGCACGGCATCGCGACCGGCCTGGCCCTGGCCGCCGGCCGGCGGGACCCGACGCCCGAGCACTGGCTGATCGCCCTGGCCCACGACGCCGACCTGGACCGGGCGCCGACGCCGCTGCACCTGTTCGGCCTGGATCCGGGCGAAGTTCTCCGAGCGCTACGGCTGCACGGCGTCCAGGTGCCCGCGCTGGAGGCGCCCGAGCACGTGCCGTGGCGCGGCCGGCACCAGATCGTGGTGCCCGCCGCCGCCCTTCAGTCCGTGCTCGACCGCCTGAACGCCGAGCATCCGGCGGGCTCGGAGTGGCGGTGGGGGTGGAACTGGGTGGACGACGACCTGGCCCGTGCCGTGATCATCGCGGAGGAGGGGATTGATCTGACGTCCTGCGCAGATACACCACCGTCAGGTGCTCGTCCATCCGCTCCCGGCTCGTCTCCCGGTAGCCCAGGCGGCGGTAGAGCCGCAGGTTCGCCTCCGACAGATGCCCGGTGAACAGGTCGAACGCGGTCGCCTCCGGCACCTGCTCGTGCAGGGTGCGCAGGAGGGCCGAGCCCACCCCCTGACCCTGCCGGTCGGGCGCGACCACGAGGCGGCCGACCAGGCAGGTGGTGCCGGACAGTTGCGCGCGTACCGCGCCGATGATCCGGCCGGCGTCGAGCGCCTTGAGCACCGTCCCGCCTTCGACCGCCTTGCGCACCTGCTCCAGCGACTCGACGAGCGGCGGGATGTACGGGTCGCCGTAGAGCTGGGCCTCGGCGACGTACGCGGCCCGTTGCAGAGTGAGGATCTCGCCCGCGTCCGCGGACACCGCCCGTTCGATCACCACCGCAGCACTGTATCTCAGGAGGCCGTCAGTTCTCCCGGGCAGCGCGTACGGGCGGCCGGCCGGGTGCCGTTGACCAGGAAGTCGTGCACGCGGGCGCGCAGGCAGGTGGCGCGCAGCTTCCCGGCGCCCTGCATCAGGTACGCGCCATGCCCGTCGCCGTGCCACAACACCGCCGCCCCGGGAACCCGCGCCGCCACCCGAGCGGCCCCAGACGGCGGGCTGTCAATGTCCAACCGCCCGATCCCGATCAGCACGGCGGGGTACCTGCCCGCGCTCGCCCGCCTGGAAGCACTCTTGCCTGCCCGAGCGCCTGCCTCCGCACCTCGCCCTGCCCGTGCGCTTGCTTGGGCCCTCTGGTCGGTCCCCGGCGCTCTGAGGGCCGCGGCGAGTCCGTCGCCGGGTGCCCAGGACGGGCGGGCGGTCAGGCCGAGGCAGCGGCCGACCTCGTACCGGCCGGTCAGCCATCCCACTCGCGGCGCCACCTCGCGCAGGCGCGACTCCATCGCCAGGAAGCGCCGGTAACCCGGAACGGCCGGCATGAAGTCGTGGCACAGCAGCGACCCCGTCACCGTCGCCGGTCCTGCGGGCCGGGCCACGGCCGCCAGCGCCGCCAGTGCCCGCGCGTCGCCCGCCCCGGCCGCCGCGAGGGCGTGCGCCAGCTCAGGCCAGCGCCTCGGGTCGAGCCCCGCCAGGACGGCGGCCACGATGTGGCGTTCGTCCAGCGCGCGACCGGGCCCGGCGGGCAAGGGCGCGCGTTCGAGCAGGTCGTCGAGCACCGACACGGCGTCGTCGTCATCGAGGGGGCAGCCCATCCGCCCGGCACACCAGTCGCGGAAGGCGGACAGCTGCCGTTCGGCCGCGCGGGCCTGGGCGATCAGCCGCCGTCCCAGGCCGGGCTGGGTGTGGTCGGGCACCCCCTCCAGATACATCCGCCCGGCGCGGCGCGGGAACAACTCCAGGTACGCCTGCCCGTACACGGCCCCGTACCCGTCGCCGAAGTAGCGCAGCCGGTCCTCGCCGAGCGCCGCGCGCAGGGCGTCGAGGTCGTGGGCCACCTGCCAGGACGTCAGGCCCGCGTAACCGGGCCCGGCGGCGATCCGGCAACTGCGGTCGTAGGCGGCGTTGTCACGGGCGTGGTTGCGCCATGCGGCCGGTCCGGCGGCGACCTGGAGCCGCCGGGGGTCGGGCTGCGGCACGGAGCAGCGCACCATCGCGGCACTCCCCCGGTCACCGATCCCACGCGGCTCCACGAACACCACGTCGAACCATCGCGCGAGCTCGCTGACGGTGTCGGGCCTGGCGCGCACATCCTGGATCGTGGTTCCGCCGGTGTTCACAACCAGCGCACCCAGACTCCGGGCGGGGTCCTGAGCCGCCATCCTGGCCACATCGACATCGGTACGGGGCCCGCGCGGCCTGGCCCAGTCAACGGGCACGGACAACTTCCCGCACTCCAGCCCATCCCCACACGCCCACCACGCCACTCCCTCCCGCACGACAGCCCCCGAAGCGGCCGGAGTGGTGGCCGGGGCGATCACCGCCGTCAGGGCGGCCACCGTCTGGATCATCCGCTGAACCATGCCCATTGCGTTGCTCCTGGGAGTCGCGCGATCATCGGCGCCGCCCAGTCTCCCAGCAAGCAACCCGCAGGTCAGAGCCTTGCGAAGGCCAAAGGTAAAATCTGCCGGCGCGTCAGCGAATGATCCGGAAAAACTCCCGTATGCCCTCCACCAGCGGCCCGGGCGCCGCCATCGCGACCATGTGGCTGGGGCTGTGCGCCTGCCCCCAGTACACGATGTCGTTGCCGCGCTCCGCGAGCCGCCGCATCACTGCCGGCCCCCCATGCGTCACCCCCGTCGGCACCACCCGCTGGTTGACGGGCAGCCCGGCCGCCCCCTCGTAGTACGTCCAGGAAGACGACCCGCCGGTCCCCGTCAGCCAGTACAGACTGGCGTTGGTGAGCACCAGGTCCCGATCGACGGGCTCCTCCCCCGACCCCCACCCGTCGAACTCCTTGAACCGCTCCACCAGATAGGCGAGCTGCGCCACCGGCGAGTCGGCGAACCCATGCGCGAGGGTCTGCGGCCTGGCGGCCAGGTAGGGCCCGTACCCGCTGCCCTCGCCCATCCACGCGCTCATCTCCTCCAGCTCGGCGAGCTCCTTCTCGTCGAGCCCGTCAAGCTCCCCGGGCTCGCCCTTGGGCAGGCCGAGACCGGCGGTGATGAGCGAGCCCACCACGTGCTCGCTGTCCAGCGCGGCCAGGCGGGGCGTGACGATGGCGCCCGCGTCGTTGCCGTGCGCGCCGTAACGCGCGTACCCGAGGCCGCTCATCAGCCGGGCCCACGTACGCGCCACCCGGTCGGCGCTCCACGGCCGCTCGTCGGCGGGCTCGGGGAACGGCGAGAAGGCGAACCCCGGCAGTGACGGGGCGACCACGTGGAAGGCCACATCCGGATCGAGCCCGTGGCGGCGCGGGTCGGTGAGCGGCCCGATGACGTCGAGAAACTCGGCGACGGTGTTCGGCCAGCTGTGCGTGAGGATCAGGGGCAGGGCGTCCCGCTCGGGCGAGCGTACGTGCAGGAAGTGGATCCGCTGCCCGTCGATGGCGGTGGTGAACTGCGGGAAGGCGTTCAGCCTGGCCTCCTGCGCCCGCCAGTCGAACCCGTCGGCCCAGTACGCGGCCAGCTCCCGCAGGTAGGCCACCGGCACACCCCTGCTCCACCCGCCGGGCAACTGCGCCGCCCACCTGGTACGCCGCAGCCGCTCCCGCAGCTCGTCCAGGTCCGCCCGGGGGATGTCGATGCGAAAAGGCTTGATCTCGTCCATGCCAGGAACCGTAGGCCCCAATGCGGCAAGCTTCCTTCCGCATTACCCACGCCCACACGAACCCGCCGCAAACTCTGAAAACGGGCCCTCAAAATCCCCCTGATAGCGGGCAACGAAAGGCCCCGCACGGGAATCCCGTACGGGGCCTTTCGACCTAACCGCGTCTCAGGCGGCCAAGATCCTCACGGACCTCAGCTCTGGCCACCCGCGAGCTTCTCACGCAGAGCCGCGAGCGCCTCGTCAGAGGCGAGCGCGCCGCTGGCCGGAGCCGAGGAGGAGCTGCTGCCACCCTGCTGGGGCGGCGTCTCGCCCGCGTAGGTCGTGGGAGCGGCCTCGCCGGCCTCCGCCTCGGCCTTGCGAGCCTCCTCGATCTGCTTGCGGTGCGCCTCGAAGCGGGTCTGAGCCTCGGCGTACTGCCGCTCCCACTCCTCACGCTGCTTGTCGAAGCCCTCGAGCCACTCACCGGTCTCCGAGTCGAAGCCCTCGGGGTAGATGTAGTTGCCCTGGTCGTCGTACGTGGCCGCCATGCCGTAGAGGGTCGGGTCGAACTCGACCTCGGCGCCGACGCCCTCGTTGGCCTGCTTCAGCGAGAGGCTGATGCGGCGACGGTCGAGGTCGATGTCGATGATCTTGACGAAGATCTCGTCGCCGACCTGGACCACCTGCTCCGGGATCTCCACGTGGCGCTCGGCCAGCTCGGAGATGTGGACCAGGCCCTCGATGCCCTCCTCGACCCGGACGAACGCGCCGAACGGCACCAGCTTGGTGACGCGGCCCGGCACGACCTGGCCGATCTGGTGGGTGCGGGCGAACTGCTGCCACGGGTCTTCCTGAGTGGCCTTGAGCGACAGGGAGACGCGCTCGCGCTCCATGTCGACGTCGAGGACCTCGACCGTGACCTCCTGGCCGACCTCGACAACCTCGGAGGGGTGGTCGATGTGCTTCCAGGACAGCTCGGACACGTGGACCAGTCCGTCGACGCCGCCGAGGTCCACGAACGCACCGAAGTTGACGATCGAGGACACGACGCCCTTGCGGACCTGGCCCTTCTGGAGGGTGTTGAGGAAGGTCTGGCGGACCTCGGACTGCGTCTGCTCAAGCCAGGCGCGGCGCGACAGAACCACGTTGTTGCGGTTCTTGTCGAGCTCGATGATCTTCGCCTCGAGCTCGCGGCCGACGTACGGCTGCAGGTCGCGGACCCGGCGCATCTCGACCAGGGACGCCGGGAGGAACCCGCGCAGGCCGATGTCGAGGATGAGACCACCCTTGACGACCTCGATGACGGTGCCGGTGACGATGCCGTCCTCGTCCTTGATCTTCTCGATCGTGCCCCAGGCGCGCTCGTACTGAGCCCGCTTCTTGGACAGGATCAGGCGCCCTTCCTTGTCCTCCTTCTGGAGAACCAGGGCTTCGACGTGCTCTCCGACTTCCACGACGTCAGCGGGATCGACATCGTGCTTAATGGAAAGCTCACGCGAGGGGATGACACCCTCGGTCTTGTAGCCGATATCGAGAAGAACCTCGTCTCGATCGACCTTGACGACGGTGCCCTCGACGATGTCGCCGTCGTTGAAGTACTTGATGGTCTCGTCGATCGCCGCGAGGAAGGCTTCCTCGGACCCGATGTCGTTGACCGCTACCTGCGGGGTGCTCGAGGTGGCCTCAGTGCTGGACGTCATGTGTGGAATTGCTCCGAACGCGGACAGGATGTCGATGTGGCGGATGCGCGGCAGGCCCTCTTCCGCATCAAGCCGAGGAATTACGACATCGACGTGACCGAGCGCGAGCCCGCTCCGTCTGAGGCGCGCGCGAGCCCACAGCGCAGCGATCAGCATATGAGACCTTCGCCACTGGGTCAATCCAAGGAAGAATCAGTAGGCGATGACCTGCAGCCCTCGCTTGGCATCGATATTACCCCGAAGTTTCTCCGGCAGGGAGATCCGCTCCGGGTCGCCGTCGCTGACATAGCGCTCACCTGGGTGCTTGTCCAGCCATTCCAGCCAGTACTGCGAGCACCACTTGCGGCACTCGCCCTTCTTGCCGTTGCTCTGGATGCGCTGGATCGCCCCCCGGTCGAACTTTTTCGCGTAGGGCGAAAGCGAAGGCTCGGCACCGGCGAGGAACACGCCGGAGAAATCATACCGGGTGCCGTCCCAGGAGCCGGTCCTGGCGGCCTTCTTGGGGCGCGGCATCGATCCGTACGGCAGCGCCATGGTCGTGGAGGGCGGCACGCCGAGCTTCTTGAGCAGCCGCTCGACCCGGACGATCTGCTCGGCGACCTTCTTGCGTTTGAGCATGCGCAAGTTGGGGTGGGTCCAGGTGTGGTTGGCCACCTCGTACCCGTGATCGGCCAGCCACCGCACGGCGCTCTCCTGGGAGCCCTGGTCGCGCAGCCCGAAGGGCTCCCTGTTGACCCAGAACGTGGCCACGGGCCGGAAGCCCGGATGTTTGGCCGCCACCTCCTGGATCACGGCCACGGCGGTGTCCTTCACCGGGTTGCCGCCGGAGTCCAGCCCGAAATGACTCGGATGCCCGTCGTCGAACGTCAGCACCACAGGGAACTTCCCCGCCGGCACATGAATGTCACCGGCGGCGAACTCCCTGGCGGTGATCGGCACGTACCCCTGCTCGGCCAGCTTCTCCAGCTCCTTCCTGAGCTGGGCGGGCGTGCGGTCGAGCGAGGCGCGCCGCTTGGCGAGGATGCGGTGGTACATCAGGATCGGCACCAGCCCGGCCTCGTTGGCGCGCACCTGGCGGGCGAAGTCGGGCGTGGACACGACCCCCGGCGGCAGCCCGACGGGAGACGGGGAGGGCGGCGGAGGACTCTTCACCGGCGCAGGGCTCTTCACGGGAGCGGCGCTCTCCGTGGCTCCGGCGTGCGGCCGGGGCTCATCCGGTAAAACGCTCAGGCCGACCAGCGCGGCCACCACCACCACGATGTTCGTTATGCCGATGATCCGCGGAAGGATTGCTGGTGTCCGCACGAAACTCCTGGCCGCTCGGGTGAAGACCGTCCCAGGCTAGTGCAGAACCGGCACGGGGACGGCGTTTCCCCCGTGCCGGCCCACCCACCATCAGCCCCCTCGCGCCGGCCCACCCAGCGTCGGGTCCCCCGTGCCGCCCGCCCGCCATCAGCCCCCTCGTGCCGGCTCACCCGCCGTCAGGTCCCCCGTACCGGCCCACCCGCCGTCGGTCGCCCGTACAGGCCCGCCCGCTGTCAGGGAGCCGCCGTCAGTGGCCGGCGTCAGTGGCCGGCGTCCTCCCAGGTGCGGCCCACGCCCACGGAGACCTCCAGCGGCACGCGCAGCGTGTAGGCGGCGTTCATCTGGTCACACACGAGCTGCCGCAACAACTCCAGCTCCCCCGCCGCCACCTCGAACACCAGCTCGTCGTGCACCTGCAGCAACATCCTGGAGGCCAGCCCCTCCTCCCCGAGCGCCTGGCGCACGTTGAGCATGGCGACCTTGATGATGTCGGCGGCCGAGCCCTGGATCGGCGCGTTGAGCGCCATCCGCTCGGCCATCTCGCGGCGCTGGCGGTTGTCGCTGGTGAGGTCGGGCAGGTAGCGCCGGCGGCCCATGATCGTCTCGGTGTAGCCGTCGGTGCGCGCCTGGGAGACGATGGCGTTGAGGAAGTCGCGCACACCGCCGAACTCCTGGAAGTACTCCTCCTTCAGCGCCCGCGCCTCCGACACCGCGATGTTGAGCTGCGTGGCCAGGCCGAAGTCGGACAGCCCGTAGGCCAGGCCGTAGTTCATGGCCTTGATCCGGGCCCGCAGCTCGCCGTCGATCTGCTCGGGCGGCAGGTCGAAGACGCGGGCCGCGGTGGCCTGGTGGAAGTCGTGGCCGGACTCGAACGCCGCGATCAGCGACTCGTCGCCCGACAGGTGGGCCATGATGCGCAGCTCGATCTGGCTGTAGTCGGCGGTGAGCAGCGTCTCGTAGCCCGCGCCGACCGTGAAGCCCTGCCGGATGCGGCGGCCCTCGGCGGTGCGGATCGGGATGTTCTGCAGGTTGGGCTTCTCGGAGGACAGCCGGCCCGTGGCGGCGATGATCTGGTTGAAGGTGGTGTGGATGCGCCCGTCGTCGGAGATCTCCTTGATCAGGCCCTCGACGGTGGTACGCAGCTTCTGCTGGTCGCGGTGGCGCAGCATGATCGTGGGCAGCTCGTGCTCGGTCTGGGTGGCGAGCCAGGCGAGCTGGTCGGCGTCGGTGCTGTAGCCGGTCTTGATCTTCTTGGTCTTGGGCAGGTTGAGCTTGGTGAACAGGATCTCCTGGAGCTGCTTGGGCGAGCCCAGGTTGAACTGCTCGCCGACCGCGCGGTGCGCCTCCTCCACGGCGTGCTTGACCGCGGCCCCGAACTCGGCCTCCAGGCCGGCGAAGTACTCGCGGTCCACGGCGATGCCCGCCCGCTCCAGCTCGGCCAGCACCGACAGCAGCGGCAGCTCCACGTCGGCCAGGAGCTGGGTGCCGCCGCGGCCGGCCAGGAAGCTCTCCAGGGCCTGCGCCAGCTCGCGCACGGCGTGGGCGCGCAGCGCGAGGTCCTTGGCCGGGGCGTCCTCGTCGTCGCCGAACAGCGCCGCCTGCCCGCTGGGCTCCTCCTCGGCGCGCAGGTCACGGTTGAGGTAGCGCCTGGCCAGGTCTTCGAGCGCGAACGTGCGCTGCCCCGGCATCGCCAGGTAGGCGGCCAGGGCGGTGTCGCAGCTCAGCCCGCGCAGCTCCATGCCCTGCGCCCAGAGGGCCAGGATGGGCCCCTTGGCGTCGTGCACGGCCTTGGGCCTGCCGTCGTCGCCCAGCCAGGCCCGCAGGGCCGCCTCGTCGTCCTCAGTGAGCTTGACGGGGTCGATGTGCGCGGCGGTGCCGTCGGGCGAGGCGATGGCGATGGCGTCGATGCGGCCGACGCCGCTGCCGTAGGCGCCCTTGAAGGCGAGCCCGGCGCGGCCCTCGGGCAGCGCGGACAGCCAGCCGGCCACCCGGTCGGGGCCGAGCAGCACGGTCTCGACCTCGAAGCCCTGCTCGGGCTCCTGCTCGCCGGTGCCGAGCACCTTGAACACCCGCTCGCGCAGCTCGCCGCGGATCTGCAGGGTGTCGAACAGCTTGTTGATCTCCTCGCGCTCCCACGCGCCCTGCGTCAGGTCGCCGAGCTCGACCTCCAGGGGAACATCGCGCAGCAGCTCGGTGAGCCGGCGGTTCATCAGCACCTGGGCGACGTGCTCGCGCAGCTTGTCGCCGACCTTGCCCTTGACCTCGTCGACCCGGTCGACCAGCGCGGTCAGCGAGCCGAACTCGCGCACCCACTTGGCGGCGGTCTTCTCCCCCACGCTGGGGATGCTCAGCAGGTTGTCGCTGGGGTCGCCGCGCAGGGCGGCGAAGTCGGGATACTGGGCGGGGGTCAGGCCGTACTTCTCCTCGACGGCCTCGGGCGTGAACCTGGTCATGTCGCTGATGCCGCGCCGCGTCATCAGGACGGTGACCTTGTCGTTGACCAACTGCAGCGCGTCGCGATCGCCGGTGACGATCAGGACGTTCATGTCCTGATCGCCGGCGCGGGTGGCCAGCGTGGCGATGAGGTCGTCGGCCTCGAAGCCCGCCTTGGACAGGTGCGGGATGCGCAGCGTGTCGAGCAGCTCGTAGATGAGCTGCATCTGACCGCGGAAGTCCTCCGGGGTCTCGCTCCTGTTGGCCTTGTACTCGGCGTACTCCTCGTGGCGGAAGGTCGGCTCGGACCGGTCGAAGGCCACGGCGACGTGCGTGGGCTGCTCATCGCGCAGGATGTTGGTCAGCATCGAGGTGAACCCGTAGACCGCCTCGGTGTGCTGACCGTCGGTGGTCATCAGGTTGGCGTCCTTGAGCGCGTAGAACGCGCGGTAGGCCAGGGAATGCCCGTCAAGCAGCAGCAGGCACGGGCGGCTGGGGGTCACTTCACTCTTCGGCACGTACGCAGCCTAGTCTGCGTCTGCGACAGAAAACCCGAGCTCGGAAGAGTGGAGACGTCCCTTTGACGCAGTCCAACCCCCCAGGCCCCGTACCGGACGTCAAAGTGTTCGGCGAGATGCACGTGGGCACGCTGGCCGACCGGATGGGCATCGAGTTCCTGGAGGCGAGCCCGGAGCGGGTCGTGGGCCGGATGCCGGTGGAGGGCAACACGCAGCCGTACGGGCTGCTGCACGGCGGGGCGTCGGTGGTGCTCGCCGAGACGCTGGGCTCGGTGGGGGCGGCCATCCACGCCGGCCGCGAGCGCATCGCCGTGGGGATCGAGATCAGCGCCAGCCACCATCGCCCGGCGACCTCGGGTTACGTCACGGGGGTCGCGACAAGGTCGCACGGGGGCCGCACTTTGGCGACGTACGACATCGAGATCACCGATGAGCAGGGGCGGCGCGTGTGCACCTCCAGGCTCACGTGCATGTTGCGCGACCGCTGACCCGGAAGTCGCTTCCGTCACTTTCGCCGACCCTTTGCGCACCGGCCCCGCGGATCGCTACGGTGGTCCGAACAGAGCCCGCGGGGAGGCCCAGTAGAAAACGTGTTCGGCCCCCTCGTGCGCGGGGAACTCCCGCATACGGCAGGGGAGCCTTACATGGTCCCAAAGGCCGTCCCCGCGGGCTCGTCACATGATTTCGGCGATCGTTATCGGTTCGTTCCTCGAAGCGCCAGGCGTCTACCCGGATTTAGCCCCTGACCTGGCTTGTTGATTCCTCACATGAGTGACACACACATGTCACTAATTGGTGACGAACGATACTGAACCGGGCGTCCCCGGAATAGGCTCCCGCCATTGCATCCCAGTTGTGCCTGCGATGCGCGCGTGTCGAGATGGAGGGGCACAACCCCGCCTTGACCTACTTTGAGGGAGCACCATTGCGCAGAGCCGTGATCGCGTTCACGGCCTTCCTGGGTGGACTCATCTTCCTGCTCGCCGGCCCGGCCCACGCGGGGCCGGCCGACTGCCAGGGACTGAGGGGAACACTCAAACTCCAAGGCCAGCCAGTGAACGGCGCAAAAATCGCCGTGACCACCGAAAGCGGACAACCCGTCGAAGCGGTCACCACAAACGCTCAAGGCGCCTGGGACGTACAGGTCGACAAGCCAGGTAAGTACAAGGTCACGCTGGATGTCAGCAGCCTCCCGCAGAACTCCGAGGTGCGCGGCGGGACCAACTCCCGCACCCCGACGGTCTACGAGGGCAACTGCTCCACGGTCCTGTTCGCGCTGCAGCCCAAGGGCGCGCCGGGCGAGCAGGAGCAGGGCGGCGGCGGCAGCAGCCAGAGCACGTTCTGGACCCAGGCCGCCCAGCTCACGTTCGAGGGCCTGAACCTGGGCCTGATCATCGCCCTGGCGGCGCTGGGCCTGTCGCTCATCTACGGCACCACCGGCCTGACCAACTTCGCCCACGGCGAGCTGGTCACGCTCGGCGCCGTCCTGGCCTTCGCCTTCAACGTCGGATTCGGGCTGCATCTCATCCCGGCCGCGGCGATCGCCGTCGTCGTCGCCGGAATACTCGGCTACCTGCAAGATCGCCTGTTCTGGGGCCAGCTACGCAGACGCGGCACCGGCACGATCGCCATGATGATCATCTCGATCGGCGTGGCGATCTTCCTCCGGTACGTCATCCAGATCCTCTTCGGCGCCCAGACCGAGGCGTTCGCGCAGTACACCGCCCAGCCCGGCGTCCAGGTCGGCCCCATCTCGGCCGCCCCCAAGAACTTCGTGGCCATGGGCATCGAGCTCGCCGTACTGATCATCGTCGGCCTGGCCCTCCTGCGCACCCGCACCGGCAAGGCGGCCCGCGCCGTGGCCGACAACCCCGCGCTGGCGGCCTCGTCCGGCATCAACGTCGACCGGGTCATCAGAATCATCTGGACGGTGGGCGCCGCCATCGCCGCGCTGGCCGGAATCATGCTCGGCCTCTCGCAGAACCTGAAGTTCACCATGGGCCAGGACATCCTGCTGCTCATCTTCGCCGGCGTGACGCTGGGCGGCCTGGGCACCGCCTTCGGCGCCCTCGTGGGCTCGCTCGTGGTCGGCCTGTTCATCCAGGTCTCGACCCTGTGGGTGCCGCCGGAGCTCAAGAGCGTCGGCGCGCTGGCAGTGCTCATCATCGTGCTCCTCGTCCGGCCGCAGGGCATTCTCGGCCGCCGCGAGCGGATCGGCTGATCGGGGGAGGATCAGAATGGACTGGATCACGATCTTCAGCACCACCATCAAGTCGGCGGTCGGCGTCGAGACGGTGCTGTACGCGCTCGCCGCCATCGGCATCAACATCCACTTCGGCTACACCGGCCTGCTCAACTTCGGCCAGGCCGCCTTCATGGGCGTGGCCGGCTACGGCCTGGCCGTCATGGTCACCGTCATGGGCATGCCGTTCTGGATCGGCATCATCGTCGGCCTCGCCGCGGCGGTGGTCCTGGCGATCCTGCTGGGCATCCCGACCCTGCAACTGCGCGCCGACTATCTCGCCATCGTCACCATCGCGGCGGCCGAGATCGTCCGCCTCATCTTCCGCTCGGTGCAGTTCAAGAGCATCTTCGGCGGCTCCGACGGGCAGCGCGGCTTCACCGACGGCTTCTACGCGCTCAACCCCTATCCCGAGGGTGACTACGGCTTCAACCTCGGGCCCGTGCCGCTGTTCTTCAACAACCGCTCGATGTGGGTGCTGACCGTCGGCTGGTTGCTGATCGCGCTGTGCTGCTTCATCGTCTACCTGCTGATGAAGAGCCCGTGGGGCCGGGTGCTCAAGGCCATCCGCGAGGACGAGGACGCGGTACGCAGCCTGGGCAAGAACGTCTTCTCGTACAAGATGCAGTCGCTCGTCCTGGGCGGCGTCATCGGCTGTCTGGGCGGCTTCATCTACGGCCTGGCCTACGGCTCGGTGCAGCCGGACGTCTTCGGCACCGAGACCACCTTCTTCCTGTACACGATGGTCATCCTGGGCGGCGCCGCCCGCGTGATGGCCCCCGTCGTCGGGGCGATGTTGTTCTGGGTGCTGCTCGTCCTGCTCAACGGCCTGCTCGCCGAGGCCGTCGGGGCCGGCGTCATCACGTTCCTGGACACCACTCAGGCCGGCGCCATGCGCTACGTCTTCGTGGGCCTGGGCCTCATCCTGTTGCTCATCTTCCGGCCACAGGGCATCTTCGGTGACAAGAGGGAGATAGCAATCGATGCGCGCTGAGACCGTAACGACCCACAGCAAGGCCGCCGCACTGGCCGCCTTCCAGGATTTGGACCGCGAGCCCGGCGTGCCCAAGCCGGACCCGATCCTCGTGGTGGACAACGTGGTGCGCCGCTTCGGCGGCCTGACCGCCGTCGAGGTGAACCACGTCGAGATCCAGCGCGGCTCCATCACCGCGCTGATCGGCCCCAACGGCGCGGGCAAGACCACGTTCTTCAACCAGCTCACCGGCTTCGACACGGCCGACTCGGGGTCGTGGACGTTCAACGGGCGGACCATGAACGGCGTGCCGGCGCACAAGGTGGCACGTTCCGGGATGGTGCGCACGTTCCAGCTCACCAAGGCGCTGTCGCGCCTGACGGTGCTGGAGAACATGCGCCTGGGCGCCCAGCGCCAGAAGGGCGAGAACTTCGTCCAGGCGCTCTTCCCGGCCCTGTGGCGCGGCCAGGAGGACGAGATCACCGCCAGGGCCGAGGTACTGCTCGAACGGTTCAAGCTCGACGCCAAGCGCGACGACTTCGCCGGTTCGTTGTCCGGCGGGCAGCGCAAGCTGCTGGAGATGGCCCGCGCGCTGATGGTCCAGCCCGAGCTGGTCATGCTCGACGAGCCGATGGCCGGGGTGAACCCGGCCCTGACGCAGTCGCTGCTCGGCCACGTCAAGGACCTGCGCGACCAGGGCATGACCGTGCTGTTCGTGGAGCACGACATGGACATGGTCCGCGACATCAGCGACTGGGTGATCGTCATGGCCCAGGGAGCGGTCATCGCCGAGGGGCCGCCCTCGACGATCATGTCCGACGAGCGCGTGATCGACGCCTACCTGGGCGCCCACCACGACGCGCCGCTGTCGGAGAGCGAGCTGGAGGCCCAGCTCCACGAGGCCGAGGCGGCTCTGGAGGCGGAGATCCAGGAGGCCGAGGGCAGTGCCCCCGAGCCCGAGCCAGAGACCACAGAGGAGAGGCAGAAGTGAGCGCCGACGAACGGCCGGCCGGGCCGGCCCAGTCCAAGGCCGCCGTCATCGACCGTACCGCCCACCTGGAGGGCGCCCAGGACGCGGTGCTGCGCTGCGACGAGCTGATCGCCGGCTACCTGCCCGGCGTCAACATCCTCAACAGCTCCGACCTGTACGTGAAGGACGGCGAGCTGATCGGCATCATCGGCCCCAACGGCGCCGGCAAGTCGACCCTGCTCAAGGCCATGTTCGGGCTGGTCAACATCCGCAGCGGCCAGGTGCTGCTCAAGGGTGAGAACATCACGAACATGAAGGCGCACTCGCTGGTCGCCCGAGGCGTCGGCTACGTGCCGCAGAACAACAACGTCTTCCCCAGCCTCACCATCGAGGAGAACCTGGAGATGGGCGCCTTCCAGGTGCCGGGGAAGTTCAAGGAGCGCTTCGAGTTCGTGGCCGAGTTGTTCCCCGCGCTCAAGGAGCGGCGCAAGCAGCGCGCCGGCTCCCTGTCGGGCGGTGAGCGGCAGATGGTCGCGATGGCCAGGGCCCTCATGACCGAGCCGTCGGTGCTGCTGCTCGACGAGCCGTCGGCCGGTCTGTCGCCCAAGCTGCAGGACCTGGTGTTCATCCAGGCCCAGCAGATCAACAAGGCCGGCGTGACCGTGATCATGGTGGAGCAGAACGCGCGGCGCTGCCTGCAGATCTGCCACCGCGGCTACGTCCTGGACCAGGGCCGCAACGCCTACACCGGCACCGGACGCCAGCTTGCCGACGACCCCAAGGTCATCGAGCTGTACCTCGGGACGCTGGCCAAGGCGTAAAGCACCACAAAAACGGAGAAGGGGCCTGCCTCGGGGCCCCTTCTCCGTTCTTTAATGAGCGGTGTGAAACGTTCAGCGACAGTCGCGCTCATGCTGCCCGTCCTGCTCGTCGGTTGCCAGAACGGCGCCTCCTCCGCGGAGAAGTACAGCACCGGCGGCGATCCCACCGACAGCCCGTGCGCCCGCGTGGTCTCCTCCATCGGGTACGCGGGCCTCATGCTGGAGCCGAAGGGCCAGGAGGAGCGGCAGAACTTCGAGGACGCCGTCATCAGCCGCCTGGCGGAGGTCTACGGCATCACCAGCGAGTTCGGCGGCCGGCTGCCCGGCTCGTTGAGGGAGAGCGCCGAAACCGTCAAGAGCACCGCCTCGGCCCTGTCCAAGGGCGACGTGCCCAGGCAGCGGCAGGTGGAGTTGCTCAAGCAGTACCGCGTCGCCGCCGACCACATCGTGGCGGAGTGCGAATAGCGGGAGGGTGTGGCGGAGTGCGAACAGCGGGAGGGGCCCGGCCGTGGCGGACGGGCCCCTCTTGTCCGTCGTGCTCGTTCAGCCGCTGATGTTGCCGGTGCGGTACTCCAGCGCCTTGACCGGGTAGGTGTTGTCGCTCTTGTACTCGTAGATGCCGATGGTGGCGACCGCAGGGTCACCGGCCTCGTTGAACTCGACCGGGCCGCTGATGCCCTCGTAGTCGACGTCCGTGCCGGCCTTCAGCAGATCGACGCACTGCTTGAAGTTGGTGCACTTCTCGCCGCCCTTGCTGACCTCGGCCAGCTTGGCCGCGATGTCCGTGCCCGCGTCGCTCTTGGCGGCCTCGGCGGCCAGCGCGATCAGGTTGGCGGCGTCGTAGGACTCGGGGGCGTAGGTGAAGTCCTCGAGCTTGGAGTTGATGTCGAGCAGCTTCTGGCGGAACTCCTCGGAGGAGGCGGCGCCGGGGTAGGTGCCCTTGACGCCGGTGAGGGTGCCCTTGGGCATGTCCTTGTAGTTGGTGTTCGACATGTTGCCGTCGACCATGTACCACTTGTGCTTACTGGCCGGCATGCCCTGCTTGATCAGCTCCTGGACGACCTTGGCGGTCTCCTCGAAGCCGATCAGCACGATGCCCTTGGGGTTCTTGGCCTTGATCTTGGTGATGTCGGCGGAGAAGTCGGCCGCCTTCGGGTCGTAGTCGACGCGCTCGACCACTTCGCCGCCACCCTCGGTGACCGTCTTCTGGACCTGGTCGGCCAGGCCGGTGCCGTAGGCGTCCTGCATGGCCATGATGCCGACCGTGTCGTTGCCGTCGGCCACGATCAGGTCACCCAGGACGCGGCCCTGGAGCTTGTCCGGCGGCGCCGTACGGAAGTACAGGCCCTTGTCCTCGATCGTGGTGAACTTGTCGGAGGTGTTGGCCGGCGAGAAGTGCACCACGCCCGCACCCGTGATCTTGTCGATCACCGACTCCGACACCGACGAGGACGCCGCGCCGATGATGGCGTCGGCCTTCTGCTGCAGCAGCTTGTCCACCGACTGCGAGGCGATGTTCGTGGTCGTGTCACCGGAGTCGGTGTCGTGCTTGACCACGGGCTTGCCGAGCACGCCGCCGGCCTCGTTGATCTCCTTGAGGGCCAGGTCGACCCCCGCGAACTCGGGCGGGCCGAGGAACGCCAGCGAACCGGTCTGGGGCAGCAGCGTGCCGAGGGTGAGCGTGCCGTCGCCCTTGGCCGCCGGAGCGGACGAGGCGGGCGCGGCACTCTGGGAAGTCTGCGTGGCGGTGTCACCGCCACCACCGCAGGCTGTCAGGGCCAGGCTGGTGGCAGCCACGACAGCCAGCGCCCGTCCCACGGGAGCAATGCGGATCATGAAGTGTCTCCTTCATTCCAGGCCGGGATCCGTCAGCACCGCCGAGCGTTCCCGATCGAATAGCGGAAACGTACAAAATCGGCGCGTGCTCCAACCAGGTCCCCCGGGGAACTGTCGGCACTTGGATGCGGAGTCGTAATCACTCCTCAACTTACGGGACCTGCGCGGGGACGCTTAATGTGCGACGGATGAAGCGCATTACCGTCCTCGCCGCGTCCGCCGTACTCGCCGCGGGTTGCAGTTCGCCGGAGCCGCCCGCTCCGCCGCAGGCCGGACCGCCGCCCGGAGTGTCGGTCTCACTGGCCCAATGGCGTTCGGACGAACCGGTTCACGCGCTTCAAGTGGCTGTCCGAAATACTAGTGAAACACCGGTTTATTTCGCCGACGTCCAGCTTGTCACGCCGTCCTTCAAAACGCTGCCGCCGGAACGGTCCGGCTCCGTCATCGGGAAGACCGAGCGCACGGACCTGCAGATCCCGTACGGCGCCGCCAACTGCTCCCCCCAGGGCCTGCCCGAGGTGCGGCCCGCGACCGTCGTGGCCCACGTCGGCGCCGGCTCGGAGCAGCCACGCAGGGTGGTCTTCCAGGTGCCGCACCCCGACCCGCTGCTGGCCAGACTGCTGCGCGACGAGTGCTCGGAATTCCTCATCAAGCAGGCCGTGAGCATCGAGTTCGGCCCGGAGTGGAAGGAGTCGGGCAAGGTCATGCGGGGCAGTCTGCTGCTCACCCGGCGCGGGCCCGGCGTGGTGACGCTGAACGACATCGGCGGCACCACGCACTACATGGCCACCGGCGAGGGCCGGCCGCTCGCCACGCTGGCGGCCGGCGCGCAGCGGCTGGAGGTGCCCGTCGAGCTCACCCCCGCCCGCTGCGACGCGCACGCCTTCGCCGAGGCCAAGAAGGCCTTCCTGTTCCCGGTGCGGGCCACCATCGACGGGGGTGAGGAGCGGGTGGTGATCGTGACCCCGCCCAAGCCGCGGCAGGACAGCCTCATCGACTACGCGCTGCGCGCCTGCCGCGGCACGGGTTAGCCCTCGATCTTGCCGGAGCGGTACTCCAGGGCCTTGCCCGGGTACTTGTTGTCGTCGCCGTACTGGTAGACGCCGATCGTGGCCACCGACGGGTCGCCCTTGTCATCGAACTCGACCGGGCCGCTGATCCCGTCGTAGTCGATGTCCTTGCCCTCCTTCAGCAGGTCGGCGCACTCCTTGAAGTTCTTGCACTTCTCGCCGCCCTTGCTCACCTCCGCCAGCTTGGCGGCGATCGACGCGCCGCTGTCGTCCTTGGCCGCCTCGGCCGCCAGGGCGATCAGGTTGGCCGCGTCATAGGACTCGGCGGAGTAGGTGAAGTCGTCGAGCTTCGGGTTGAGCTTGGTGAGCTTCTCCCTGAAGGCGGTGGGCGCCTCGGCTCCGGGGATCGTGCCCTTGACGCCCTTGAGCGTGCCCTTGGGCATGTCCTTGTAGTTGCTGTTCGACATGTTGCCGTCGACCATGTACCACTTGACCTTGTCCGCCGTCAGGCCCTGCTTGACCAGCTCGGCCACGACCTTGGCGCCCTCCTCGAAGCCGATCAGCACGATCGCCTTCGGGTTCTTGGCCTTGATCTTGGCCACGTCGGCGGAGAAGTCGGCCGCCTTCGGGTCGTAGTCGACCCGTTCCACGATGCTGGCGCCGGCCCCCTCGGCCGTCTGCGTCACCTGGTCGGCCAGGCCGGAGCCGTAGGAGTCCTGCATCGCCAGGATCCCGACGGTGTCGTTGCCGTCGGCCGCGATGACGTCGCCCAGGACACGGCCCTGCAGCTTGTCCGGCGGCGCCGTACGGAAGTACAGGCCCTTGTCCTCGATCGTGGAGAACTTGTCGGAGGTGTTGGCCGGCGAGAACTGCACCACGCCCGCACCCGTGATCTTGTCGACGATCGACTCCGACACCGACGAGGACGCCGCGCCGATGATGGCGTCGGCCTTCTGCTGCAGCAGCTTGTCCACCGACTGCGAGGCGATGTTCGTGGTCGTGTCGCCCGAGTCCGTGTGAACCTTCTCGACCGGCTGGCCGAGCACCCCGCCGGCCTCGTTGATCTCCTTGACCGCCTGGTCCACGCCGGCGAACTCGGGCGGTCCCAGATACGCCAGCGAACCGGTCTGCGGCAGGACCGTGCCAAGGGTCAGCTTGCCGTCGCCCTCGGCCGCCGGCGCCGAGGAGGCCGCCGTGGACGGCGCGGCGGAGGCGGGCTCCTGCCCGGCCGTGTCGCCACCGCCGCCACAGGCCGTCAGGGCCAGACTCGCCGCGGCCGCGACGGCCAGCACACGTCCCACCGGAGCAATACGGTTCATAAACAGACTCCCCTATCTCGGCGAAGGAGACGGTCGCCTTCGCCGGTTTTCCAAGCTCAGCTTGCCTCTCCGGCCTGAGCAAGGGGAGTTCTTACGCGGCTTTTATACTGACTTGTGATGTCCCAAACACCCATAGTAATGATACGTTTCATCAGAGTTACGGACATCTCATCCTTTGAGGAAGCCCCGGCCCGAAATATCCGGACCAGGGCTGAAAATGGCGCCGGGGAGGATCAGCCGGCGATCTTCCCCGTGCGATATTCGACCGCCTTGGCGGCGTTGAACCGGTTGTCGGCCCCGTACTGGTAGACCCCGATCGTCGCGACCGACGGGTCCCCCGCGTCGTTGAAGTCCACCGGACCGCTGACACCCTCGTAGTCGATGTCCTGACCGGCCCTGAGAAGGTCGGCGCACTCCTTGAAGCCCTTGCACTTCTCGCCGCCCTTGCTCACCTCCACCAGCTTGGCGGCGATGGACGCGCCACTGTCGTCCTTGGCGGCCTCCGCGGCCAGCGCGATGAGCGTCACGGCGTCGTACGACTCGGCCCCGTAGGTGTACTCGGTCAGCTCCGGGTTCACCGACAGCAACCGCTTCTGGAACGCCGCGGGCGCCTCCGCACCCGGCATCGTGCCCTTGACCCCGTCCATCGTGCCCTTCGGCGACTGCACGAAGTTGGAGTTCGACATGTTGCCGTCCACCATGTACCACTTGTGCTTGTCGCTGGTCAGCCCCTGTTTGACCAGCTCCTGCACCACCTTGGCGGTCTCCTCGAAGCCGATCAGCACGATCGCCTTCGGGTTCTTGGCCTTGATCTTGGCCACGTCGGCCGAGAAGTCGGCGGCCTTGGGGTCGTAGTCCACCCGCTCCACGACGCTGGCGCCCCCCGCCTCGGCCGTCTGCGTCACCTGGTCGGCCAGGCCGGAGCCGTAGGCGTCCTGCAGCGCCAGGATCCCCACCGTGTCGCTGCCCTCGGACACGACCAGGTCACCCAGGACCCGCCCCTGCAGCCTGTCCGGCGGCGCCGTACGGAAGTACAGGCCCTTGTCCTCGATCGTGGTGAACTTGTCGGAGGTGTTGGCCGGCGAGAACTGCACCACCCCCGCCCTCGTGATCTTGTCGATCACCGACTCCGACACCGACGAGGACGCCGCCCCGACGATCGCGTCCACCTTCTGCGCCAGCAGCTTGTCCGTCGACTGCGAGGCGATGTTCGTGGACGTGTCACCGGAGTCGGTGTCGTGCTCGACCACGGGCTTGCCCAGCACGCCGCCGGCCTCGTTGATCTCCTTGAGCGCCAGGTCGGCGCCCCCGAACATGGGCGGCCCCAGATACGCCAGCGACCCCGTCTGCGGCAGCAGCGTGCCGATCGTCAGCGTGCCGTCCCCACGCTGGGCCGCGGGAGCGGACGGCGACGCCGAGGCGGAGCTCGTGGCACCGGGGTTGGTGGTGCCGCCGGAGCCACACGCCACCAGCGCCACGCACGCGACCGTGACAGTGAGCGGGACGGCGAGCGGGGCGGTGAACGGGGCGGCGAACGGGGCGCGGGCACGAAAAACACGGATCATGGAAAGCGTCTCCGATCGAAGATGAGCGAACCTTCCGTCCGCCCATCAGTTACGCGCCGGGACGCCAGCCACGTAAGCACCCGAAACCGGTTGGATGCCCAGCCGTGACCGCACCACAACCCACCGGGTCAAATCACCTGATATACGCCTTTTTCAGGATCGCTCCGCCGCGTCATCTATAACGATCTGAGCAACTTCACGCATGCTCAGCCGCCGGTCCATCGACGCCTTCTGGATCCACCGGAACGCCTGCGGCTCCGTCCAGCCGTGCTGGGCCATCAACTGCCCCTTGGCCCGCTCCACCAGCTTCCTCGTCTCCAGCCGCTCCGACAGGCTCGACACCTCGGCCGCCAGCGCGACCATCTCCTCGTGCCTGCTCACCGCCATCTCGATCGCCGGCACCAGATCCGCCTTGGTGAACGGCTTGACCAGATAGGCCATCGCCCCCGCGTCCCTGGCCCGCTCGACCAGGTCACGCTGGGAGAAGGCGGTCAGGATCAGGCAGGGGGCGATCCGCTCGGCCACGATCCGCTCGGCCGCCGAGATGCCGTCGAGCACCGGCATCTTGACATCCAGGATCACCAGATCGGGCCTCAGGTCGGCGGCCAGCCGGATCGCCTGCTCACCATCACCGGCCTCGCCCACGACGACGTAGCCGTCCTCCTCAAGCATCTCCTTGAGGTCGAGGCGGATCAGGGCCTCGTCTTCCGCGATCACTACTCGCCGCTGCGTACTCACGAGCAGAAGAGTACAGACGTCCGGTAGATTAGATCCACGCCGGATCGAGTCGCCCCCAGGTTGGGCTAGGATTCGAGTAGGTGCAACGTCACAAGTCTGGACATTTGCGGACGTCAGCCTCGGTATTCCAACGGCAGAGAAAGCGGATTCAAAACCCGCACAGTGTGGGTTCGAATCCCACCCGGGGCACCAACAAACCGCCTGGCCTGCTCGCCAGGCGGTTTTGTCGTACCCGAGTGCGACACTCTCCGCATGTATGATCTCGCGGTACGTGACCAAGCGCTTCGCCTGCTCGCCTCGGGACTCAGCATCAGTGAGGCCAGCCGCCAGACCGGCCCTACCCCGGCCACCATCCGCCGCTGGCGCGACCAGCCTGATCACCTGTCCCCGATGACCGGCACCTGCCCACGCTGCGCGTCCAGACCCCGTTCCCCTGCCCCAGCCGAAAGTTATGCCTACCTGCTGGGCCTTTATCTCGGTGACGGATGCATCTGCTGGGTCGGCGACCGTGCGAAGCAGGTTTGGGCCCTGCGGATCGCCTGCGCCGACGACTGGCCCGGCCTCGTACAGGAATGCGTCGAAGCACTTCAGGCCGTCCGGCCGACCAACAAGGTCCGCGTGATCCAGAGACAGGGATACAAGGACGTCAACTCCTACTCCAAGCACTGGCGGCATCTCTTTCCCCAACACGGTCCAGGCAAGAAGCATGACCGCGCGATCCAGCTCGAACCATGGCAGCGCGAGATCGTCTCAGCCCACCCCGGGCGGCTCGTGAGAGGCCTGATGCACTCGGACGGCTACCGAGGGCTCAACCGGGTCCGCCATGTCCTTCCCAGCGGCGTCCGCTGGTACGAATACCCTCGCTACCTCTTCAAGAACGAGTCCTCCGACATCCTCGCCCTGTGCGGCCAAGCTCTCGACTTGCTCGGTGTCGCCTGGCGGTTCAACAAGCGGAACGAGTTGTCGGTCGCCAGGCGGGAGGCCGTGGAGTTGCTCGACCGTCATGTGGGGCCGAAGTACTGACCACGAGGGCTGTTACCAGGGCACGGGGCCGGCGTCGTCGAAGAAGCCGCCCGTTGGGCCGTCGGGTCCCAGGGTGGCCAGGTGGACGATAATGGCCGCGCCGTCGGCGGCCGTGCGGGTGATGGTGAGGGGGAGGTCCTTGGTGAAGTCGGTGGCGCAGGCGCCTGGGGCGGCGGCGTTGACGAGGATGCCGTCCTTGCGCAGTTCCTTGGCGTACTGGACGGTCAGGGAGTTGAGCGCGGTCTTGGAGATCGGGTAGGCGGCGGTGGGCGGGAGGGCGGACATGTAGTGGTTGGGGTCGGTGTGGTGGGCGAGGGAGCCGACGCCGCTGGAGACGTTCACGATGCGGGGGGCGGGTGAGCGTCTGAGCAGGGGGAGCATGGCGTTGGTGACCATGAGGACGCCGATGACGTTGGTCTCGAACACCTCGCGGACGGTCTGTGCCGCCATGGCGCTGGGCGGGTCGATCGTGGGGCCCGAGATGCCGGCGTTGTTGACGAGCACGTCCAGGCGGGTGAGGGAGGCGGCGGCGGCCTCGATGGTGGCGGGGTCGGTGACGTCGAGGACGATCGGGCGTACGTCGATGATCTGCGCGTGCGGGCCGGTAGCGGCCTGTTCGCGAAGGCGGGTGGCGGCCTGTTCGCCGCGGGTGTGGTCGCGGCAGCCGAGCAGGACGGTCATGCCTCTGGCTGCGAGGCCGGCGGCGATCTCGTAGCCGATGCCCTTGTTGGCCCCGGTCACCAGGGCGGTGGTGTTGTCGGTCATGTCTGGAAGCACATCATCGGGCGGGTCTGCCGGGCCAACACCGGGTGGGTCGCGGGCAATACCCTGTGAGTATGGAGACGCGCGAGCTGACCTATTTCGCGGCCGTGGCGGAGGAGCTGAACTTCGGGCGGGCGGCGGCGCGGCTGGGCATGGCGCAACCACCGCTGTCCAGGGCCATTCAGAAGCTGGAGCGGCGGCTCGGGGTGCGCCTGTTCGACCGGTCCGGCCGTGGGGTGTCGTTGACGCCGGCCGGTGAGGTGCTGGCCGGAGAGGCGGCCAGGATCCTCGACGCGGTGGCCGCCGCGACCGCGCGTACGCGGCGGGCGGGGCTGATCGAGCCGCGGCTGGTGGTGGCGCTCAAGCCGGGCGGCGACGGCGGGCTGCTGCCGGACATTCTGGCCGCCTACTGCGGCCGTCCCGACGCTGTGGAGGTGGAGCTGGCGCTGTGCGGGGTGGCGGAGCGGGCGCGGCTGCTGCGTGACGGTACGGCGGACGCGGCGTTCCTGCACAGCCCGTATGAGGACCTTACGGGGTTTGATTGGGAGCCTCTGCGGGTGGAGAGCCGGGTGGCGGTCGTGTCGGCCGGGCATGCGCTGGCGGGCAGGGACTTCGTCCGCCTGGCCGACCTGGAGGCCGACCCGACGCCCCACTGGCCCAGCACGCTTTCCGGGGCCTCGGCTCCGGCCGCTTCCTGGGCCTCCGCCTCGGTGACTCCCAGGGTGTCCGCTCCTGCGCCTTCTCGGGGATCCGCTCCGGCAACTCCTGGGATGTCCCCTCCGGCTACTCCTCGAGTGTCCGCCTCGGCTGCTTCTGGGGTCCCGGGCTCGGTGGCTCCCGGGATCTCGGGCTCGGTGGCTTCTGGAGTCTCGGGCTCGGTGGCTTCTGGGGTCTCGAATGCGGCGGCTCCTGAGAGCTGGGAGCCGGCGACGCTCATGCAGCTCGTCGCGCTGGGGCGGCTGGTGGTGGTGGCGCCGGAGTCGGTCAAGGATCAGGTGCGGCGGGATCTGGTGTGTGTCCCGGTGATCGATGGGGAGCCGACGACTGTGGTGCTGGCGTGGGACGAGTCGACGCGGTCGCGGGCGCTGGCGGCGTTCGTGCGTACTGCGGTGGAGGTCGCGGAACGCGCTTCGGACGGGGCGCGCGCCCCCGCGTAGAAGGTGCCCTCGCACGTGGGGACTTTTCGGGATCGCTCCCACCGGGAATATGCGTTTCAAGATCGATGAGGACGGGGGTGGGCGGGATGGCGTTGAGTGTTGCGGCGCGGGAGGCGTTCCTGGCGGAGTCGCACATCGCGAGCCTGGCCGTGGAGGCCGGCGAGGGCCGCGCGCCACTGACCGTGCCGGTTTGGTACGACTACAGCCCCGGCGGCGAGCTGCGGTTCCTGACCGACGGCGACTCGCGCAAGGCCCGGCTGATCGGGAAGGCCGGCCGGTTCTCGGTGCTGGTGCAGCGGGTCAGCCCGACCTACCGGTACGTGTCCGTGGAGGGTCCCGTGGTGCGGTCGGGGCCGACGACGCTGGAGGACCTGACGCGCATCTCGGGCCGTTACCTGCCGCCGGACGCCGTGTCGGGATATGTGCAGGGCTCGGATCTCAACGCGCTCGTGACGTTCAGGATGCGGCCGGAGCACTGGCTGTCGGCGGACTTGGGAGCGCTGGGCTGACCGCCAAAGGCGGGCCTGGGAGCCCTGGGCTGACCATCGAAGGCGGACTTGGGAGCGCTGGGCTGACCACCGAAGGCGGTTCTGAGGACTCAGGGTGACCGCCCAATAGGCGGATCAGAGGGCTCGGGGAGACCGCCCGATAGGCGGTTCTGAGGACTCGGGGAGACCGCCCGAAGGAGGACCTGAGGACTCGGGGTGACTGCCCACGGCGGATCAGAGGACGCGAGGCTACCGTCGAAGGAGGGCCTGAGGGGGCGGAGTGGCCATCGAAGGCGAGTCTGAGGGCTCGGGGGTGAGCTGTGGAACGGTAGTTTTGGGCTCGTGACTGCTATCGATCCCGCTCCGACGACCGGCGCCTTCGGCACCGGCCTCGCGACCATTGCCGCCGACGGCACCGTACTCGACACCTGGTTCCCCGCGCCCGAACTGGGCGCCCCGCCCGTGAAGGGCACGCAGCGGCTCTCCGCGGAGGAGGCCGGCGAGCTGGCCGAGTTGGTCGGCCCGGACCCGGCGCGGGGTGTGGAGGTCGTGGCGGTGCGGACCGGTATCGCCGACCTCTCCGAGCCGCCGGCGGACACGCACGACGTCTGGCTGCGCCTGCACCTGCTCTCCTCGCGGCTGATCCGGCCCCACGGGGCTAACCTGGACGGTCAGTTCGGGCTGCTGGCCAACGTGGTGTGGACGAACTACGGGCCGTGCCCGGTGCCGGACTTCGAGCGCACGCGGCTGCGACTGCGGGCGAAGGGGCCGGTGGCGGTGTACGGGGTGGACAAGTTCCCGCGCATGGTGGACTACGTGCTGCCGTCGGGCGTGCGGATCGCCGACGCCGACCGGGTACGGCTGGGCGCCCACCTGGCCGAGGGCACGACGGTCATGCACGAGGGCTTCGTGAACTTCAACGCCGGCACCCTGGGCTCGGCGATGATCGAGGGCCGGGTCTCGGCGGGCGTGGTCGTCGGCGACCACTCCGACGTCGGCGGCGGCGCCTCGATCATGGGGACGCTGTCGGGCGGCGGCAAGCAGGTCATCTCGATCGGCGAGCGCTGCCTGCTGGGCGCGAACTCGGGCCTGGGCATCTCGCTGGGCGACGACTGCGTGGTGGAGGCGGGCCTGTACGTGACGGCGGGCACGCGGGTCCTTCTGCCGGACGGCAAGGTCGTCAAGGCGGCCGAGCTGTCGGGCTCCAACGGCATCCTGCTGCGCCGCAACTCGCAGTCCGGCGCCGTGGAGGCACTCCCCCGCAAGGGCAACGGCATCGAACTGAACGCCGCCCTACACGCCAACTGACGCAACGCCCACGACCTGCCCTTTCGGTCAGGCCCACAAACGAACAAACAAACCAACAAACACGGATGGGGCAGCGTGGTAACGAACGCTGCCCCATCGCCGTATCCGGGCCCATCGCCGTATCCGGGCCCATCGCCGTATCCGGGCCCATCGCCGTATCAGAGCCCACCGCCCTATCCGGGCTCGTCGCCGTATCCGGGCTCATCGGAGCGCCGCCGCGTGATCGGCCTTGCGGCCACCGCAGGCGTCCCAGCGACCAGGGGTAACCGGCCAACCTTGAACCACGGCGAGGGCCCACTGTGCGCTCCGTAACGGCGCTCAGCCACTGAAGGGTTCAGAGGCCGTTTCCTGGAGGGCCCTCAGCCGGAGTGCGGCGGGTGGCAGGCCACGTCGCAGCGTAAAGGATAAAAAAAATGTTTAGTGGGCGTGGGAGACTGCGGATCCGATCGTGTGGACGCGGAGGGCGTTGGTGGAGCCGGGGGTGCCGGGGGGCGAGCCGGCCACGATGACCACCTTGTCGCCCTTCTCCAGGCGTCCCAGGGACAACAGCGACGCCTCCACCTGCCGCACCATGTCATCGGTGTGGTGCACGAACGGCACGTGGAACGTCTCCACCCCCCACGTCAGCGACAACTGCCCGCGCACGTGCGGCGAGGAGGTGAAGGCCAGCAGCGGGATCGGGGAGCGGTAGCGGGCCAGCCGCCGCGCCGTCTCGCCCGACATCGTGAAGGCGACCAGCGCCTTGGCCCCCACGATGGCCCCGACCTCGGCCGCGGCCCGCGCGATGGCGCCGCCGGTGGTCTCCGGCATGCGCTCCAGCGTGTGGGTGGCCTGCAGGGAGGACTTCTCGGCGGCGCAGGCGATGCGGTCCATCGTGGAGACGGCCTCGATGGGGTAGTTGCCGACCGAGGTCTCGCCCGAGAGCATGACCGCGTCGGCGCCGTCCATGACCGCGTAGGCCACGTCGGAGGCCTCGGCGCGGGTGGGGCGCGGGGCGTTCATCATCGAGTCGAGCATCTGGGTGGCGACGATGACCGGGCGGGCCTTCTCGCGGCACAGCTCGATGATGCGCCGCTGCACGATAGGGACCTGCTCCAGGGGCAGTTCGACGCCGAGGTCGCCGCGGGCGACCATGATGCCGTCGAAGGCCTCGACGATGTCGGGGAGGCGGTCCACGGCCTGCGGCTTCTCGATCTTGGCGAGCAGCGGGAGGCGTACGGCCTCCTGCTCCATGATGTTGCGCACCACGTCGGCGTCGGACGGGCGGCGGACGAAGGACAGGGCGATCATGTCGAAGCCGGTGCGCAGCGCCCAGCGCAGGTCGGCCTCGTCCTTGTCGGTGAGTGCGGGGGCGCTGACGTTGACGCCCGGCAGGTTGAGGCCCTTGTTGTCGGAGATCATGCCGCCGATGACGACCCGCGTGATGATGCGCTCGTCGTCGACGCGGGTGGCCTCCAGCACGAGGCGGCCGTCGTCGACGAGGATGGTGTCACCGGGGCGGACGTCCTTGGGCAGGCCCTTGTAGGTGGTGGAGACCTGCTCGCGGTCTCCGGGCACGTCTTCGGTGGTGATGGTGAAGACGTCGCCGAAGCCCAGCCTGACCGGGCCTTCCTCGAAGGTGCCAACACGGATCTTGGGGCCCTGCAGGTCGGCGAGCACGCCTACACCGCGGCCGAGGTCGGCCGCCACCTCCCGAACCCGGTCGTAGACCTCTCTGTGCAGGTCATGATTGCCATGGCTGAGGTTGAACCGCGCCACGTCCATGCCCGCGGCGATCAGCTCGCGGAGACGTTCCTTGGAGGATGTGGCGGGACCTAGGGTGCAGACGATTTTCGCGCGACGAGTCACGAGTCCTACCTTAATTGGTACAGACCACTTGGCAGTCACTGACGACGCAGAACGTACCCGGCGTAGGAGAACAGAACGAGAACTGCGACCCCCAGTCGCACCAAGTTCGTGTACTCCTCCGGGTAGATCACGCCTTCGATGTAGTGGTCGATGAAGCCGCTGGCGGGCAGGCCCGCCAGTCCGGCGTTGCGGCGTCCCCAGTCCTCGACGAGGGTGAGGGGGCACTCCACGCCGGTCACGACCGAGAGCACGCCCCAGGAGGCGACGGCGAGGTGCGCCCAGATAGTACGCCGCCAGCGCCACGCGAGGAAGCCGCCCACAGCCATGTAGAGGAGAAAGGCGAAGTGCACCACCATCGCTGCGTCCGCGATGAGGCGATACATCATGGTACGACGGTAGCCGCCTTCCAGGCGTCCACAATGCCGTGGCCGTAGAATCCGTTGTCGGCGGCCTCGCCCTGGCACTCGTGCGTCTCGCTCTGGCCGAAGATCTTGTAGACGTACTTGCGGGGTTCCGGGCACGCCTTCTGGGCGGCGGTCTTGTAGAGCAGGTCCTCCACGGTGGCGGGCGCCAGGTCCACCCCGGCTCTGCCGGGCTTGCCGAAACGGCTGATGAGGATGGCGGCGACGCCGGCGGCGTGCGGCGAGGCCATGGAGGTGCCTTCGAGGTACTGGTAGTAGGAGCAGGTGCCGCCGGTGCAGTCCTTGATGACGTCGGCGCCCCTGGGCTTGCCGGAGGCGTCGATGCGGCCCGTGGCCCGCAGCACGCGCTCGGGTGCGGCGGCCAGGATCGACCTGGTGGCCTTGGTGCCCTGCCCGTCGAGCACGTCGCCGCCGGGCGCCGACACGTCGGTCTGCTCCTGGCCGTAGTCGCTGTAGAGCGCCTTGCGGCCGGAGGGGCCGAGGCCGGAGACGGAGATGACGCCGTCCGACTCGGCGGGGACGTTGATGCAGGAGTTGTCGATCTTGCGCTCCTTCTCGTCGCCCTTGGGGTAGCCGGGGCTCTGCTTGTCGACCGTGGGGCGGCCGAGGTCGGTCGAGCCGTTGCCGAGGGCGGAGATGAGCGTGACGCCCTTGCCGCGGGCGTAGTCGAGGGCGCGCTGCATGCCGGTGATCACGGCGCGCTGTTCGAGTTGCTGCTTCTTGGTGTCGGACTTGTTGTCCTTGCAGTTGTACAGCCAGGGGTCGATGAAGAAGCTCATGTTGACCACGTCCACGCCGATGTCGCCGGCGTAGGTGAGGGCGTCCAGGCTGGGCTTGAGGAAGAAGAAGCCGGAGTCCTGGCCGGCCCGCAGGTTCACGATCTGCACGCCTGGGGCGACTCCCGCGATGCCCACGCCGTTCACCGGGGAGGCGATGGTGCTGGCCACGTGGGTGCCGTGGCCGTCGTCGTCCACGTCGGCCGGGTCCTTGCAGCCTTCCGCCTCGCAGGCGCCGTCCAGCGTCTCGCCGTACTCGTCCTTGGGTCTGTCGGTGACGAAGTTACGGCTGAGTTCGCGGTTGAAGTTGGGGGCGATGTCGGGGTGCTTGCCGTCCACGCCGGTGTCGATGACGCCGACGAGGACCTGCTTGGTGCCGGGCGCCTTGGCGTGCGCGCGGTCGGCGCCGATCATCCGCATGTCCCACTGGCTGCCGGTGAGCGGGTCGCCTCTGCGCTTGGTGAAGGACTGCTCGTCCGGAAATACGCTGGTACGGCCCGAGCTCGCGGCGGTGTCCGAACCAGAAGCGGCGGTCTCCGGAGCGGCGGCGGCGGTGCTTCGGCGGGCGGTGGCGAAGCCGATGCGGCGGTCCGGGGCGACGCCGACCACGGCCCGGTCCCGGCCCACGGCCTCCTCGAACCCGCCGTCCCCCGACCCGGCGGCCATGAGGTAGCCGAGCTTCGTCTCGGCGGAGACGGTGACGCCGCCGGCGCGCTCTACGGCGGCCTGCGCCTCGCCCTGCTTGCCGTAGTCGTGGAAGACGAGGTATTCGGCCTCCGGCTGGGCGGCCTGACCAGGCACGACGGACGTACAGGCGCCGAGCGCGACCGCGGCGGCCAGCGCCGTCAAGCCAGAGGCGACCCGCCGCATTCTTCCCCCATCCGCCGACTTGCCGCAGAACCTGAATCTTCCCGACAGTAATCCAGTGATGCAACTTAGTAGTGAAATTTCGGTCTATTGATGACGAAGCGGACCTATGCAAAGAGGTCCGCTTCGTTGCGTGGGGCGTCAGGCGTGACGTGAGGGCAGCTCGACCGTGACGCCGCCCGTGATCACGCCGCGCGCCATCGGACGCCGCAGGAACTCGTGCGGGAACCCCAGGTCCACCTCGCTGGCCTCGCTGAGCGTGGCGCGCTGGGCGTCGGTGAAGCGCACGTCGAGCGCCCCCAGGTTGTCCTGCAACTGGGCGAGCGTACGGGCCCCGACGATGGGCGCCGTCACGCCCGGCTCCAGCAGCGTCCAGGCCAGCGCCACCTGGGACGGCGTCGTGCCCAGCTCCTGCGCCACCCCCTTGACCACGTCCGCGATGCCCAGCGAACGCTCGGTGAGCGCGCCGTTGGCCGCCGCCACGTTCTTGCGGGTGCCGGTCGGGTCGGCGGAGACCTCGTGGGTCAGGTCGGCGCGGGTGTACTTGCCGGTGAGCACGCCGCTGCCGAGCGGCGACCAGGGGATGACGCCGAGGCCCAGCTCCCGTGCCATGGGGATCAGGTCGCGCTCCCCCGTCCGCTCGATCAGGCTGTACTCGATCTGCAGGGCGACCAGCGGCGACCATCCGCGCAGGTCGGCGATGGCCTGCATGCGGGAGACCTGCCAGGCGGGCGTGTCGGAGATGCCGGCGTACAACACCTTGCCCGCCCGTACGAGATCGTCCAGGCCGCGCAGGATCTCCTCCACGGGGGTGGTGAAGTCCCAGGCGTGCAGGTAGAGCAGGTCGATGTGGTCGGTGCCGAGGCGGCGCAGGCTGGACTCCACGGAGTTGACCATGCTCTTGCGGTGGTTGCCGCCGGAGTTGGGGTCGCCCTGGCGCCTGGCCATGCTGTACTTCGTGGCCAGCACGAGTTGTTCGCGCCGCCCCGCCGCGAACTCGCCGACCAGCGTCTCGGCCGTGCCGTTGGTGTACTGGCTGGCGGTGTCGATGAAGTTGCCGCCGCGCTCCACGTAGGTGTCGAAGATGCGGCGGGACTCGTCCTTGTCCGAACCCCAGCCCCAGTCGGTGCCGAACGTCATCGTGCCCAGCGACAGCGGCGAGACCCGCAGCCCGGAACGGCCCAGCAGACGGTAGGTGTCAAGAGTTGTCATGCCGACCAGCGTGCTCCGGCCGCGAGCCGGGGGTAAGGGAAGGTTGTTCCTGGGACCGGCCTTACCAGGCAGAGGTCCGGCGGGTCCCATTCGCCGTAAAATTGACGTGATGAGCACCGTCGACCAGTCTCGCGAGCTCGCGGCCTTCCTGCGGACCCGCCGTGAGCAGCTGCGCCCCGGCGACGTCGAGTTGCCGGCCCGCCGCGCCCACCGCCGCACGCCCGGCCTGCGCAGGGAAGAGGTCGCCGAGCTGGCCGGCGTCAGCGTCGACTACGTGATCCGGCTGGAGCAGGGGCGCGGGCTGCGGCCCTCGCCCGAGGTCCTGGAGGCGCTGGCGGAGGCGTTGCGGCTGAGCGAGGACGAGCGGCTCTACCTGTTCGACCTGGCCCGGCAGCGGCCGACCGCCCGGCCGGGACACGAGAAGCCGGACCATGACGAGGCGGGGCCGCTGGCCAGGCTGGCCCTCGACCTGTCCCCGCTGCCCTGCATGGTGGTCAACCACCGCTTCGACATCCTCGCGTGGAACCCGGAGATGGCCGGGCTGATGCTCGACTTCGGCGCGCTGCCGCCGAATCAGCGCAACAGCGTGTGGTTGTGCATCCTGCACCCGGGCCTGCGCGACTTCTTCTGCGATCGGGAGCGCACGATCCGCGAGTGCATCGCCGACCTGCGGGCCCACTGGGCGGCCCGCCCCGACGACAAGGGCCTGTCGGACCTGGTCGCCGAACTCACCTCGGGCAGCGAGGAGTTCGCCCGGCTGTGGGCCATGCGTGACGTGCGGGTGCACGCCCGGGGCCAGAAACGGCTGCGGCACGCCACGGAGGGGCCGCTGACCGTCCAGTACGAGGCGCTGGCCCCGCTCCACGCGCCCGGCCAGCGCCTGGTCGTCTACCGCGCCGCCGACCCCGACTCCCAGCGCGTCCTGGACGCCATCGCGGGCGCCTGACCTTCAGGCCCAGATGCCGGTCGCGGCGGTTTCACGGGCATATTCCGTGAAGTCGCGGGCCGGCCGGCCGAGAACACGCTCGACGGTGTCGGTCGTACGGGCCCTGCCGCCGTCGAAGACCTCGACCATGAGGCCGGTCAGCTGCTTCGCGTACCCTGCCGGCACACCGCGTTCCGTCAGAGACGCTACGAACCGCTCAGGTGTGACCGGCAGATATCGAATGTCCCTGCCGGTCGCCCTCGCTATCTCACCGACGGCCTCGGCGAAGGTGAGCAGCTGTGGCCCGGTCACCTCGTGGATCCGTCCGGCATGCCCGTCCTCGGTCAGCGCCGCGACGGCGACCTGCGCGATGTCCTCCGCGTCGGTGAACGGCTCCGCGACATCGCCGACCGGAAGCGCGACCACCCCGGCACGGACCAGTTCGACGAGGAACGCCTCGCTGAAGTTCTGCGTGATGAACCCCGCCCGCACGACGGTCCACTCCGCACCCGAGTCCCGCACCGCCTGCTCGCACCGCTCGGCCTCGGCGGCACCACGGTCGGCGAGCAGGACGAGACGCCGGACGCCGCGGGCCACCGCGAGTTCCGCGAAGGAACCCACGACCGCGGCCGCGCCGGGAAACGCCGCATCCGGGTAGAAGGCCACATAAGCGGAGTCCACGCCCCGCAGCGCGGGCTCCCACGTGGAGTCGTCCTGCCAGTCGAAGGGCGGCTCGGCGCTCCGTGAGCCGACCCGTACCGGTATGTCACGCGCGCGGAGCCCGGACACGACCCGGCGCCCTGTCTTGCCCGTCCCCGCGAGGACCAACGTCGTCGTCATGCACCCCAGTTCACCAGAACGCGTGGTCCGGGCCCATGGCCGAAACACGCAGGCACATAATCGTGCGACTTATCCTGTGCCGGTGGACCCCTTCTCGATCCTGCTCGAAGGAGCCGGGGCAAGAGACACGTTCGTGCTGCGAACCGTACTGAACCCGCCATGGTCGGTGCAGGTGCGGGACAGGGTGCCGCTCAACCTCGTGGCCGTCCTGCACGGCACGCCCTGGGTCGTGCCCGGCACCGGCGACGCCGTACGCCTGGACGCGGGCGACGTCGCGATGATGCGCGGCCCCGACGCCTTCACCTTCGCCGACGATCCCCGCACCCCGGTCCAGGTGGTCGTCCGGCCCGGCCCCCGGCGGACCACGACGGCCGGAGCGGACCTGCCCGACGTCGCGGACCTGGGCGCGCACACCTGGATCAACGACGAACGGGCCCGCGACGACTCGTCGGTGCTGCTGATCGGCAAGTACGCGGGACCGGGCGAGATCGCCACCCACCTGCTCCGCGCCCTGCCACCGCTGCTGGTCATCCCCTCGGCCGCCCGCACCGAACCCGCACTGGTGTCCCTGCTGGCCAAGGAGACCGGAAGAGACGAACCCGGCCAGGAGCTCGTGCTCGAACGGCTGCTGGACCTCCTGCTGATCGGCACTCTCCGCGAATGGCGCACCAGGCCCGACGCCGATCCGCCCGCCTGGTGGCGGGCCGGCGGCGATCCCGTCGTCGGACCCGCCCTGCGACTCATCCACGGCGACCCGGGCCACCCCTGGACGGTGGACACGCTCGCCCGCCGTGCCGGAGTGTCCCGGGCGACACTCACCCGCCGCTTCGCCCGCCTCGTCGGCACGACGCCGATGGCTTACCTCACCGGCCGGCGCATCGACGTCGCCGCCGACCTCCTGGCGACGTCGGACGCCACGATCGACGCCGTCGCCCGCCAGGTCGGTTACGGCAGCGGGTTCGCGCTCAGCGCCGCTTTCAAGCGAGCCCGCGGGATGAGCCCGCAACGGTACCGGGACTCGTAACCACCCAGCCGGCCAAGAACGCGCACGTAACGGCGGCCGGCCCTGTGCGGGATCAGCGGGCGTTTTCCTGGAGGCCCTCAGCCGTGTGCGGCGGGTGGCGGTGACGTTGGCTGTGCCGTAAAGGATGGATGTTTGTCAAGAACAACGGCCCGGCCGCAAAGGACCGGGCCGTTCGACGTCAGACCAGTGGACGAGCAGTGGGCAGGATGGGATAGGGAAGGGCCGTGTCGCCGGTGAGGAAGCGGTCGACGCCGGAGGCGGCGGCGCGGCCCTCGGCGATGGCCCACACGATCAGCGACTGCCCGCGCCCCATGTCGCCCGCCACGAACACGCCGTCCACCTTGGACATGTACGTCTTGTCGCGCGCCACGTTCCCCCTGGCGTCGTAGAAGCCGTCCCCGGCCACCCCGGCCAGGTCCTGCAGCAGCGCGCCCTTCTCCGGCCCGGTGAAGCCCATCGAGAGCGTGACCAGCTCGGCCGGGATCTCCCGCTCGGTGCCGGGGATCGGCTTGAAGCCGCTCTGCGGCCCGCTGACCTCGACCAGCCGCAGGGCGCGCACGTTGCCGTCCGCGTCGCCGGTGAACTCGGTGGTGGAGACCGCGTAGACTCGCTCTCCCCCGCCGTCGGCGAGCTCCTCGTGCGCGCTCTCCATCTTGAACAACATCGGGAACGTCGGCCACGGCTGGTTGCCGGGGCGGTTCCTGGGCGGCTGCGGCATGATCTCAAGCTGGGTGACCGACTTGGCGCCCTGCCTGATCGCGGTGCCGATGCAGTCGGCACCGGTGTCGCCGCCGCCGATCACCACCACGTGCTTGCCCTCGGCCGAGACGGGCGGCGTGTCGTAGTCGCCCTCCTGGACCTTGTTGGACAGCGGCAGGTACTCCATCGCCTGGTAGACGCCCTTGAGCTCGCGCCCGGCCACCGGCAGGTCGCGCCACTGGGTGGCGCCGCCGGACAACACCACGGCGTCGAACTGCTCGCGCAGTTCGGCGGCGGTGATGTCGACGCCGACGTTCACGCTCGTGCGGAACTCGGTGCCCTCGGCGCGCATCTGCTCCAGGCGGCGCTCGATGTGCCGCTTCTCCATCTTGAACTCGGGGATGCCGTAACGCAGCAGCCCGCCGATGCGGTCGGCCCGCTCGAACACGACCACGTCGTGCCCGGCGCGGGTGAGCTGCTGGGCGGCGGCGAGCCCGGCGGGGCCCGAGCCGACGACCGCGACCCGCTTGCCGGTCTTGACGGCCGGCGGCTGCGGGGTCACCCAGCCCTCGGCGAAGGCCCGGTCGATGATCTCGACCTCGACCCGCTTGATCGCCACCGGGTCGGAGTTGATGCCGAGCACGCACGCCGCCTCACACGGAGCCGGGCAGAGCCTGCCGGTGAACTCCGGGAAGTTGTTGGTGGCGTGCAGCCGCTCGATCGCCTCGCGCCAGTCGGTACGGAAGACGAGGTCGTTCCACTCGGGGATGAGGTTGCCCAGCGGGCAGCCGTTGTGGCAGAACGGGATGCCGCAGTCCATGCAGCGGGCCGCCTGCTTGGTCAGCTTCTCCTGGGAGAAGTCCTGGTAGACCTCGCGCCAGTCGCTGATGCGGACGTCCACGGGGCGGCGCGCCGGCAGCTCCCGGTCGTGCGTGAGAAAACCCTTCGGGTCAGCCATTCGGTTACGCCTCCCTTATCCCTTTACCGTTGTCGACAGCACGGGGCCACCATGGCCCGTCTCATTACGGCGGTTCATGACTTCACCGCGGCGGCCATGACGGCCTCGTCGATGTCCCTGCCTTCGATGCGGGCGGCCTCGGCGGCCTCCAGCACCCTCTTGTAGTCGGTCGGCATGATCTTGCCGAACCTGCCGAGCGCCGCTTCCCAGTCGGCCAGCAGCTCCTTGGCGACCGGCGAGCCGGTCTCCGCGAAGTGCTTCTCCACGGTCTCCTTGAGGAACTCGGCGTCCTGCTCGGTGAGCGCCTCGATGGCGACCATCTCGCGGTTGACCCGCTCGGGCCGCAGGTCCAGCAGGTACGCCACGCCGCCCGACATGCCGGCCGCGAAGTTGCGCCCGGTCTGGCCGAGTACGACGGCCCTGCCGCCGGTCATGTACTCGCAGCCGTGGTCGCCCACGCCCTCGACGACCGCCGTGGCGCCGGAGTTGCGCACGCAGAACCGCTCGCCCACGACGCCGCGGACGAACACCTCGCCGGACGTGGCCCCGTACAGGGCGACGTTGCCGGCGATGATGTGCCCGTCGAGCGGGGCCTGCTCGTGCGGCCGGACGGTGACCCGCCCGCCGGACAGGCCCTTGCCGAGGTAGTCGTTGGCGTCGCCGGTCAGCCGCAGCGTGACCCCGCGCGGCACGAACGCGCCGAAGGAGTTGCCCGCCGAGCCGGTGAAGGAGATGTCGATCGTGTTGTCGGGCAGGCCCTTGCCGCCGTGCCGCTTGGTGACCTGGTAGCCGAGCATGGTGCCGACCGTGCGGTTCACGTTGCGGATGGGCAGCTCCAGCGTGACCGGGGTGCCGTCCTCGATGGCGCCCTCGGCGAGCTGGATGAGCGTGTTGTCCAGCGCGTGCCGCAGCCCGTGGTCCTGCTCGATGACCCGGCGCAGCGCGGTGCCCGCGGGCAGCTCGGGCTGGTGCAGGATCGGCGACAGGTCCAGGCCGCTGGCCTTCCAGTGCTCCTCGGCCGCGGTCATGTCGAGCATCTCGGCGTGCCCGATGGCCTCGTCGAGCGAGCGGAAGCCCAGCTCGGCCAGGTACTCGCGGATCTCCTGCGCGATGAACTCGAAGTAGTTGACCACGAACTCGGGCTTGCCGGTGAAGCGCTTGCGCAGCTCGGGGTTCTGCGTGGCCACACCCACCGGGCAGGTGTCGAGGTGGCAGACCCGCATCATCACGCAGCCGGAGACGACCAGCGGAGCGGTGGCGAAGCCGTACTCCTCAGCGCCCAGCAGCGCGGCGATGACGACGTCGCGGCCGGTCTTGAGCTGGCCGTCCACCTGGACGACGATGCGGTCGCGCAGGTCGTTGAGCAGCAGCGTCTGCTGGGTCTCGGCCAGGCCGAGCTCCCACGGGGCGCCCGCGTGCTTGAGCGACGTGAGCGGCGAGGCGCCGGTGCCGCCGTCGTGCCCGGAGATGAGCACCACGTCGGCGTGCGCCTTGGACACGCCCGCCGCGACCGTGCCGACCCCGACCTCGGCGACCAGCTTCACGTGGACCCTGGCGACCGGGTTGGAGTTCTTCAGGTCGTGGATGAGCTGGGCGAGGTCCTCGATGGAGTAGATGTCGTGGTGCGGCGGCGGCGAGATGAGGCCGACGCCGGGCGTGGAGTGCCTGGTCTTGGCGATCCACGGGTAGACCTTGTGTCCCGGCAGCTGGCCGCCCTCGCCGGGCTTGGCGCCCTGCGCCATCTTGATCTGCAGGTCGTCGGCGTTGACCAGGTACTCGGAGGTCACGCCGAACCGGCCGGAGGCCACCTGCTTGATCGCCGAGCGGCGGGCCGGGTCGTACAGGCGCTCGGGGTCCTCGCCGCCCTCGCCGGTGTTGGACTTGCCGCCGAGCTGGTTCATCGCGATGGCGAGCGTCTCGTGCGCCTCCATCGAGATGGAGCCGTACGACATCGCGCCGGTGGAGAAGCGCTTGACGATGCTCTCGACGGGCTCGACCTCGTCGATCGGGATCGGGTTGCCCGCACGCAGCTTGAACAGGCCGCGCAGGGTCATCAGCCGCTCCGACTGGGAGTCCACGAGGTCCGTGTACTCCTTGAAGATCTCGTAGCGGCGGGTCCTGGTGGCGTGCTGCAGCTTGAAGACGGTCTCGGGGTTGAACAGGTGCGGCTCGCCCTCGCGCCGCCACTGGTACTCGCCGCCGACCTGGAGCCTGCGGTGGGCGTTCTCCACGCGCGGGTAGGCGTGCCGGTGACGCTGCGCGACCTCTTCGGCCAGTACGTCGAAGCCGACGCCGCCCAGCCGGGAGGTGGTGCCGGTGAAGCAGGAGTCGATGACCTCCTGGCTCAGGCCGAGCGCCTCGAAGATCTGCGCGCCGGTGTAGGAGGCCACCGTGGAGACGCCCATCTTGGACATGACCTTGATGACGCCCTTGCCGTACGCCTTGATCAGGTTGCGTACGGCCTTGCGCTTGTCCAGCGCCAGCGCGCCGGTGTCGACCAGGTCCTCGATGGTCTCGATCGCCAGGTACGGGTTGATCGCGCCCGCGCCGTAGCCGATCAGCAGCGCCATGTGGTGGCACTCGCGGGCCTCGGCGGTCTCGATGACCAGGCCGATCTTGGTGCGGGTCTTCTCCTGGATCAGGTGGTGGTGCACCGCGCCGGTCAGCAGCAGCGACGGGATCGGCGCGAGCGTGTCGGAGGAGCCGCGGTCGGACAGCACGATGATGCGCGCGCCGTCGGCGATCACCCTGGACGCCTCGGCCCTGATCTCCTCAAGGCGCCGCAGCAGCGCCTCGCCGCCGCCGGCGACCTCGTACAGGCCGCTGATGACGTGCGGGTGGAAGCCCGGCAGATCGTGCTCGTCGTTGATGTGGATGATCTTCGCGAGCTCGTCGTTGTCGATCACCGGGTACGGCAGCACGAGCTGGCGGCAGGAGCTCGGCCCCGGGTCCAGCAGGTTGCTCTCCGGGCCGATGGTGCTGGCCAGCGAGGTGACCAGCTCCTCGCGGATGGCGTCCAGCGGCGGGTTCGTGACCTGCGCGAACAGCTGCGAGAAGTAGTCGAACAGGAGCCGGGGCTTCTCGCTCAGCACGGCGACGGGCGTGTCGGTGCCCATGGAACCGATCGGCTCGATGCCGGTCCTGGCCATCGGCGACAGCAGGATGCGCAGCTCTTCCTCGGTGTAGCCGAAGGTCTGCTGCCTCCTGACCAGCGCCTCGTGCGTGGGGATCTCGCGCTGGCGCGCGGGCAGCTCCTCGAAGCGGACGAGGCCGGCGTGCAGCCATTCGCCGTACGGGAGTTCGGCGGCGAGCTCGGCCTTGATCTCGTCGTCTTCGATGATCTTGCCGCGGGCGGTGTCGATGAGGAACATGCGGCCCGGCTGCAGGCGGCCCTTGCGGACCACGTCCTCGGGCTTGATGTCCAGCACGCCGGCCTCGGAGGCCAGCACGACCAGGCCGTCGGCGGTCACCCAGAAGCGTCCGGGGCGCAGGCCGTTGCGGTCGAGCACGGCGCCGGCCAGGGTGCCGTCGGTGAAGGTGATCGAGGCGGGGCCGTCCCAGGCCTCCATCATCGTGGAGTGGAACTCGTAGAAGGCCCGGCGGGCCGGGTCCATCTCGGTGTGGTTCTCCCACGCCTCGGGGATCATCATCAGGACGGCGTGCGGCAGGCTCCGGCCGCCGATGTGCAGCAGTTCCAGGGCCTCGTCGAAGCTGGCGGTGTCGCTGCCATCCGGGTCACAGATGGGGAAAAGTCGCGAAATATCGCCAGGAATCTGGGCGGACTCCAGCATCGCCTCGCGAGCCCGCATCCAGTTGCGGTTGCCCTTGACCGTGTTGATCTCGCCGTTGTGCGCGATGTAACGGTAGGGGTGGGCCAGCGGCCAGCTCGGGAAGGTGTTGGTGGAGAAGCGCGAGTGCACCAGCGCGATCGCGCTGTCGTAACGCTCGTCGCTCAGGTCGGGGAAGAACGGCTCGACCTGGTCGGGCGTGAGCATGCCCTTGTAGACGACCGTACGGGCCGACAACGAGGGGAAGTAGACGTCGGCCTCGTGCTCGGCGCGCTTGCGCAGGCAGAAGGCGAGGCGGTCCAGCTCCAGGCCCGTACGCCCTTCGGGGTCGGACACGAACAGCTGCGCGAAGTGCGGCATGACGGCCCGGGCGCTCGGCCCCGGCAACTCGCGGTCGACCGGCACCTCGCGCCAGCCGAGCACGGACAGGCCCTCCTCGGCCGCGATCTCCTCGATGAGACGCACGGCCACGGCCCTGGCCTCCCCGTCGAAGGGCAGGAAGGCGATGCCGGTGGCGTACGCACCGGCCGCGGGCAGCGTGAACGGCACGCTCGCCCGGTAGAACGCGTCAGGGATCTGCGTCAGGATCCCGGCTCCGTCGCCGGTGTCCGGCTCGCTACCCTTGGCCCCCCGATGATCAAGATTGCACAGCGCCGTCAGCGCCTTGACCACGATGCCGTGACCACGGCGCCCGGCAACGTCGGCGACCATGGCGACACCGCAGGCATCATGCTCGTTGGCGGGGTGGTACAGGCCCTGGGGCTCGGGGAACCCGAGGTGGGCAGCAGGCATTGAATCCCTCCCGTCGTCTTCGTCTGTCTGAAACTGCTTACAGGCGGGGACGACGTTGGCCCTGCTGCATATCGTGGGTAGAGATTACCTCACCCTGCCGGAATGGTGCCCGCCGCATCCGGATTGCGAACATTCGACCCCATCTCGGCATCCGAACTCCCTATCCCAAACCCTGGTCGTGGGCGCCGAAATTCCCGATTCTGACCGCGAATATGCGTCACGGGTAGCGAAGCGCCGCGGGCCGATAGGGTTCCCCCATGGAGCGCGAGGGTGTGGAGCGGCTGCTCAGCGAGGCGGGGGCGGACAGCAGGCGGCTGCGGCACGCCCTGACCCTGCTGTGCGACGGCCAGTGGTGGACGCTGGCCGGACTCGTCAGGCGCAGCGCCACGTCCAGGCGCGGCATCGAGGCCCTGCTGCGCGAGGTCGTCCTGGAGCGCGAGGCCGACCGGTTCCGGGTCCCGCCCGCCGACACCCCCGCCTACCAGGACCTGCTCGCGCTGGCCCCGCCTCCCGAGGACCCGGTGGCCCATCTGCTGCCCCACTACGCCCACGTGCTCGACCGCCTCACCACGCTCATCGCCGAGGCTCCGCGCTCCCGCCACGTGCTCGACCACGTCTCGGCCACGCCGGAGACCGTGCTTCGGCGGGCGCTGCTGCTCGGGGCTCGTTTCTGGCTGCCCGGGGCGCGCCTGCTGTGCGTGGGCGACCACGACCTGACCTCGCTGGCGGTCAAGCTCGTCCATCCCGAGACCGATGTCACAGTGGTCGACGTGGACGAGCGCATCCTGGCCCACATCGACGGCCAGCGGCTCGGCGTCCGTACCCGCTGGGCCGACCTGCGCCTCGGCCTGCCCGCCTCGGCCAGGGACCACGATCTGGCGCTCACCGACCCGCCGTACACGCCGGAGGGGGTCGGTCTGTTCGTGGCTCGTGCCGTGGAGGGGCTCAAGGACGAGGGGCGGGTGCTGCTGGCTTACGGGGCGGGCGAGCGCATGCCGATGCTGGCCCTGAAGGTGCAACAGGAACTCACCGACCTCAACCTGACCTACGAAGCCATCTATCCCGACTTCAACCGCTATTTCGGAGCGGAAGCAATCGGCTCCGCCGCCGACCTGTACATCCTGCGCCCCACCACCAAGACCCGCCCGGCCGTACAATCCCGCCTGAGCCGCCAAACCACCGCCATCTACACCCAGGGCCCCCAGGCAGTCGAAAGCGCCACCCGGGCTCCCCAGACAACCGAAAGCACCACACGGGGTTCCCAGGCGGCCGAAAGCACCACACGTGGCCCGCAGGCTGGCGGAAGTGCCGCAAAGAGTTCTCATACTGGCGGAAGTGCCGCACAGGGTTCTCAGACGGCCGAAAGCACCGTCCAGGGCTCTCAGGCGGCCAAAAGCACCGCACGGAGCCCGCAGGGGGGCGGAAGCGCCGCGGACACCTCCTCTGGGCCGAACGGGCCGGAGCAGCCCTCGGGGCTGGGAGGGGGCCTCTCAGGGGCGCTGGTGGGCTTCGAGGCCGAACTCCTGGTGGGCGACTGGCCCAAGGACCTCGCCCAGCCCCGGGTCAAGCTCTCCACCTGGCTCGCCAAGCCCTACGCCGCCACCCCCGACCGCGTGGCCGTGGCCGTCCCACCCGGCCTGGAGGCCGCCGTCCCGCGCCTCCTCCTGGCCACCCGCGCCACCCACGTCCGCGTCGTCTGCCCGACCGGCCCGCCGCGCCCGCCCGAGGCTCTGTCGCCCGTCTACTCCTTCAGCTCCGGCGAGGGCGTACTCGATGCCGTACGCCTGCCGCAGCCCGACGGTGAGGCCGAATCGGTCCTGCGCAGGATCCTGGACAACGGCCACGCCAAGCTGGCCAACACGTGGCGCGAGGGACTCATCGCGGTGGCACGCGCCCAGGGCTCAACCCTCACCAAGAACGAGGCCCGCACCCTGATCCGCGAGGCGGCCGACTGGTCGGACGACCTGACCCCGCTGGAGGCCCCCCTCCACCGCCTATCCACCCTCGCGACCGCCGTCGCCTCAACGGTCACCTCCCTGACCTCCACCACAACCGTGTGACCAGCCCCACGCTCACCCACCCACGACTGCCTCAACCACCGCCCCCTACCACCACATCACTCAACCCTGACCCGACAACTCACCACACGCCGCCCAGCCCCCACCCGACAGCTCGCCGCACGCCGCCCAGCCCTTACTCAAACCCTTCACCGCACAGCGCCCGGCACCCACTGTGCCCCCCTGACGTCGCACTCATCCGGCACACCGGCCCTCGCGCCGTCCGGTGCTCGCCCCGGTCTGCTGGCCGCACGCCGGCTGGACCCGATGGCGCCGGGTCCTGGCGCGGTCCGGCCGGGGTTTTCGGCGGCTTCTTACTTCCCGGCCGAAACCGTGCCCATCGCGGCTCAAGGCGCGGTTGGGTTAGGTGGCGGCGACGATGCGGTTTTGGACTACGCGGCCGAGGCCGTCCAGGGCGATGAGGGCGGTGAGCAGGTCCTGGGCGGCTGCGGGGGCTGAGGAGCCGCCGGCCCAGCTCACCGTCACGTAATGTCCCATGGCGCGGGCCTGGGCGCGGCTGCCGGTGGCCTCGAAGGGGATGTCCTGCCGTACGAAACCGTCCTTGCGCAGTGCCGCCACCAGCGCGTCGGCCGCGCGCCCGTCGCCCAGGTTGAAGATGACGAACTGGCCCGCCATCGCCCCGCCCTGGTACGTGGCCTGCAGCGCCTGCGTGCACCCCGCGGCCGTGGCGCCCCAGAGGACCTCGTCGCAGTCGGTGAACTCGCGTGTCGCGGACAGGCGCATCGTGCCCAGCGTCTGGGTGGCCGGGGTGAAGACCTCTTTGGCGGTCAGCGGGGAGGCGTCGTTCTGGCGGGTGTCGACGGCCGCGTAGAAGGCGGAGGTGGGCTCGGCGTGGAAGGTGGCGGGGCGGGGCAGTTCCCGGGTCAGCCACAACCAGCCGGCCACGGCGACGGCCGCCGCGACCGTGAGCGCGCCGAAGATGACGAGACGGCGGGACATCAGGACGCGGGCCCCGTGATCGTGACGACCCGCCGGTAGACGGCCTTCTCCGCTCCGCGCAGTGCCAGCGTGAGTGAGACGAAGTCGTCCTTCGCGGTGGGTTCCGCGCCGTCCAGTCGGCCGACCCACACCAAACCGACATAGTGCCCGAGCGCGTAGCCGCCCGCCTCGGAGTGGCCGCCCGCGGGGAATGCGGCCTTGGAGGAGGTCAGGGGACGCGCCCAGCCGCCGCGGTAAAGAGTCTTCAATGTCTCGACCAGCCCGGCGGCCGACTGGCCGTCTTTGAGGTTGAGTAGCGTGTACTGGCCGATGTAACGGCCGTCCGAGCTGGTGTACAGGCCGCGGGCGGCCTGGGTGCATCCGGCGTCCGACACCTGTTCGAGGAGGTTCGCACCCCACAGCGCCGCCGAGCAGTCGGCGTCGAGTTGCTTGGCGACGAGCTTGAGCTTGAGCTTCTTGGTCACCGCCAGCTCGCTCTGGTCGAACACCTCCTTCTCGGTCAGCGCCTTCGCGTCCTTGGTCCTTTCCGACAGAGGGTCGAACAGCTTGGGCGAGTTCCAGCCGTGGAACACCCTCGGCACGGCCGTGTCGGCGCCGACCACCGCGGCGCCCGACTGCTGTTCGGGGGTGTAGGTGCCCATGGAGGTCATGACCATCACCAGGCCGATGCCGCCCGCGAGCACGCCGGCGACCGTGGCGATGATGACGAACAGCCGCTGCTGTTCCGGGCGGAAACCCCAGTCGCTGAGCAGCGGGAGTTGCCAGTCCGAGCGAGGGGTACGCCGCCGCTTGCTCGTGGCCGCGGCTGCCACCAGCCGCTCGGTTTCGCCGGCCTCGGCGCCGCCCGCGACACCGTCCGCCGACCGCGCGCCGCCATCGTTCTTCCACGCCCGTACGTTCCGGAGGTCCCTGGGCAGCCACGTGCCATTGTCGGCCTCGCTCACCCCCGGCGCGCCATCACCCTCAGCCTGCGCACCCCGCCCCCGGGACCTCCGCCCAGCCCGCCGGCCACCTTCCGCGCCGGACGCGGACGAACCGCCACCGTCCGCACCCGCCGACACCCCTGCCGCAGGCCACCCGGTGCTGTCCGTGCCACGGGCTGACCGTCCGCCGTCCGCGCCCGCCGCAGGCCAGCCACTGCTGTCTGTGCCTCCAACCGACCGCCGCCCGCCATCTGCACCCGCCGCAGGCCAGCCGCTGCTGTCCGTACCGGCAGCCGGCCGTCGCCCACTATCCGCACCCGCTGCGGGCCAGCCGCTGCTGTCCGTTCTGGCTGACTGCCAGTCGCCGGTGGCCGGCTGCTCCGCGGAGTGACCGACCTCTCGGGCGCGGGCCGCTCTCCGGGCGCTGCGGCTGCCCGTCGTTCGCCTGCCGCCCTCCGCCTCGGTTGCCGGATGGGCGCCGCTGACGGCACGCCGGCCGCCGGTGTCGCTGCCGGACGAGCGCCGGCCTCCGCCTTCGCCATGCGCCGCCGCCTGCCACCCGCCGCTCTCGGGATGAGCCGACGACGACCGCCCGCCACCACCATCGGCCTGGGCAGCGGGCCACCCTCTACTGTCCGTGCCACCGGCCGACCGTCGACCGCCATCCGCAGCCGGCCAACCACCACTCGCCGCATGAGCCGACGACCGCCCGCCACCATCGCCCTGGGCAACCGGCCAGCCACTGCTGTCTGTACCGCCAGCCGACCGACGACCACCATCCGCAGCCGGCCAGCCCCTGCTGTCCGTGCCACCGGCCGACCGCCGGCCGCCATCCGTGCCCGAGGCCGGCCAGCCGCCGTCAGCAGTGCCTGGGGGCGGCCAGTTGCCGTCGGTCGTGCCCGAAACCTGCCAGCCGCCGTCAGCGCTCGCGGACAGCCAGCCGCCGGTGTCGGTGCCCGCGTCCTGGCGACCGCCATGGCCGGTGTCCCGAGGCGGGGAACCGGTGTCGTCGGGGGCGGGGCGGGGGGATCGGTTGCGGCCTGTGCGGTCGCCGCTCGAACGCCCGCCGCCGGAGCTCGACGGGCCTCTTCTTCGGGCCATCACCGGCCCGCCGCCCCGATCGGACTGCCGAGGGCGATTCCGGTTGGGACGGGTTGGCGCCGGTCGGAGATCGGCACGCAGGCGCCGCCCGCCGTGGACAGGGGCGCACGCCCGGCGAAGCCGCCGCCGGGCGTGATGGCAACGCTGCCGCCCGGCGTGAGGGCGACGCCGCCGGGTGTGAAGGCGACGCCGCCCGGCGTGAGGGCTGTCGGGCCTGTGGTGCCGTCCGGGGTGCTCGCGATGAGCGCGAAGTTCGACACCAGGCCGTTCATCGCGCCGGTCCCGGATGGCCGTGGTCGGCCTCCGGTGACGTCACGATTGCGGTGGTGGATCTTCGCGCGATCGTTCATCGCGAGTTCTTCTCCTTCGTCGCGGTTTCGGTGTCGGGAAGCTCCGCGCGGTCGTCCCCCGTCTTCGGGGCCGCGTCGTCGCCGGAATCCTCAGGGTCTTCCTTGTCGAGGTCCGCCTGGCCGGTCGAGTGCAGCGGGTCCACGCCCGGGTCGTCCTGGCCCTTGGCGTGGAGCGGGTCCGCTCCGGGATCGTCCTGGCCCTTCGTGTGCAGCGGGTCCACGTCGGAATCGTCCTGGCCGTCCGAATGCGGCGGGTCCACGCCCGGGTCGTCCTGGCCCTTGGCGTGCAGGGGGTCCGGTCCGGGGTCGTCCTGGCCGCTCGCGTGCAGCGGGTCCACGTCGGAATCGTCCTGGCCCTCGGCGTGCGCCGGATCCGAAGGCTTCGGGTCGGTGCCGAACGGCGAGACCACGACCTCCTCGCCCGTCTTGTTCCTGGTCGCCCAGAAGTACGCCAGCGCGGCCACGAACAACACGATCGAGGTCCACTGGTTGATCCGCAACCCGATGAACTCCACCGCGTAGTCGACTCCGCCGACCGGGTCGATGCGCAGCCCTTCGATCCAGAAGCGGCCGGCCGTGTAACCGGCGACGTAGAGGGCGAACAGCCGCCCGTGGTGCAGCGCGAAGCGGCGGCCGGCGAGGATGAGCACGAAGCCGAGCGCGAGGTCCCACAGCGACTCGTACAGGAACGTCGGGTGGTAGAGCACGCCGGGCTCGCCGCCGTGGTCGACGTCGATCTCCAGGCCCCACGGCAGCGTGGTCGGCGAGCCGTACAACTCCTGGTTGAACCAGTTGCCCCAGCGGCCGATGGCCTGCGCGAAGGCGAGGCCGGGCGCGATCGTGTCGGCGAGGGCGCCCATGGACAGGCCGCGCTTGCGCGCGGCCAGCCAGACGCCGAAGCCGCCGAGCGCGACCGCGCCCCAGATGCCCAGGCCGCCTTCCCAGATGAACAGCGCCCGGTAGGGCTCCTTGATCGCCCGGTCGCCGAAGTAGGTCTGCCAGTCGGTGATGACGTGGTAGAGGCGGCCGCCGATCAGGCCGAAGATGACCGCGGGGACCGCGATGTCGATGATCGTCCCCGCCTGGCCGCCGCGAGCGCGCCAGCGCCGCTCGCTCAGCCAGACGGCGACGATGACGCCGAGCACGATGCATAGCGCATAAGCCCGGATCGGGATGAATCCGAGATACCAGACCCCTTCGGCGGGGCTGGGAATCGAGGCTAGGGGCATGTCACGTGAGGGTAGCGGAAGCGAGCCTACTTAGCCGCCTCGGTAATCTCATCGCGAAGCTGGCTCGGGCTGAACAGTACCTGATTGTCTATTTCGGTGCCGTTCAATTTCACTGTCGGCGTGTGGGTGAGCTTCTGCTCGTCACTGACCTTCTTGCTGTACGCCAGGTGCGCCTCGGCGTTCTTCTGCGAGGTCACGCACTGGTCGAAGGTCGCCGGGTCGGCCCCCGCCTCCTGGCCCCACTGCTTGAGCTGATCGACCTTGAAACCCTCCACGGTTTCCGAGGGCTGGTTGTCGAACAGCAGGTCGTGCATGGCCAGCCACTGCTTGCCGTCGGCCGTGCAGCGCACCGCGTTGGCCGCGCGTACCGAGTTGGACTTGGTCGGCTCCTGCGAGAAGATCGTGATCGGGTGGAAGACGACCTTGGCCTTGCCCTCGGCGGCGAGGTTCTTGAAGGTCTGGCCGCTGACCCGCTCCAGCTCCTTGCAGGCCGGGCACTGGAAGTCCTCGTAGATGTCCACCACGGGCGCCGTGACGCCGCTCTTGGCCATCACGGCGGTGCCGTCGGCCTGTACGGTGACCGGCGCCAGCGCCGCGGTGGCCTCCTCCGACTTGGAGATGCTGGCGGCGTACCACCAGCCGAGCCCGACCGCGGCCACCGCGACGGCGCCGGCGGTCACGTACGTGATCACGCGTTTGCGCTGGTCGCGGGCCCGCTGAGCGGCCTGCTGCTCCCTGATCTTGTCACGCGCGGACTGCGACTTCGTCTTCGTTCGCTCGCCCTTGCCCATCAGTCGTCATCCCCCTCATCATCACGATTGTCGCCCCCGAGGCCGAGGGCGCCGTCGAGCGCGAAGCGGCCCGGCGGAAAGCGCACGGCCCAGACGCCCAGCAGCACGAGGCCGAAGTCGCGCAGGATGTCGAGCAGGTAGGTCGGCTCTTGTCCCGCCCCCAGCTGGCCGCCGCCGCCGAAACAGCCGCAGTCGATCCGCAGGCCCTTCGCCCACGCCCAGGCGATGCCGAACACGAACGCGAGCATGAGCAGCGCGGCGATCACCGCGGCCACCCTGGTCAGCAGACCGACGACCAGCAGCACGCCGACCACGATCTCCAGGATCGGCAGGGCGTAGCCCACCGTGACGGCGATCGTTTCTGGCAGCAGCTGGTATGCCTTGACCGCCACGACGGAGTCGGCCGGGTTGCCGATCTTGAGCGCACCCGCCGCGATCAGCACCCCGCCCAGAACCAGCCGGGCAACGGTCGTCACCCAGGGTATCGCCGTTCTCGCCTTAGGTGACGGTTGTGACGCGGTCACAAGTGTTCTCCTCTGTCTCTGCGCCGGAAAGCGCACAGTATCCGGGCACCATCCGATCACGCAGAGGATAAGCAACAGTTAAGCGAGTTTACCGCCGCTGAGCTGGGAGTGTTGCGACATATACCGCCTATCGCCCCGGCCCGAACCTCGCCGTTACGCGCACCTGAACCTGGCCTCGCCCCAGTCCGCGTGATCGTTGCCGATGCCGTCGCCCCCGTCGCCCGCCACCAGGTCGGCGTAGCGGGCGCCGGCGAGGTCCGCGTTCAGTTCGTACGCCGGATCGGCGGCCCGCAACACGGGGCTGCGTACCTTCTCCACCCCGTCGGCCACCACGGCGAACTCCACCGATCCCCGCGTCGCCTGCACATCGTCAACACCGACGAACGCCGTGAACGTCGTACACCGCCCACCCAGGTAGAAACGCACTTTCGCGGGCGCGTGCGTGCCCAGCCCTTTGTCGAACGTTCGCCCGGAAATCACGATGGGCCCGCCGTCGGCCGTACCCGTGTCGCCGTTGGAACGGTCGCGCTCCACCGGCCCCCAGCCGTTGTCCGCGCCGACCCACTCCAGGTCGGAGGCGAAGGCGTCGCCGGACGGCGGGGGCGGCAGCGTGCGCACGAAGGCGGTGGCGCGCAACGTCCTGGGCACGCCACCGACGGTGTAGGCGGCCGTGGCGGCCAGCTCATAGGTGCCGTACGGCGTGTCGGCGGGCGGGGTGACCCGCCAGGTCGTGGTCAGTTTCCCGCCCGGCGGGACCGCGCCGCTCCCGTCGCCCGATACCGTCCAGCCTCCGGGCGCCTCCAGCCGCACCGACACGTCCTCCACGGCCACGTCCTCAAGATTGCCGAACACGGTGGTGACCTCGTTGGCCGCGCCCTGCTCGAACGCCTCGGCGACGGGTGTCAGGTCGAGTGTCCCGCACGCCTGCCCCTCCTGGGCGGGCCCGAGGTCGGTGACGGCGAAGTCGTCCAGGATGAAGTCGGCCCCGGCCTGCTCGGGCCGCAGCGACCGCAGCCCCACCCACACCTCGCCGCACCCGCCCACCACGCGTTCGGTGAAGCGGGTGGTGACGCGCCGTTCGGGGATGGGCGTGCGGCGGGTCTCGACGCTCGCGCCGCCCGTGTCGTAGCCGGTGACCCACTGGTAGGTGCCCGCCTGGGCGTTCTGGTAGGCGAACGACACCTCATAGGCGCGCCCCGGCTCGAACCGCGCGCTCTGCGGCACCGTACGGTAGATCAGTCCCTGCCGCTCCTCGTGCGCCTTCAGCGACCAGTTCCCGGCCAGCACGTCATCGACCGTCTTGCCGTTCCACCCGGCCTGCGTGTACGGCTCGTGCCGCTCCGCCAGATGCGTACGCGCGTCGAACGACCCGCCCGCGTCCCCCTTCACGAACGGCCCCCAGCCGGGCTCCACGGACTCGAACGTCTCCACCGCGCCGGCCGGCTCCCGCTCGAACACGCGCACGTCGTCCACCCGCACCTCCCCCTCGCCCGCCGCGGCCGTGATCCGCAGCGTGACGGACGGGCCGGGCGCGGTGAAGGTCACCTTTACCCGCTGGAAGTAGGTGTCGTGCTTCTCGTCGGAGGCGATGTAGTTCATGGCCGTGGAGCGCCGCACCGTCACCGCCTCGCCCCCGGCCTCCAGGGTGGTCGCGCGCGTCCTGCCCGGCTCCACCTCGACGAACGCCGAGGCGGTGTACGTCCGGCCCTTACGCAGACCTCTCAGCGGCTGCTCCAGGCGGGCCGTCCGGCCGCCGCCGAGCACCGCGAAGCGCCGGCCCAGCTCATCGCGCCGTACGCCGACGGGCCCGCTGACGCTCCAGCCGGTGAGCCGGTCGCCGTTGAAGCCCGGGTCGCGCACGCCGCTCCCCCGCCCCCAGCCGGGGTCGGCCTGCCGGGGCGCCCCGCCGGGATGGAGCACGTACGGCACGCCGGCCTTCGCGCTCAGGGTGATCTTCCCGCCCGACGGGGTGACCGTCCCGGCCGGGACGCGGCCCTGGTCGGTGAGCTCGTACACGCTCATCACCCGGTCGGCCGCCCAGCTCGTCTCACCGCCCGCCGGGTTGTAGTGGTAGTACCGGCCCTTCCAGGGCAGCAGGTACGTGCCGCCGTCGAGCACCTTGCGCCCGCCCGCGAACAGCTCACGCCGCCCATCCTGGTACGTGCCGCGCACGCCCCCGGCGAACACGATCTCGTCGGCGTTCCAGTCCACGATCTCGTGCTGCTGCAGGAACTTGACCGGCAGGTTGTGCTCCCAGATGTTGCGGGAGAAGGCGGTGAAGTCGTTCTCCGCCGTCCAGCCCTCGAACTCCACGATGCGCGCGTTGCCGAGGATGGGATGGGCGTTCCAGACGTCCTTCTCGTGGTTGCGGATGAACCGGATGATCTGCGAATTGAGTCCCTTGTTGGTGACTCCGCCGTAGTTGAGGTCGTTGGCCCAGTGCGCCCACAACGACGAGCGCTCCAGCTTGTCCGACCATTCCGTGCTCACCTGCCAGCCCTGCGCGCGCAGCTCGGCCAGCGTGCGGTCGGCCACCCAGCCGAAGGGCCTGAACACGTCCACGTACAACACCGCGAGGTTGCGGTCGGTCTCCTCGCGCAACCGGGCGAACCTGCCCGCCAGCGTGCCCGCGGCCAGGTCGCCGCGCTGGTCGATGAGGTACGCCTGGTCGAGCCAGTTCCAGCCCTTGGCGTCCTTGTTCACCAGCCGCTCGTCGAAGCTCCTGGCCTCGGGGTAGGACTCGGTGGCGTTGACGTGCACGCCGAACGTCGCATTCCACGCCTTACCGCCCCTGAGCAGCGCGTTGAGGTCCGCCAAGCCGCCCGCGCGGCGGTTGTAGTTACCGCCGTAGTCCGGATGCGCGGCGTCGTGGCCCTCGGACTGGTAGCCCTTGAGCAGCGCGAGCTGGCCGAGCCCGTCGGTGGCCAGCGAGATGCGCTTGACGTCGTCGAGCGTGCGCAGGAACGGGTGCGTGGCCTGGCTGGAGAAGTTGAACGGGATGTGCGTGACCACCCGGTCCCTGGTCTGCTCCGCGCCCGGCGGCCGGACCGCGATGCTCCTGAACGCGATCGCGCCGTCCTGCCAGTCGAGCGTGCCGTCGCCGTTGGCGTCCGGGGTGATCACGACCTTGGCCCACGGCCGTTCCTCGGTGAACGGCGCGCCGCTCGCGCGGTGGATCCACTGGCCGCTCCAGACGGCCACCCGTACGGTGCCGCCGGCGTCCTTCCTGGCCTGGTGCCAGAGCCTGGCCGCGTCCCGGTCCGTCACGCCCGAGGGGCGGTCGTAGGTGGAGTTCGACTCGACGGCGGCGGCCAGCCGATCGGTGTTGACGATCGCGTACGTCGCCCCGACCGGCGTCTCCTCCGGCGCCGTGGCGCTCGTGACCGGGGCGAACACGTCGGCGGTGCGGGTGGAGTTGGGATCCAGCCGGGTGAACGCGGTCGCCGCGCCCTCCTGCGCGCCCGACACCGACACCAGGTCGTGCCCCGGCAGGTCGATGGTGTTGATCCGGAACGCCTCGGTGTCGCTCACCCTGTCGATCGTGAACGTCGTCACCCTGCCCTTGACCCCGACACTGGCCTCCAGGGCGACGCCGTCGCCGAACGCCAGCCGGTAACGCGCGGTGGCGCCGTCATTGCCGGTCAGGCTCACCCGCGGGGCGCGGGCCTGGCCGTTCAGCAGCACGGCGGGCACGCCCGTGCTGCCGCCGAGCGTGGCCCCGCCCGCCCTGTCGGTGTAGCCCAGGACGCGCGGGAAGGCCGGGTCCAGCTCCACGCGCAGCGCCGCCGACGAGATCACGATGGGCTCGGTCACCCGTGCGGGCGTCGGCGGCAGGTTCTGCGCGGTGGGCGGGGGCTGGGCGGGGCCGGTGGGCGGGGGCTCGGGCGAGGGCAGCTCGTACGTGGGCGTCACCTCCGGCGCGGGCGGCGCCTGGGAGGCGCCCACTCCGGACTCGGCAACAGCGGGCGCGAAGGTCGGGGCGGCCATGGCCGTGGCCGTGAGGGCGAGGGCTGCGAGGAGCGCGGGACCTGGACGCATAAGTGTCCTTCCGGTCATACGTAGCACCGTCTGACACAAACGGTAAAGCGCGGCTCCCCATTGGGGAACCGCGCCCGGCTACACGCACTCGTCCGGCCGGCTCAGCGGCGTACGCCCCGCGCCATGTCCTTGGCCAGGACCGAGATCGACTCGCGCCCGGCGCCCTCGTCCGGCGCGTCGAGGATGCGGCGGATGAACGCCGACCCCACGATGACGCCGTCGGCATAGGTCGCCACCTCGGCCGCCTGCGCGCCCGTACCGACCCCGAGACCCACGCAGACGGGCAGGTCGGTGTGCGCCTTGGTCCGCTTGACCAGGCCCTCGGCGGCGACGTTGACGCTCTCCCTGGCGCCCGTGACCCCCATGAGCGAGGCCGCGTACACGAAACCGGTGCAGCAGTCCACGACGGCCTTGATGCGCGCCTCCGTCGAGCTGGGCGCGACCAGGAACACCGTGTCGATGCCCGCCGACGCCGACGCGGCCCGCCACGGCTCGGACTCCTCGGGCGTCAGGTCGGGCGTGATCGTGCCCACGCCGCCCGCGCTCGCCAGGTCACGCGCGAACCGCTCGGCGCCGTACTTGTCGATCGGGTTCCAGTACGTCATGACCAGCGTGGCGGCCCCGGTGGCGGCCACGCCTTCGACCGTGCGCAGCACGTCGGCGATGCGCGTGCCGTTGGTCAGCGCCCTGTGCACCGCGGCCTGGATCGTCGGCCCGTCCATGAGCGGGTCGGAGTAGGGCAGGCCGATCTCGATGACGTCGCAGCCGGCCTCCACCAGGGCCGCGGCGGCGGCGATGGCACCGTCCTTGGACGGGAAGCCCGCGGGCAGGTAGCCGACGAGCGCGGCCCGGTTGTCCGCCTTCGCCTTGGCGAAAACCGTCTGAAGAGTCGTCATGTCCGTCCGTTTCAAAGGTCGAGTCTCACCATGATGCCCTGGCGCGCGCCCGCTCCAGAATCCCCGCGCCGGTGAGGCGGAGAAGGATGGTCGCGGGCGCGCCCGGCCCGGCGCAGGCCGTCAGCGGCTCGTCGGTGTCAGAGGTTGAAGTACTTCATGGCCGTGCCCATGTCCTTGTCGCCGCGACCGGAGAGGTTGACCAGGATGGTCGCCTCGGGGCCGAGCTCGCGGCCCAGCTCCAGCGCGCCCGCCAGGGCGTGGGCGGACTCGATGGCCGGGATGATGCCCTCGGTCCTGGCCAGCAGCGAGAACGCGGCCATCGCCTGGTCGTCGGTGACGCCGTGGTAGGTGGCGCGGCCGGAGTCCTTCAACCAGGCGTGCTCGGGGCCGACGCCCGGGTAGTCGAGGCCCGCGGAGATCGAGTGGGACTCGATGGTCTGGCCCTCGTCGTCCTGCAGGACGTAGGTGCGCGAGCCGTGCAGCACGCCGACCGAGCCCGCGGTGAGCGTCAGCGCGTGCTCGCCGCTCTCCAGGCCGTGCCCGGCCGCCTCGTAGCCGTGCAGCCGTACGTCCTGGTCGCCGATGAAGGCGTGGAAGATGCCGATCGCGTTGCTGCCGCCGCCGACCGCCGCGCACACCGCGTCGGGCAGCCTGCCGGTCAGCTCCAGCATCTGGCGGCGCGCCTCGACGCCGATGATCCGCGCGAAGTCGCGCACGATCTCGGGGAAGGGGTGCGGTCCCGCGACCGTGCCGAACAGGTAGTGGGTGGTGTCGACGTTGGTCACCCAGTCGCGGAAGGCCTCGTTGATGGCGTCCTTCAGCGTCTGGGAGCCGTTGTCCACCGGCACCACGGTGGCGCCGAGCAGCTTCATCCTGGCCACGTTGAGCGCCTGGCGCTCGCAGTCGACCGCGCCCATGTAGATGACGCACTCCAGGCCGAGCAGGGCCGCGGCGGTGGCGGTGGCCACGCCGTGCTGGCCCGCGCCGGTCTCGGCGATCACCCGCTTCTTGCCCAGCCGCTTGGTCAGCAGCGCCTGGCCCAGCACGTTGTTGATCTTGTGCGCGCCGGTGTGGGTGAGGTCCTCGCGCTTGAGCACGATCCGCGCGCCGCCGGCCTGCTCGCCGAAGCGCGGCACCTCGGTCAGCGTGGTCGGCCTGCCCGCGTACGTGCGCAGCAGGTGGTCGAACTCGCGCAGGAACTGCGCGTCGTTCTTGGCCTTCTCATAGACCGAGGCGACCTCGTCGAGCGCCGGGATGAGCGCCTCGGGCACGTATCGGCCGCCGAAGATGCCGAACTTGCCGTGCACGTCGGGGTCGTTGCCGTACGCGGCGTTGCCCGCCAGGTCGGCGGCGGTCAGGATGGTGCCTTCTGTTGCCACTGCTTGCTATCCCTCTGCTGAGTGGTCGGGGCGCGTCGACGGATGTGCGCCGGCCGTCACCAGCGCCTCCACTGCCTTGCGCGGGTCCTTGCCGGTCACCAGGCTCTCGCCCACCAGGACGGCGTCGGCGCCGCCACGGGCATAGGCGAGCAGGTCGTGCGGACCGCGCACGCCCGACTCGGCGATCTTGATGACATTATCGGGGATCTTCGGCGCCAGCTTCGCGAAGACATCGCGGTCGACCTCGAGTGTCTTCAGATTTCGCGCGTTGATCCCGATGACCCGGGCGCCGGCGGCGACCGCCCGTTCGAGCTCCTCGTCGGTGTGCACCTCGACGAGCGGGGTGAGCCCGATCGACTCGGCCCGTTCGATGAGCGAGACCAGGGCCTCCTGCTCCAGGCAGACGACCATGAGCAGGGCCAGGTCGGCACCGTGGGCACGGGCCTCCCAGAGCTGGTAGGAGGTGAGGATGAAGTCCTTGCGCAGGATCGGGATGTCCACCCGGGCGCGGACCGCGGCCAGGTCTTCGAGGCTGCCCCCGAACTTGCGCCGCTCGGTCAGCACGCTGATGACGTGCGCGCCGCCCGCTTCGTAGTCGGCCGCCAGCGCCGCCGGGTCGGCGATCGCGGCGAGCGCGCCCTTCGACGGGCTGGAGCGCTTGACCTCGGCGATCACCGAGATGCGGTCGCCGCCCAGCGCGGCCATGGCGTCCCTGGGCGGCTGCGCCCGCTCGGCCCGCTGCTTGAGCTCGTCCATCGAGACGGCCTGCTGTCGTGCGGCGAGGTCGGCACGCACCCCGTCGAGGATGTCGTCGAGGACACTCGGCCCTTCCGTCCGCTCACTCACGCGCTTGAGGTCCCTCCGGTCGGCTTCTGGGGGTTGGCGGAGAGTTCGCGTCGCGTCCGCTCTCTGCCTTTATCCTGCGATGGTATCGGCCCCCGCGGGGTCACCTCACCACCGGACCCCATGTGAACGCCACCTATGGCGCGAGGAACGCCCCAAATGGAAGGTTACGGACGACCCAGTAGACGAGGATGATCGCGATGAACGCCCACAACCACGCCGGGTGGGCCAGCTTCGTCATTCTCGATCTGCCCTGCCAGGCCCGCACGACCCAGCGCCCCCACCAGAACAGCAGGAACGGGACCATCACCACGGCGAGAGGGTTGAGGCCGAGCGCGGCGACCGGGTCGAGGTGGGCCAGCGCGTGGATGGTGCGCATCGTGCCGCAGCCCGGGCAGTACAGGCCGGTGGCCCACAGGAACGGGCAGGTCGGGTAGTGACCGGGCTCGTTGGGGTCGATCGTGCCGACGACGGCGAACACGACGCCGGTGGCGGCCGCAACACCGAGCGGCGGCAGCAGGGCCCTCAGACGCCGCCTTCCGTCCCGCCCGGTGGTTGCGATGCTCATGCTCCTAGTATCTGCCTTCCCGTACGTGATGCGGCCGGGCTCAGTACGTGGTGCCGACCGTGGAGACGCTGGCCGCCAGGATCACGAAGAACAGCACGTACGCGATGATGAGCAGGCCGTAACCGACGGCGCCGATGATCAGGCTGCGCTTCCACCACGTCTTGGCCTCCTCGGAGGCCTGCTGCGCGCCGGCGAAGTCGCCGACCTGCCACTTCTGGTTGACCTGCGAGGACTTGACGATCGACACGATGCCGAGCGGGAGGCAGCAGAACAGGGTGGTGAGGATGGCGGGGACAAGGTGGTTGTCGGGCGGGGTGCCACCGCCACCGGGGGCGCCGTAACCGCCGCCGTAGCCACCGCCGCTCGGGGGCTGCTGACCGTAGCCGCCGTAGCCGCCGCCGCTGGGCGGCTGCTGACCGTAGCCACCGCCGCCGCTCGGGGGCTGCTGACCGTAACCGCCGCCACCGCTCGGGGGCTGCTGGCCGTAGCCACCGCCGCCGCTGGGCGGCTGCTGGCCGTAGCCGCCACCGCCGCTGGAGGGCTGCTGGCCGTAGCCGCCGCCGTAGCCGCCACCGCCGCTCGGCGGCTGCTGACCGTAACCGCCGCCGGACGGCTGGCCGCCGTAACCGCCGTCGCCCTGGTTACCGTAGCTCATGCTCATGACCCCTTATGTCGTCAGCTTCGAGTTCGAGTTGCGCGCGGCAGCCTAGCGAGAAACCATCTTTCACGTGGAATAACACCCGATTTGGGGATGATTCGTAATCGGACCGCAAGCGGGTCGTCACGGTCAGGTCACGCGCGTGCCAGGTTACCGGCGGGTTTACTAATACTCCGACGTGTACGAGGACGAGACCGCCGTCCCCATCCCGATCAGCGACATCAGCGCCGCGCCGAAGATCAGCCAGGTCACCAGCCAGAGCACGACCGTGATGTAGGAGGTGACCAGGCCGCCCACGGCCATCCCCGAGCCCTCCTCCCCCGTGCGCTTGATCCGGTTCAGCGCGATGTGTCCCAGGATCACGCCGGGAATGCTGGTGATGCCGCAGCCGACGAGCCCGATGATGCCCAGGACCAGCGAGGCCACCGCCATGCCGTTGGTGGGCCGGGAGTACGGCGGCGGTCCGTACTGGCCATACCCCGGCTGGCCATACCCCTGCTGGCCGTAGCCCGGTTGGCCGTAGCCGCCGCTCGGGGGCATCTGGCCGTAGCCGAGTTGCTGCGGATGGCTGTACGGCTGCTGGCCATAGCCCCCGCCGGTCGGGGGTTGCTGGCCGTATCCCCCTCCGCTCGGGGGCTGTGATCCGTAACCCCCGTTCCCCTGTGGCGGCGGGCCGTACCCGCCCGCGTTCGGCGGCTGCTGGCCATAGCCGCCGTCGGCACCCTGCTCCCCGTAGGTCATGACCTGGTTCCTCCGTCTTCGTGGCGCGTTGCCACGGAAGCTTAATGAGGAAACGCCCGCCGGACGGGCAAGGGTTCAAAACAGTGCAGGATTGGCCATTGCCGAATGTCAGCGGTGATCGGTGGGGTCGTCACCCCTGTCGAGCGCGTCCCAGAGCGCCCGGTCGTCCTCCGGCTTCGCGGAGGTACCTGCCGGCTTGCCCGCGTCACGGTCGTAGCGCGCCGACATGCCCGCCCACCTGCCGCCGCGGACGATCGCGAAGACTCCCCCGGCGATCATCAGCACCGCCCCCGCCGTCGAGACGACCGGCCACAGGGACAGGCTCTCCCAGGGCAGGCCCCCGACGCTCTGCAGCACGTTCCGCTCCCGCAGCCAGCCGGTGACGTTGCCGGCGTCGCGCGCGGTCCACGTCGCCACGGCGGCGCCCGCCCCGCACAGGGCGAGCAGCAGGCCGACCAGCCGGCGGCCCAGGCCCTTGGTGGCCAGCGCGGCCACCGCCCCGGCCAGTCCGGCGAGCGCCAGAGGGGTCAGCGCGGGAGCGAGGTCACCACCCGTCGGCGCCGTCACGTCGCTCTCCTGCAGAACCCGGACCCACGCCTGGCCCGCGGCGAGCAGCACCAGCAGGCAGCCCAGGACCGTCCCCGCCAGCCAGCCGAGCAGTTCGCCGCGTGCGGCCCGATCGCCCATCAGAAATCGCCCATCAGAACTGGAGTCCTCAGCCGAGCACGATCTCGAGCCGGTCGGCGTCGAAGCAGGTACGGTCGCCCGTGTGGCAGGCGCCGCCGCCCTGCTGATCGACCTTGACCAGGATGGTGTCGCCGTCGCAGTCGAGCGCCACGGACTTGACGTGCTGGACGTTGCCGGAGGTGTCGCCCTTGACCCAGAACTCCGCGCGGCTGCGGGACCAGTAGGTGGCCCGGCCGGTGGTGAGCGTCCGATGCAGGGCCTCGTCGTTCATCCAGGCCAGCATGAGCACCTCGCCGGTGTCGTACTGCTGGGCAATCGCGGGGACCAGGCCGTCGGGGTTGCGCTTCAGCCGGGCGGCAATCTTGGGGTCGAGGGACATGCCGCCCATTCAACCAGGCCCGCCGGGTGCCCCGTGAGGCGGCGGGTCAGGCCAGCGCCTGCGGGAGCGTGTCGTAGATGGGGAACAGCGGCGCCAGGTTCGTACGCCGAAGCCGCCGCAGCACCTGCCCGTCGGGCGCCACGAGCGCCATGGTCCCGTTCCTGTCCCGCAGCGAGGCCAGCAGCCGCACCAACACCCCGAGCCCTGTGGTGTCGATGAAGGTCAGCGCGCTCATGTCCACCACCAACCGGGGATCGTGCGTCGCCACCGCCTCGTTCAGGCAGCTGCGGACCCGCGCGACGTTGTCGGCGTCGATCTCGCCCACCAGGCTGACGACCACCTGCTCGCCGTGCCGGTGCCGCGACATCTCCAATACCTCCACGCTCCCAACCCCTCCCGCGGGCGACCCCGTTGGAAAGGTACACCTGCCTGCGTCGCGTCACGATGTGTTTTATCAGGAATGCGCTACGTGATGGCCGGGATCAGGGTAGTTTCGTCGGGACGCGTGCTAGGAGAGGACACCATCGTGGTCCACGTCGCGGGCTCCGTCCTCGACCCAGATCTGGGTGACCACGTCTGCCTGCCGTTCGAGGGCGAACGGGAGCGGATGACGGCCACGCGCGTCTTCACGATCAACGGGCTGCGCCGCCGTACCAAGGTGGTGATCATCACGCACGCCGACACCCCCGAGCGGACGCGTGGCTGGCTGGCGCCGCTCGTGCCGGGATTCGCCGACGCCGAGTCCGCGGGCCAGGTCGAGATCCTGGCCTGCGCCGACACCCACTTCACAAGTGGCTGCCTCGACCCCGAGCGGGTGTACGCGGGGCTGGCCGAGGCGGGGCGGCGGGCCCGCAGGCACGGGCAGCACGGCGTGTACGCGCTGGTCGACGCCTCCTGGGGAGTGCGCGACACCGAGGGGCAGGCGGTGTTCGAGGCGGCGATCAACGAGGTGTTCGGCGAGCGGTGGCTGGCCGCCGTGTGCGCCTACGACCGCAGGCTCTTCCGCCGCGGCGACCTGGACAGGGCCGCCTCGGTGCACCCGATCTCCCCGGAGCGGGCGCTGCTGCGCTTCGCCGCCACCACCTCGCCGCGCGGCCTGCGCGTCTGGGGCGACATCGACCTCACCAACCGGCCGGCGTTCGCCTCGCTGCTGGCGCCGCTGGAGAAGGAGCCGGGCGAGATCGTCATCGACGCCTCGGGGCTGGACTTCATCGACGTCGGCTCGGCGCAGTTGCTGACCCACATGGCGCTGGCCAGGCCGCCCGGGTCGTCCTCGATCGTCTGCCGCGGCTTTCTGGCCCGGCTGCTGCGGCTGATCGGGGCGACGCCGTTCATCGCCGTACGACGGGCGGACGATGTGTAGGCAGGTGCTCTGCGCCGCCTTCGCGCGGGGGCGCATCACCGCCATGCGCAGGACGGTGGCCGAGCACGCCGCCTACGAAGGGCTGACCGGCAGGCACCTGGAGGACTTCGTGCTGGCGGTCAACGAGATCACCACCAACGCGGTCCTGCACGGCGGCGGGCACGGCCGGCTACGACTGTGGTCGCACGGCGGGCGGCTGTGGTGCGAGGTCACCGATGAGGGCCCCGGGCTGCCCACGGGGTGGATGGGCGGCATCCGGGCGCCCGCGGGGCACGACTTCCGCGGGCGGGGTCTGTGGCTGACCAGCATGTTGTGCGATCACATCATGGTCGTGTCCGGGCCGGCCGGCACGACGGTGACCTTCGCCGCCGTGGGTGAATAGCCGTGGGTCAGGAGTGGGCGGCCGACACCCAGGAGGAGTGCAGGTCGGCGTACACGCCCGGTTGTCCGACCAGCTCCGCGTGCGGGCCGCGCTGCACCAGGCGGCCGGCGTCGAAGACCAGGACCTCGTCGGCGTTCTCCGCGGTGGACAGGCGGTGCGCGATGGAGATCGCCGTGCGGCCCCTGGTGACGCCTTCGAGCGCGCGCGCCAGGCGTACCTCCGTGGCCGGGTCAACCGCCGAGGTGGCCTCGTCCAGCAGGAGCAGGTCGGGGTCGGCGAGGTAGGCGCGGGCCAGCGCGACGAGCTGGCGCTCGCCCGCCGACAGCGACTCGCCGCGCTGCCCGACCGGCGTGTCCAGGCCCGCGGGCAGGCCCTCCAGCCAGTCGGCCAGGCCCAGCTCGGTCAGCGCCAGCTCGATCTCCTCGTCGGTGGCCGACGGCTTGCCGTAGCGGACGTTGTCGGCCAGCGTCCCGTCGAACAGGAAGCCGTCCTGGGGGACCATGACGATCCGCTCGCGCAGCGAGGAGAAGCGCACGTCGCGCAGGTCGTGGCCGTCCACGGTGACGCGCCCAGAGCCGGGGTCCATGAGCCTGGTCAGGAGCTTGGCGAACGTGGTCTTGCCCGACCCGGTCTCCCCCACCACGGCCACCCGGGAGCGGGGCGGGATCTCGATCGAGACCTCGCGCAGCACGGGCGCGCCGCCGGGGTAGGAGAAGTGCACGTCGTCGAAGGCGACCTCGATGGGACCGCGCGGCAGCACCGCGCCGGCCTCGCCGGGGTCGGCCACGTCCGGCGGGGTGTCGAGCACGCCGAGGATGCGGCGCCAGCCCGCGACCGCGTTCTGCGCCTCGTTCAGCACCTCGGTGGCGGTCTGCAGCGGCGCGACGAACAGCGTGACCAGGAACAGGAACGCCACCAGCCGGCCCTGCGTGATGTCGCCCGACAGGCCCAGCCGCACGCCGAGCAGCACGATGCCGGCGATGGCGACGGCGGCCACGATCTCGGTCAGCGGGAAGACGAAGCCGACGATGGTCTGCGCCCTGGTCTGCGCCTTCCTGTTGGCGTCCACGGCCCGGTCGATACGCTCGGCGGTACGGCCCTCGGAGGCGTAGGCCCTGATGACGGTGGCGCCGACGACGGACTCGCTGACCGCGGCCAGCATGTCACCGGTACGCTCGCGCACCACCGTGTACGCCCGCGAGAGCAGCCGCTGGAAGCGCGGCAGGGCGATCATCAGCGGGATGAAGCAGACCCAGACCAGCAGCGTGAGCTGCCAGGAGTAGACGAACATCAGGGCGGTGGCCACCAGCAGCTGGCCGAGCGCCACGATGATCATCAGCCCGCCCCACTGCATGAAGTTGCTGATCTGGTCGATGTCGTTGGTGACCCGGGAGACCAGGGCGCCGCGGCGCTCGGTGTTCTGGGTCAGCACCGACAGGTCGTGGACGTGGCGGAAGCCGCGTACGCGCAGGGTGGCCAGGGACGCCTCGGTGGCCTTGTACAGGCGCACGTTCATGAGGTATCCGGCCAGGGCCGTCAGCACCACCGCCGCCGCGCAGATCAGCACGGCGGCGGTGATGAAGGGCACGTCGGGGACGCCGCTCTTGAGCCCGCTGTCGATCGTCTGCTGGACCGCGATCGGCACGATGACCTTGCCGACGGTCGCGATGACGGCCAGCGCCAGCGTGCCCGCCAGGCCCTTGCGGAACTCGGGCGTGAACGACAGGCCGCGGCGGATGGTGGCCAGCGCGGAGCGTTCGGAGTCGCGCTGGATGATCTGCGCGGTCATGCGCTGACCTCTTCTTCTTCCAAGGGGGTGACGTCGATGGCGGCCCGCTCGGCCTCCTCGCGCTCGTAGGCGGTCACCAGGTTGCGGTAGCCGGCGCAGCGCTCGATCAGCTCGTCGTGCGGGCCACGGTCCACGACGCGGCCCTTGTCCAGGTAGATGACCTCGTCGGCGAGGGCGATGGTGGCCATGCGGTAGGCGACGACCACGACGGTTGACGCCTCCGCGGCGTCGCGCAGGCCGTACAGGATCTTGGCCTCGACCTGGGGGTCCACGCTGGAGGTGGCGTCGTCGAGGATGAGCAGGCGGGGGCGGCGCACGACCGCGCGGGCCAGGGCCAGGCGCTGGCGCTGGCCGCCGGACAGGGAGGCGCCGCGCTCGCCGACGCGGGTGTCCAGCCCGTCGGGCAGGCGGCCGACGAAGCCGTCGGCCTGGGCCAGCCGCAGGGCGGCCCACACATCCTCGTCCCGGCTCGCGTCCCGGTCGTCGCCGGGCTCGCCGCCGAGGGCGACGTTGCCGCGTACCGAGTCGTCGAACAGGAACGTCTGCTGCGGCACCAGCGCGATCGAGGCGGCCACGCCGCCGTAGGGCAGCTCCCGCAGGTCCACCTCGTCGAGCAGCACCTGTCCCGCCCCCGGGTCGACCAGGCGGCCGAGCAGCTGGACGAGCGTGGACTTGCCCGATCCCGTGGGGCCCACCAGGGCGACGGTACGGCCGGCGGGCACGTCGAAGGTGACGTCGTGCAGCACCTCGGCCTCGCCGTAGGCGTAGGAGACGCCGCGGACCTCCAGCTTGGCCGGGGCCGTGGAGGTGACGGGGGTGTCGCCGTACTCCATGGAGCCGCTCGCCTCCAGCACGGCCTGCACCCGCTGCCAGCCGACGACGCTGCGCGGCAGCTCGGCCAGCACCCAGCCCAGCGCCCTGATGGGGAAGGCCAGCAGGGTGAACAGGTAGGCCACCTGGACCAGGCCGCCGGCGTCGATCGCGCCCGCGGACAGGCGCATCGAGCCCACGGCCAGCACCACGAGCACGCCGATCGTGGGCAGCGCCTCCAGCATGGGGTCGAACAGGCCGCGCACCCGGCCGACGGCGATGTTGGCATCGCGCAGTTCGTGGGCGCGCCGCTGGAACCGCTCGGTCTCCAGGTCCTCGCGGCCGAGCGTCTTGACGACGAGCGCGCCGTCGAAGCTCTCGTGCGCGATCTCGCTGACCTCGGCGCGCAGTTGCTGGGCGCGGGTGGCCAGCGGGCTGAGCTTGCGCTGGTAGACCAGGTTGAGCAGGGCGATGGCCGGGAAGATGAGGAAGCCGACCAGGGCCAGGGGGAGGTCGGTGAACACCATCGCGACGGCCGCGGTGAACAGCATGACGATCACGCCCACGGCCATCGGCAGCGGCGCGAGCGGGGCCCAGGCGGCCTCGGCGTCGGCGCTGGCGTTGGACAGGAGCTGCCCGGTGGGGTGCCGGTGGTGCCAGGACAGCGGCAGGCGCAGGTACTGCTTGGTGACGTCGCGGCGCGACCTGGCCTGCATGCGGTACTGCATGACCCCGGCCAGGATGCGCCGCCCGGCCACGCCGAGCGCCTTGAGCAGCGCGGCGCCGAAGATCAGCAGTACGCCGGTCCACATCGCGCCCGCGGTGACGGCGCCGTCGGCGAACGAGGTGAGCACCACGTTCTGCGTCGCCCACCCGAGCGCCCAGGCGGAGGCGACGGTCATGCCGCCATAGACGGCGCTGGCCACGACTGCCAGCGTGAACACCGTCTTCTCGGTGCGAATGGCCACCCCAAGGACGCGGAGCCCCTGACGCATCACGGCCGAGGTGACCTTGCTCGCCACTCGGTGGGTCCTCTCAAGTCGGATGATTTCTCCGTATGTCAGTATCACTTCCGATCATGTGGTTATTCCCAGCGGTAGGGTTGGGCACGTGACCCATGCCCGCGACGAGCGCTCGGCGCTCTGCGATCTGCTAGACCGACTCGGCCCCGACGCGCCGACCCTGTGCGCGGGCTGGAGCACCTATGACCTGGCCGCCCACCTCGCGGTACGCGAGCGCAGGCCCGACGCGATGGGCGGCATCGCGCTCAAGCCGCTGGCCGGCTACACGGCCTCGGTGATGAACCGTTACAAAACCCGCTATCCCTTCCCCGAGCTGGTCTCCCTCATCCGCAAGCCGGGCGGCGTGTACGGCCTGCTGCCCGCACTCGACGAGGCCGTCAACGCGCTGGAACTGTTCGTGCACCACGAGGACGTGCGCCGGGCCCAGCCGTCCTGGGAGCCGCGCGAGTTGCCGGCCGACCTTGAGGCGGTCATCTGGAAGCGGGTCTCGACCGGGGCCAAGCTGATGTTGCGCAAGTCGCCCGTGGGCGTGGTGCTGCACCGGCTCGGCGGCGGCGTCACGCTCGGCGGGCCGCGCGGCGGCTCGCGGGTGGAGGTCACCGGCCGGGCGGCCGAACTGCTGGTCTTCTGTTTCGGGCGGCAGGAGCACGCCAGGGTGGAGCTGACCGGCGACCCCGGTTCCGTCAACGCCCTGCGCGCCGCCTCCCTGGGCGTCTGACCACCGCTCCCCCGCCTCGCTGGGCGTCGTCGCGTTCAACCATCGCCGCTCCCCCGCCCCGCTCGGCGTCGTCGCGTTCAACCATCGCCGCTCCCCCGCCCCGCTCGGCGTCTAGCCACCGCCGCTGTTCTCGTTTGTTTCCATCCGCTGCGCGGTGGTGGTCTGCGCCAGCCGCCGCAGCGAGCCGATGAGCGTGTCCCCCACCGAGGTGGCGATGACGGCGACCTCCACCGCGTCTTCGCGGCCCGCCACACCGCCCAGCAGGCGGAGGTCGGCCTCGGCTATCTTCTCCGCCACATCCGCGTAGACATCGAGCAGCCCGATCATGTCCTGGTGGCCGACCTCGTCGAGAATGGCCAGCACGCCGACGGCGGTGCGGAACGCGGGGTCGTCCTGCCTGACCCGCCAGCCGCGTGTGCGCGCCAGGCCGAGCAGGCGCTCCCGCGCCTTGTCCCTGGCCTGCCCCGGACGCGCGTCCTTCGGCTGTGTCACGGCCTTCTGCGCGGTCGCGAGCAGGTCACACATCTCCTGGCCGGGGTGGTCGGCGCGGGTGATCAGGTCATGAATGGCGGACAGGGACAACCCGCCGTACTCGACCAGCGCCCGGACGAGTTTGAGCCTGCGCACGTGGTCCTGGCCGTAGTCCGCCTGGTTGGGGGCGGCCGTCCGGCCCGGTTCGAGCAGGCCCTCCCTGATGTAGTACTTGATCGTCGGGACCGGAACGCCCGTCGTCTCGCTCAGTTCCGCCATCCGCACGCTTGCTCGTTTCCTCTCCTGCCAAGGTACGGGCCAGCGTAGCCAGGGCCGGTGACAAGTGGCGCTGCGGGTTTTCCGTCGGCGGAGAGCACCGCGCGGGGCGCGTACCGGCCCGCTGACCTGGGACTCTCACCGCCGGCCCGATCGGCGGGGCGATCGCGCGAAAACCCCGGCGCGGCAGGCGCTCACGAGTAATCTTCACCCCGTACCATGGCATGAGTAGGAAGCCCCCCGGTTAGGATCATGTACGTCTTCACTCGAGATGCCTAGTGATCGCCCAGATCCGGGTATATACGGCTGGGAACGGAACTGCAGGAGGCCCCCCATGCAGGTCAAGAAGGTGGTCACGTACGTCGCTGTGGCGTTCGTGGTCTTCTACCTGTTCACCCAGCCGGCCAATGCCGCCGCTGCGGTCAACAATGTGTTCGACGGAATCATCCAAGGAGCCGATCAGTTGGCCGTGTTCTTCTCAAGTGTTCTGACCTGACGAGAGGTTCTGTCTGCGTCAGGTGCTTCCCCGCGCTGCCAGATCGTGTTACGCAGGCAGGATGAGAGATCGCCCCAGCGGCACCAAGCCTCATCAGCTCGACCCCCATGCGCGACGCATCCTCGAGCGAGCTGAGCTCGAGGGTATCGAGCTGATCCGTTTTCTGTACGCCGACCACGGTGGCGTGATCCGTGGCAAGGCGGCATCCCGGTCGCGACTGGCCGAACGGCTCAGCACGGGCATCGGGCACACGGTGGCCATGATGGCGATGAACATGCTCGACCAGCTTCAGGAGGTCGAGCACCTGGGTCCGGTGGGCGAGGTCCGCATCGTCCCCGACCCCACCACGTACGTACCGCTGCCGCACGCTCCCGGCGCGGCCGCGATGCTGTCGGACCTGGTTCTCCCGGACGGCGCCGCGTGGGGGGCGTGCCCGCGCACGTTCCTGAAGGACGCCATCGCCGAACTCAGGACCGAGGGCTACGCGCTGGTGGCCGCGTTCGAGCCGGAGTTCACGCTCGGCCGGCGGCTGCCCGACCCGGGCGGCGGCTTCGACCGGCTCGTGCCGGTGGACGACTCGCTCTGCTACGCCGTCACGGGCTTCGACACCGCGCACGACTACACCATCAAGCTGATCCGCGCACTGGAGACGCAGGGCCTGCGCGTCGAGCACTACCATCCGGAGCTCGGCCCCGGCCAGCAGGAGTTGTCGGTACGCCACGCGCCCGCCCTGCGTGCCGCCGACAACCACGTCATCTACCGCGAGACGGTGCGCGGCGTGGCCATGCGCATGCAGATGTGGGCCTCACTGGCGCCCAAACCGCTGGCCGACCAGTCCGGCAACGGCGCCCACCTGCACCTGTCCCTGTGGAGCGACACGCACAACGTCTTCGCCGAGGAGAGCGAGGTACGTGACGGCTTCATCGGCGGCCTGATCGCGCACCTGCCCGCCCTCACCGCCCTGACCTGCGGCAGCGTCAACAGCTTCCGCCGGCTGGCGCCCCGCACGTGGTCCAGCGCCTACGCCGTGTACGGCCCGGACAACCGCGAGGCCGCCGTCCGGGTCTGCTCCCCGCTGGGTGAGACCGGCGAGCCGAACCTGGAGCTGAAACCGTCGGACTCCTCGGCCAACCCCTACCTGTCGCTCGGCGCCGTCATCCACGCGGGCCTCGACGGCATCCGGCGCAAGCTCGACCCCGGCGAGGCCGTGGACGTCGACCCGGACACCCGTCCGGGCCGCTATCCCCGCCTGCCCTCCTCGCTGGGTGAGGCGCTCGACGCGCTGGAGGCCGACGAAGTGCTCATGGAGGCGCTCGGGCCGCTGCGGCGCAGCGCGTACCTGGCCGTCAAGCGGTCCGAGGCGGCCGCGTTCGCCGCCAAGGACGTCTCCTACGAGCTCTTCCACCACCTGCGGGTGTTCTGAGCTAACGGACCGGGTGGCCTGCCATCCTGAGCGTGTCCTTGACCTCGGAGATCTTCAGCGTGCCGAAGTGGAACACGCTCGCCGCCAGCACGGCGTCGGCGCCCGCCGCCACCGCCGGAGGGAAGTCCTCCAGACGGCCCGCGCCGCCGCTGGCGATCACCGGCACACGGACGGCCGCCCTGACCGCGCGCAACATCTCCAGGTCGTAGCCGTCGAGTGTGCCGTCGCCGTCCATCGAGTTGAGCAGGATCTCGCCCACCCCGAGTTCCTCGCCACGGGCGGCCCACTCCACCGCGTCGATCCCCGTGCCGCGCCGCCCGCCATGGGTGGTCACCTCGAAGCCGCTCGCGGTGCCGGGCGCCCGGCGGGCGTCCACCGACAACACGATGCACTGCGCGCCGAACCTCCTGGACGCCTCGGTGAGCAGTTCCGGCCTGGCGATCGCGGCCGTGTTGAGCGAGACCTTGTCGGCGCCCGCCCGCAGCAGCCGGTCCACGTCCTCGACCGCGCGGACTCCCCCGCCGACGGTGAGCGGGATGAACACCTGTTCCGCCGTCCTGCGCACCACGTCGAGCATGGTCTCGCGCTCGCCGGAGGACGCCGTGATGTCCAGAAAGGTCAGCTCGTCGGCGCCTTCCTGGTCGTAGCGCCTGGCCAGCTCGACGGGATCGCCCGCGTCACGCAGGTTCTCGAAGTTGACGCCCTTGACCACGCGGCCGGCGTCCACGTCGAGACAGGGGATGACTCTTACCGCAACGGTCATGTTCGCAAAGCCTCGATCTCGATCTCTACCAGCATTCTCGGGTCGACCAGTCCGGCCACCCGTACCCCGGTGCAGGCGGGACGGACCTCGCAGAAAACGTCGTGGATGGCCCTGCCGACCAGGTCGAAGTGGCGCTGCTCCACCACGTAGTAGCGGACCATGACGACATCGTGCACCGTCAGGCCGCCCAGCAGGACGGCTTCGAGCGCGATGTCCATCGCGGTCAGGCTCTGCTTGTAGGCGTCGCCGACGTGGCGTACCTCTCCGTCGACCGTGGCCGTGCAGCCGGACACGATCACGCGCTCGCCCGCCACCACCGCGCGAGCGTAGCCGTACCTTTCCTCCCAGATGCCGCCCGAGAACACCCTGTAACCGGTGCTCTCCATGCTGATGCTGCTTACGCCCATCTCGCCCCCTCCCGGCAAGAGCTACACACGAACCGCGGCAAGCGCGTCTTCCAGCGTGAACGCGTGAGCGTACAGGGCCCTGCCCACGATGGCGCCCTCCACTCCGTCCGGGACGAGAGAAGCGAGAGACACCAGGTCATCGAGGCTGGAAACGCCGCCGCTGGCGATGACCGGCTTGTCGGTACGGGCGCAGATCTGCCGGTACAGGTCGAGGTTGGGGCCCTGCATCATGCCGTCCTTGGTCACGTCGGTGACCACGTAACGGGGGCAGCCGTCGGCCTCCAGCCGGTCCAGGACCTCCCACAGGTCGCCGGAGTCCTTGGTCCAGCCGCGCGCGGCCAGCGTGGTGCCGCGCACGTCGAGCCCGACCGCGATCCTGTCGCCGTGCTCAGCGATGATCTTCCGGCACCATTCGGGGTTCTCCAGCGCGGCGGTGCCGATGTTGACCCGGCGGCAGCCGGTGGCCAGCGCGGCGGCCAGGGAGTCGTCGTCGCGGATGCCGCCGGACAACTCCACGTTCACGTCCAGCTTGCCGATCACCTCGGCGATCAGCTCCCGGTTACTGCCCCGCCCGAACGCGGCGTCCAGGTCGACCATGTGGATCCACTCGGCGCCCGCCTCCTGCCAGGCCGACGCGGCGGCCATGGGAGCGCCGTGGGCGGTCTCGGTCCCGGCCTCGCCCTGCGTCAGGCGTACGGCCTGGCCGTCCACGATGTCCACGGCGGGCAGCAAAACGAGCGACATTCAGGTCCTCCGGTCGAATGCGAGGGTCATGACAACGGGTGCGAGCAGCAGGGAGAAGATCAGGACGGCGAAGCTGAGCGGGAAGGACCCCCACACCAGCCAGACGAGCACCTGCACGATCAGGAAACCGACCGCCACCGCGCCGTTCTGGGCTCGGTGGCGGCGGGCCAGCAGGCCGCCCTGGCGATAGAACCGCACCGGGCGCGGAATCAGGCGGGCCAGTAAGGCGCGGCGGCGGGACCTGCGCGCCTGGCGCTCCTCGTTGGCCCGGATGGCGCGCGCCCGCTCGGCCTCCCGCTCGGCCCTGCGGCGGGCGCGCTCCTTGCTCATCGCGGGCTCTTGGCAGGGCTCTTGGCTGGGCTCATCGGGAGACTCATCGAAGGGCTCATCGAGAGGCTCATAGGAGACCGAGCCAGTTGCGCAGCAGTGCGGCGCCGGCGTCGCCGGACTTCTCGGGATGGAACTGGGTGGCCATGAGCGGGCCGTTCTCCACGGCGGCCACGAACGGCACCCCGTGCTCGGCCCACGTGACGACCGGCTCGGCGAAGCCGTCGCCGGAGCGCAACTCCCACTCGCGCACCCCGTAGGAGTGCACGAAGTAGAAACGCGTGGCCGCGTCGAGCCCGCCGAACAACACGCTGCCCTCGGGTGACTTGACCGTGTTCCACCCCATGTGGGGCAACACCGGCGCGTCGAGCCGCTCGACCGTGCCCGGCCACTCGCCGCAGCCCTCGGTCTCCACGCCGTGCTCGACGCCCCTGGCGAACAGGATCTGCATGCCCACGCAGATGCCCAGCACCGGCCGGCCCCCGGACAGGCGGCGGCCGACGATCTGGTCGCCGCGCACGGCCTTGAGCCCCTTCATACACGCCTCGAACGCGCCCACGCCCGGCACGACGAGCCCGTCGCACTCCCGCGCCGCCTCGAAGTCGGACGTCACGGTCACCTCGGCGCCCGTCCTGGCCAGGGCGCGCTCGGCCGAGCGCAGGTTGCCCGAGCCGTAGTCGAGCACCACGACGTTCTTCCTCACCACCACATCACCCCCGCCGTGATCGCCATCACCGCGCCGAGCGCGCAGACGGCCGCACCGACCTTGAGCCCCTGGCGTACCAGGGAGAACACGCCGCCGCCGAGGAACAGCCCGAGGAAGAGCAGCACGATGGCGAGCAGGTTGTCGGTCATAGGACGCCCTTGGTACTCGGCACCCCCGTGGCCCGGGGGTCGAGCTCCGACGCCTCGCGCAGCGCCCTGGCCAGCGCCTTGAACTGGGACTCCACGATGTGGTGGGCGTTGCGGCCGTAGGGGACGTGCACGTGCAGGCAGATCGCCGCCTGCGCCACGAACGACTCCAGGATGTGCCGGGTCATCGTCGTGTCGTACTCGGGGCCGATCATCGGCGCCATGCCCTCGGGCTCGGAGTGCACGAGGTACGGCCGGCCGGACAGGTCGACGGTCACCTGGGCGAGCGACTCGTCCAGCGGGCACGACGCGCTACCGAACCGCCTGATGCCCGACTTGTCGCCCAGCGCCTGGCGGAACGCCGCGCCCAGTGCGAGCGCGGTGTCCTCGATCGTGTGGTGCGAGTCGATGTGCAGGTCGCCCTCGGTCTTGACGGTCAGGTCGAACAGGCCGTGCTTGCCGAGTTGGGCCAGCATGTGGTCGTAGAAGCCGACCCCCGTGGACACCTCCACCCGGCCGGTGCCGTCGAGGCCCACCTCCACCAGGACCGAGGTCTCCTTCGTGACACGCTCAATGCGCCCTACGCGGCTCAAAGCACTCCTTCCAGGGCGGCGCGGAAGGCCGCCATCTCCTCGCCCGTGCCGATCGAGACACGCAGCCATTCCGGCGGGCCCACCTCACGGATGAGCACCCCGCGCTCCAGCATCCCCTGCCACACCGCGCGCCGGTCGGGAAAACGCCCGAACAGCACGAAATTGGCGTCGGAGTCGGCCACGGTCAGGTCCTTGGACCGCAGCCACGCCACGATGTCGTCCCGCTCGCGCCGCAGCGCGTCAACCGTGCCGAGCAGCTCGACCCGGTGCCGCAGCGCCACCCGCGCCGCCGCCTGGGTGATCGTGGACAGGTGGTACGGCAGCCGTACCAGCAGCAGCGCCTCGATCACGGCCGGGTGCGCGGCCAGGTAACCCACGCGGGTGCCCGCCATGGCGAACGCCTTGGACATCGTCCTGGTGACGATCAGCCTCGGGTGCGCGGGCAGCAGGGTCAGCGCCGACGGCGTGCCCTCGCGGGCGAACTCCGCGTACGCCTCGTCCACCACGACCATGCCGGGCGCCGCGGCCAGCACCGCCTCGATCGTCTCCAGCGGCTGCGCGGTGCCCGTGGGGTTGTTCGGCGAGGTGAGGAAGACGATGTCGGGGCGGTGCTCCTCGATCGCGGCCGTGGCCTTGCCGGGGTCGAGTGAGAAGTCCTCCTCGCGGCTGGCCCTGATCCACTCCGTGCTGGTGCCGCTGGTGATGATCGGGTGCATGGAGTAGGACGGCTCGAACCCGATGGCGGTACGGCCGTGGCCGCCGAACGCCTGGAGGATCTGCTGGAGCACCTCGTTGGAGCCGTTGGCGGCCCACACCTGCTCGGTGGCCAGGCCGTGGCCGAGATAGGCGGCCAGGTCGGCGCGCAGGTCCACCGCGTCCCTGTCGGGGTAGCGGTTGAGCTCGCCCGCCCGCGCCCCGATCTCCGCGGCCAGGTCGGCGACCAGCGCGGCGGAGGGCGGGTAGGGGTTCTCGTTGGTGTTGAGCCGGACCGGGACGTCGATCTGGGGCGCGCCGTAGGGCGTCTTGCCCCGCAGGTCCTCGCGGATGGGCAGGTCGTCGAGGGTCACGGCGCTGCTGGACCGACCTTCGGCGGTCACGTCGCGACCGGGCTGACCTTCGGCGGTGACGTCACCGCCGGGCCGAGCTTCGGCGGTCACGTCGCGGCCGGGCTGATCTTCGTTCTTCACTCGGGCACTCGCCAGTCGAATCGGGCGCGGATCGCCGCGCCGTGTGCGGGCAGGTCTTCGGCGTCGGCCAGGACCGACACATGGGCCGCCGCGCCCGCGAGCGCCTCACGGCTGTAGTCGACGACGTGGATGCCGCGCAGGAACGACTGCACCGACAGCCCGCTGGAGTGGCAGGCGCAGCCGCCCGTGGGCAGCACGTGGTTGGAGCCGGCCAGGTAGTCGCCGAGCGAGACGGGCGCGTACGTGCCCACGAAGATCGCCCCGGCGTTGCGCACGCGCGCGGCGACGGCCGCCGCGTCGGCGGTGTGGATCTCCAGGTGCTCGGCGGCGTAGACGTCGACCACCTTCAGGCCGTCGTCGATCGAGTCGACCAGCACGATGCCCGACTGCCTGCCGCTCAGCGCCTCGGTGATGCGCTCGGTGTGCCTCGTGGCCGAGACCTGGCCCGGCAGTTCCTTCTCCACCGCGTCGGCCAGCTCGGGGCTGGTGGTGACCAGGACGGCGGCGGCGATCGTGTCGTGCTCGGCCTGGCTGATCAGGTCGGCGGCGACGTGCACCGGGTCGGCCGTCTCGTCGGCCAGGATGGCGATCTCCGTCGGGCCGGCCTCGGAGTCGATGCCGATGCGGCCCTTGAGCAGCCGCTTGGCCGCCGCCACGTAGATGTTGCCGGGACCGGTCACCATGGTGACGGGCGAGCACTCCTCGGTGCCGTAGGCGAACATCGCCACGGCCTGCGCCCCGCCCACCGAGTAGACCTCGTCCACGCCGAGCAGCGCGCACGCGGCCATGATCGTGGGGTGCGGCAGGCCGCCGAACTCCTTCTGCGGCGGGCTGGCCACGGCCAGCGAACCGACCCCGGCCTCCTGGGCCGGCACCACGTTCATCACGACGCTGGAGGGATAGACCGCGCGGCCGCCGGGGACGTAGAGGCCCACCCGATCGACCGGCACCCACCGCTCGGTCACCGTGCCGCCGGGCACGACCTCGGTGGTGACGTCGGTGCGCCGCTGGTCGCGGTGGACCAGCCTGGCCCGCCTGATCGACTCCTCCAGCGCGGCCCGCACCTTCGGGTCCAGCTCGGCCAGCGCCCTGGTCAGGGTCTCGGCGGGGACGCGGGCGGAGGCGATCTCGACACCGTCGAACCTGGCGGTCAGCTCCCGTACGGCTGCCGCCCCGCGATGGCGTACGTCCTCGCAGATGGGCCGCACCTTCTCAAGGGCGGCCTCGACGTCGAGGTCGGCGCGTGGCAGCACGTCGCGCAGGTCCCCGGGCAGGGAACCGCGCATGTCGATACGGGAAATCACCCTGACAGTCTACGGAGTCCGGGGCCTGAATCTGGTTCTGTCCATCATGCGGACACTGCGCGCGCCGCGCTTGGGGGCACTGCGCGCCGCACTTGAAGGACGGTACATGAGGAGGCCGCGGGGCGGCGCTCGCCGACGTCCGCCCCGCGGCCACCATTCGCCCCGGACCGGGCCTGCCGGGGCGGGCGTCGTGGCCATCACGGGGGTACGGCCACGACCGGGAAACGCTTGAGCCCGTCACAACTGCCCCGGGCCGTGAGCCTCTAACGCCCTGAGCCAAGAAAAACTTGGAGTAAGGAAAAGATGGCGTTAAGTTGTTTTTGCCCGAAGATCGTGCCGTTGACGAGCACGGCGGCCTTTTCCGAGGTCAGGCGAGGCCGCGCACATTACATGTCCATTATGTCCGGCCGCTTACCCTTACGGCATGGGACATTGGCGCGGGCCTGACGGCATCCTTGTCGAGGCGATCATCCTGGATGACCGCCCGCTGCTGCGTGTCACCCATGAGGTCGGCGGCACGACCTACCTGCGCGGCTACTGCGCCACGGTCTCCGAACTGGGCGAACACGGCGTTGACCTGGCCGAACTGGTCGAATACAGCCCACTTGACCATCTGTAGACCCCCGGTCGACACTGTCGATCAACCGGACGGGGTACGGCCAGCACCATGGTGCGGCTGCCGGCCTACGCGCCGATGCTGGCCCAGCTGGGCACCCTGAGTTCCGTCCAGGGCGCCGACTGGGCCGTGGAGATGAAATGGGACGGCGTACGCGCCCTCGCCTACGTCGAGGACGGCGCCGTCCGGCTGATGTCGCGCAACGGCAAGGACACCACCCCCGCCTATCCCGAACTGCAGCTCATGGCCGGCGCCACCGGCGGGCACGCCGCCGTGCTCGACGGGGAGGTGGTGGCCTTCGACGAGGCCGGGCGGCCCAGCTTCGAGGCGCTGCAGCCACGGATGCACCAGCGCAACCCGGCGGCCGTGGCCGAACTGGTCAGGGCGGTGCCGGTGACGTACATGGCCTTCGACCTCCTGCACCTCGACGACGACCCCGTGGTCACCCGGCCCTACACCGAGCGCCGCGAACTGCTGGAGGGCCTGCTCACGCCCGGGTACCGGTGGCAGGTGCCCGTCTGGTTCGCCGGGCACGCCTCGCAGGCGTTCGACTCCTCCCGGCAGCTCGGGCTCGAAGGGGTCGTGTGCAAGCGGATGGGCTCGCCGTACCGGCCGGGGCGGCGCAGCGGCGAGTGGACCAAGGTCAAGAACGTCAGGTCCGTCGAGGTCGTCATCGGCGGCTGGAAGCCCGGCGGCGGGCGGCGCTCCGGGACGATCGGGTCGCTGCTGATCGGCGCGTACGATCCGGCCGGCCTGCTGCGGTACGTCGGCCACGTCGGCACCGGCTTCACCGAGTCCATGCTGCGCGAACTGCTGGAACGGCTGGCCCCGCTGGAACGGCCCGACCCGCCCTTCGGCGAGGCGGTGCCGCGCGAGCACGCCCGCGACGCGCGCTGGGTGGAGCCGCGGGTGGTCGGTGAGGTACAGTACGCCGAGGTCACCGGCGACGGGCGGCTGCGGCATCCCTCCTGGCGGGGGCTGCGGCGCGACCGCTCGCCCGAGGAGGCCACCACGCGGGAGATCCTGCCGGACGGCGACCCGGGCGAGGCCGCCGCCGGCTGACCGGCCTCCGGCGGGCGCGCTACGGACCGACCCTTCGGAGGCGAGCGCGCTCCGGACCGACCCTTCGGAGGCGAGCGCGCTCCGGACCGATCCTCCAGGCGGGCACGCTCCGGGCCGATCCTCCAGGCGGGCACGCTCCGGGCCGATCCTCCAGGCGGGCACGCTCCGGGCCGATCGGTCTTCTCCGACACGCGACCCTAACTACACTTCGTTCCCTTATGGTGACTTACAGTGATCGAGAGGTTGTCTAGCAGCTCGGGGGACACTGTGCGGAAAACTCTCGTCACCACCTTGACCACGCTGGCCGGGGCCACGCTCGCCCTTCCCGCGACGGCCGACCCGGCGCCGCCCGCCGCCCCGGTCGCGCAGGCCGCACCGGTGGCGAGTGCCGAGCAGCCGCCCGCGACAGGGGTGAAGGCGGACCGGCCCGCCAAGGCGAACCGCTCCTGGGGAGCCGCGGCCTCACCGGTGATGCGCCCCGGCCGCGCCGTGCGCTACTGGACAGTCGGCAAACAGGCCAAGGCCAAGGCGGCCGAACTGCCCCAGAGCCTGCCCACCATGAGCGCGGAGACGATCACGGGCACAGGTGAGGCCGCGACGGGCGCGGACGGGGAGGCGGCGACCGGGAGCGGAGCCGTCCGGCAGGGCAGTGTGCCCGGGGCCAAGCGGATCACCCCCAACGGCGACACCAACGGCTACGCGCGGGTGCGCCGGCCGTACACGGGAGTGCCCTACAGCCGCATCAGCGGCCGGCTGTTCTTCGTCAACGCCGCCGGGCACGGCGACTCCTGCAGCGCCTCCGTCGTACGCTCGGCGGCCGGCCTGCTCATCGCCACCGCGGCCCACTGCGTGTACGGCGTCCCCCAGGGCTCGGCCACCGGCAAGTGGCACAGCAGCTTCGCCTTCGTGCCCGCCTACGACGGCCGGGCGGCCAGCGAGCAGAAGCGCGAGCCGTACGGGCGGTGGGGCGGGCGGCGGGCGTGGAAGCCCGACGGGTACACCGGGATGGCCGGCGGCGACTGGAACTCCATCTACGACATCGCCCTCATCGAGGTCGGCCGGCGCAACCGCACCCTGCAGGACGCCGTCGGCGCGTTCACCCCGATGCTCAACCAGGGCGGCAGGCACACGATCGCCACCACCGGCTACCCCGGCCTGCTCGGCAGGAAGCCGTACGACGGCCGCGACCAGGTCTGGTGCCTGGGCAAGACCAGGCAGGTCCACGGGGTCGCACGTACCGAGACCATGCTCGCCGCCCGCTCGGCCGGCGCGGCGTCGAAGGCGGGGCGGCTGGAGACCTACAACTGCCACCTGTACAAGGGGCACAGCGGCGGGCCGTGGATCCTCAGGAGCACCGGCGACCTGGTCGGGGTGCTGTCGGCGGGCAAGGAGGACGGCGAGGCGGACGGCAACTCGGTCGCCAACGCGCTCAACCCGGAGGGCTACGGCGCGATCGTCAAGCAGGCCGATCCGCGTGGCCTCTACGACGCGCTGTCGGTTGTCCTGTCGGGCCCCGCCCGGCCGGTCAGGCGTGGCGGCGCCGCCACGGTCACGGCCACGGTCACCATGCGCGGCCTGATGTCGGCCGCCCAGGTGCCCGTCAAGCTGACCGTGCCGGACGGCGTGAGCCTGACCAGGGTCGGCGGGGCCGCCTGCAAGAGCAGTTCCCGCGAGGCGGCCTGCACGATCGGCGTCATCCGGCCCGGCAGGCCCGTCCGGATCGCCGCCCACGTACGGGTGGACGCGGACGCGCCGCGCCGCCTGCCGATCACCGCCCGCGTCACCTCCACCCGCCTGGACCCGACCCAGCGCGACAACACCAGCGTCCTGCGCCTGCCGACCACCGGCTGAAGGTTTCAGGAGGCGGGCACGGGGGCCGGTTCCTTGAGGGTGCGGGCCAGCAGCCAGGCCAGCACCGGGAACACGATCAGGCACGCCAGCGCCGCCTTCAGCGACGCGGCCTGCGCCACCGCGCCCACCAGCGGGCTGGCCAGGCCGCCCACGCTCACCGCCAGGCCCAGGGTGACGCCGCTGGCCGTGCCCACCCGGGTCGGCAGGAAGTCCTGGCCGAGCGTGACGTGCAGGGAGAAGGGCGCGTACAGGCAGATCGAGGAGGCGGCGATGAACAGGTACGCGGCGGGGCCCGGCACGAACACCACCCCGGCCACCGCGGGCACGGCCAGCGCGTAGGCCAGGCGCATCGTCGGCATCCGGCCCCGGCGCGCCGCCAGCCTGCCGCCCAGCACGGTGCCCACCGCCCCGCCGCCGAACAGCACGAACAGCGCCACCGCGCCGGCCGCCCCGCCGCCCATGAACAGGGCCACGAAGGCGCTCAGGCCGACGTACACCACGGAACGGAAGACGATCACCAGCGTCAGCCTGACGAACGACGGCCAGTCGTCCCGTCCCGAGACCGGCGCGGCGGCCCGCGCCGCCTGACCGCCTCCGGACAGCGCCCTGATCGCCGGCAGCGTCACCAGCGCGCCCAGCACAGCGGGCAGCACGAGGAACGGCGAGGCGCCCAACCCCCACCCCGACAGCAGCGGCGTCACCAGTACGGGAGCCGAGGCGAAGCCCAGCGTCCCGCCCAGCGAGAACCAGCTCATCCGCACGTGGCTGCCCTCGCTGGCGATCCTGGCCAGCCGGGCGGACTCCGGGTGGTAGGCGGCCACGCCCAGCCCCGACAGGGCCACGGCCAGCCAGATCAGCACGTACGAGTCCGCCGCCCCACCGGCCGCCACCCCGACCCCGGCCAGGATCATGCTCACCGGGATCAGCCACGGCATGCGCCACTTGTCCGTCAGCACACCGAAGAGCGGCTGCACGATCGACGACAGCAGCGTGGCGGCCAGCACGATGCCGGAGACGGCGACGTATCCGTAGCCGCGCTCGGCCACCAGGAAGGGCACCAGCGCGGGCACCGCCCCCTGGTAGAAGTCCACGGTGGCATGGCCGCCGGCCAGCATGGGAATCCTGTTCACCCTACGAATCATCGTTCGCCGGACCACTGGCCCGCTTCCGATAAAATGCCAACTTATGTCGGAAATCCGCCACCTGTCCGAGGCCCCCACCGGCCGGCGCCCCCTCGCGCCGGGCGCGGGCATCGACGCGCACCGGCACGACACCCACCAGATCGTGTACGCCTGCCGAGGCGTCCTGTCGGTCACCACGGACGCCGGCGTCTGGGTGGCGCCCGCGAACCGGGCGATCTGGGTGCCCGCGGGAACCGTCCACGAGCACCGCGCCCACGGCGACACGGACCTGCGCCTGGTGGGGCTCACGCGGAACCCGCTGGACCTGGACCGGCCTGCCGTGCTGGCGGTCGGCCCCCTGCTCCGCGAACTGATCATCGCCTACACCCACACCCCAGGCCCCGACCTCGCCCCCGCCGACGCTTCCGTCGGCGCCGACGTCCGGGACGGCAGGGAACAGGGCGGGGACCAGGGCGGGGAACACGGCGGGGAGCGGCGACGCTTGCTGGCGGTGCTGCTCGATCAGCTCAGGCGCGCCCCCGAGCAGCCGCTGCACCTGCCCACCGCCAGGGACCCCCGGCTGGCCGCCGTCTGCGCCGCCCTGCACCGCGACCCCGCCGACCCCAGCACGCTGGCCGGGTTCGCCGCCAGGACCGGCACCAGCGACCGCACGCTGGCCCGCCTCTGCCGGGCCGAGCTCGGCATGACCTTCCCCCAGTGGCGCACCCAGCTCCGCCTCCACCACGCCCTGCTCCTGCTCGCCGACGGAACCCCGGTGACCACCGTGGCGCACCGGTGCGGGTGGGCGTCGGCGAGCGCGTTCATCGACGTGTTCAGGAGGGCGTTCGGGTACACGCCCGGCCGTTTGCGACCGGTGGACGAATGATCGGTTAACTTTTGGGACGTACAACCGAAAACCCCTATTTACGCCGGACCTGCTTGCTTCAATGACCCGGGTGTCAAGCTCGATCTTCATCGCGCGGCAGGACCGGGAAGAGGACCGCCCCCGGCTCCCCGACCCCAAGGAGCGGGCCCGGCTCCTGACCTACCTCGGCCAGGGGCGGCCCGTGGGCGCGGACGGCGCACGTACCGACGGCGTCTGGATCTGGACCGAGACCGACCTGCGCCACCTGCGCGACCGCGCGCTGCGCCCCGACCCGGAGTTGTGCCGGCACGCCGCGGCCCGGCGGTACGTCCCGCCCCAGGTCGACGAAACCACCGCCGTACGCGCCGAACGCGCCTGGCAGGCCGCCCTCCTGACACGCACGCCGCACCCCGCCACGCCTCCGATCGTCACCGGGACGGAGGCCGGCACCCTGACCGTGGCCGGCGACCTGACCGCGCGGGAGCGGGCCATCCTCGACGAGATGCTCGGCGGCCCAGACGAAACGCCCGGCCGGCGCCCATGAGCCAGGAGTTCCGGGCCATGATCGAGGGCCTGACCGAGGAGTACAACCGCCAGGCCGCCCAGATCCGTACGATGCACGCCGAGCTCAACGACCTGACGGTCACCGCCACCTCCGGCGACGGCATGGTCACCGTCACGATGGGCCACCGCGGCCAGGTCCGGTCGCTGAAGCTGAACCCGCGCGTCTACCAGAAGCTGTCGCCATCCGAGCTGAGCGCGGCGATCCTCGCACAGATCAACACCGCGACCGCCCAGGTGGCCGAGCGCTCCAAGGAGCTGATGGCCCCGTTCGTCCCCGAGGGCCTGCCGTACGAGGAGGTGTTCGGCGCCGGCGCCGGTCCTGAGGCGTTCCTGCCGGCGCCGGTCGAGCCGCCCCGCGAGGAGGCCGGGTGAGCTCGGGATACAACGTACGGCGCCCGGCCCTGGACCGTACCGGGGCCCGCTACGGGGAGGACGCCGACCAGGTCACGCGATGGCGGGACGAGCTGAAGGCGGTCTTCGAGCAGGAGGGCAACCCGCTGGGCGACGACCAGTACGGCGCGGCGCTCTCCGGCCAGATGACCCAGCTCAACAACGAGCTGTTCGACGCCTTCGACGCCTACATCGCCGAACTGGAAGGCGTGCGGACCGGGCTGAAGGGCAGCGACGGCGCCTACGGGGCGGCCGAGCAGGCCGGCTCGGGCAGCTGAGCGGCGGTGGCGTTCGACGGGTTCCTGGTTCCGGACTGGGCCAAACCGTACGTGGGCTGGGCCCTGGGCTCCGACTGGCCCGAAGGCGACGAGGACGGCCTCTTCCGGCTGGCCGACGCGTGCGCGGCCATGGCGCGGCGGGTCGTCGAGGACGATGAGGCGGCCAGGCGCGGACCGCCGCCGCCCGACGAGTGGGACGGCGAGGCGCTGGAGGCGTTCGCCGCCCACGTGCGCACCCACGTCGGCGGCAAGCGGGCGCAGCTGGTGGACCGGCTGGTCGCGGCGGCGCTGGAGTACAACGAGATGGGGGTGCAGGTCCAGTACACCAAGCGGATGATCGAGGTGTCCGCCTGGTTGCTGGTGTTACAGCTCATCTGGCTCATGGCCGCCGCCGCGGGCCCCTGGGGCGGGCTGTCGTTCGCGCTGGTCGGGTCGCGCGTGCAGATCGCCAGGCTGACGATCAGGCAGATCGCGATCCGGCTGCTGCTGAACGCGGCGATCTTCGGCGGCCTGATGGGCGGCCTGGACCTGGGCGTGCAGCTGTCCCAGGGCCGCCGCGACGAGATCGACGTGCGGCAGGCGCTGATGTCGGCTGGCACGGGCGCCCTGGCCGGCGTCCTGCTCGGGGGCATGAGCGGCGGCCTGTCGCGGCTGGCCTCCTCCGGGTTGCAGGCCGGGCTCCGGCGGGCCGACATGACCCTGATGGAGAAGGTGGTGGCCGCGTCCGGGCGGTCGGTCTGGGGCATGATGGGCCAGGCCGGGCTGGCCTCCTCGGCGGCCACCGCGGCCACGCTGGCCGCCACCGGCGACTTCAAACTCCGCACAGTGCTCCAGGCCGGCACGTCCGGCCTGCTCGGCGGCGCGGACGCGCACGCCGCGGGCTGGACACCCGCCTGGCGCGGCGCGACCGATCCTGGCCGGGGAACGACGTCCACACGCGCCGGCGACACCTCCCCACAGTCGCCGCACCCCGACGACGCCTCCCCGCGCGTCATGCAGGCTTCCGCCCCCGACGCCTCCCCGCGCGTCATGCAGGCTTCCGCCCCCGACGGCACCTCCCCACAGGCGCCGCGCACCGGCGACACCTCTCCGCGTGTCGCACAGGCTTCCGACCCCGGCGGCACCTCCCCACGCGGGACGCAGGCCGCGCACATCCGGGGGCCCGAACGGCTGGATCCGGGCGGCCGGCTGGCCGACAGCGTCCAGACCGGCGAAAGATCCAGCAGATCCGTGGGCGAGCACGAGGTGGTCCGGTTCGGCGACGGCGTACAGGCCGTCAAGAAGAGCGGCGAGGACGGCGCCAGACTCGAAGCCGCCGCACTGGTACGCCAGGCGGTCGGCCTCGACCACCCCGCCATCCACCGCGCGGGCGACATCGTTTACCAGCGCCACGGCGACGAACGGCTGCACGCCGCCACGGCATCGGGCATCCGCGAGAGCCACCCGCAGAATCTCTTCAGCCCCGCTCACGAGATCGTCACCTTCAACGACGGGACGCAGGCCGTCCGCAGGGCCCACCCGGAAGCCGCCCGCGCCGACCTGGAGGAGCAGCATCGGCTGCCACCGTACAGAGCGGCGACGGAAGGCCACCTGCGTGCCGGCGACCTGGCCGAGTACCAGACCAGAACGACCGACGACGGCGGCTCCGTGGCCAAGCGCGACCTCGTCGACCTGCTCACGCTCGGCGAGTCGTTCCAGCCCCACGAAGCGCACACCCGCTGGCGTCGCGGCACCACCATGAACTTCGACGGCGAGAACACGCTGGCGCTGGCGGACAACTGGAACTTCTTCGTGGACCGGCCGCCCGGCGGCAAGCCCGGAGTGCACTTCAAGCACAACCAGCTCAGCCCGCAGGACCTGACGGTGCTGCGGTCGCGGCTGGACGGCCTGCGCCCGGCCTTCGAACGGCTCGGCCGTCCCGACTGGCACAAAGGCGTCATGGACCGGCTCCGCCTGCTGGAGCGCCACGCGCACGGCGACACCCGGTTCCTGCCCGACCTCGACGCCACCCCCGCCCCCCGAATCGTCCCCGGTGCTGAGCCCGCCGCGCTTGGGCCGCAGCGGCTCGGTGAGCCGGACCCGCGCCCCGGAGAAACCCTGCGTCACCTTTTCGACGGCGAGCAGCTGCACCGGGTCAACGACGCCATCGCCCACGACACACCCGAGGCGGCGCAGGCCCGTGCCCTCATCGACCGCGCGTCCGCCGATCTGGAAGAGCTGCCCTCCGGGTTGTGGGGGCACGTCGAAGCGCGCCTGCCGGCCGACTGGTTGCCCGACGGCCTCACGGCAGGCGACCGGTTCTCCTTCCCCGGCGTCCTGGAAGGCGTCAACAACCCCCGGGTCCTGCCCGACCGCCCGGACACCGTGCATCTGGTCATCCGCGCCTCCGACTACGTCTCGACGGCCGAATTTCTCGACCGGCCACACCACGCGAGCTTCCGGCCGGGCACCGAGTTCAAGGTGCTGGCCACCCTGGAGACGAACCAGCGCACGACGTACTTCATGCTGCAGGAGCCGGCCGAGACCGTACGCGCTCCGGCACCGGCCCCCCGGCCCGAGCTGGAACCGAGGCTACGGCACCATTTCGAAGAGCACCGCGTACCCACCGAGGCCGGGGTGTGGTTCCGCGATCCCGACGACCCGCACGACATCGCCCTGAGCGACTTCGCCCAAGCCGTACCCAGACAGGAGAAGCTGTTCGTCCTCACGGCGCACGGCAGTCCAGAAGGCATGTCGATCGGCGGCGACCGCATCAACGGCGAGGAACTCCACGCGCTGCTCCACACCGATCTGAGCGCACGACCCCACGACCACGTGGTCTACCTCGTTCCTTGCAAGATCGGCCAGATGGACGCAGGGCCCCCGCAGACCCTCGCGAACAGGACCGGGCGCGTGGTCATCGCCGCCGACAGCAACATGACCGTCAACACCGACGGCACTTCGTGGCCCACCACCAGGTCGGGGCTGGACGCCCTGAACGCCCGGGGCCGGCTGCGCATCTTCCTGCCCGACGAGCCGATGCCGCCCGAAGCGCCGTTGTCCCCCATCGAAAGACTGCTCAACCACGAAGACCCCGGCGGCTAGGTCCCAACGCTGAGAGCCCGGTCGGCGTGACCTTCCCGCACGGACCTCGGGCTGTACGCACGCCTGGGCCTTTACATTGTAGATTCGCTACAATCGGACCCTGTGAGCAAATCGAAGGGCAAGGGCGGGACGCCGGCCACCATGGCGCTGACCAAGGCCAAGGCCGAGTTCACGCTCCATCCGTACGAACACGACCCCTCCGCCCAGGCCTACGGCGAAGAGGCGGCCGACGCGCTCGGCGTGCCGTATGAGCGGATCTTCAAGACCCTCGTCGCGGAGGTCGAGAGCGGACTGGCCGTGGCGGTCGTGCCGGTGGCGGGCAAGCTCGACCTCAAGGCGCTGGCCGGCGCGCTCAACAGCAAGCGGGCCGCGATGGCCGATGGCGCGAAGGTGGAACGGGTCACGGGGTACGTGCTCGGCGGCGTCAGCCCGCTGGGCCAGCGCAAGCAGCTGCCGACCGTGGTCGACTCCTCGGCGCTCGACTTCGAGACGATCTACTTCTCGGCCGGGAAGCGCGGCCTGCAGATCGAGACCACCCCCGACAACCTCATCACGCTCACCAGAGCCGTCACCGCCCCGATCGGCAAGACCGGCTGAGACTTCCGCTCTGAAGGATCACCGCTGCGTCCGGCCGGGACGTCCCTGACGCCCCTGCGACTCCTCCCCCTGCCTGCGCGGCTGCACCGCCCGCGTCCCCTCAGAACGGCCCCGCGGCTGCCCCGGCTGCGTGCCATCGGAACGCCCGCGGGACCGCCCTGGCGGCATGCCCTCGAAACGGCGCCGCGGCTGCCGTTCACGCGTGCTCTCAGAACGCCCGCGCGGCGACTCCACGTCAGAACGTACGCGCGGCGGCGGCTGCACGATCGCGGGTCCGGGATCGCTTGGCCGCGTGGGCCTCAGCGGCTCATCGGCCCGCACCCGGTCCGGCGCTCCGGCGGAAGGCGCGCCCGCCCCCTGCCCCAGCAGCCACTCGAAGAGCCGCTGACGCCGCCTGCCGGCGAACGGATGATCGCCGCGCTTCTTCTTGCGCTCCTCCTCGGCCAGCGCCTTCTCCAGCCCCGGCGTGTGCCCGCCACCGAACCGCCCCATGTCCGGCCCCGGGAACCCGCGCGACTCCGTACGCCGCAGCGCCGCCTCCATCGACTCCACCCAGATCGGCCCAGGCAGCGACGCCCCCTGCACCGACCCGTAGCTCCGGCCGCCGATCTCCACTCCCTGCAGCGGATACTTGTAGGACCCCCGGATGTCCCCCACGCTGACCGCCGCCGCCAGGGCGGGCGTGTACCCGGCGAACCAGGCCGAGGTGTAACCGTTGTTGGTGCCCGTCTTGCCCGCGGCGGGCCGGCCGATGCCCTGGCCCTTCATGGTGCCCTTGTCGAAGACGCCCTTCAGCACGTGGTTGACCGCGTCCGCGATGGGCTGCTCGATGACCTGCTCGCACGAGGGCGGCACGTGCGTACGCCGTCCGTCCCTGCCGGTGATCTCCATGATGGCCAGCGGCCGGCAGTACAGCCCTCTGCCCGCGAACGCCGCGAACGAGGCCGCCACCGTCACCGGGTCCATCTCGTTGACCCCCAGCGTGAACGTCGGCACCTCCCGCAGCGGCCCCCCGTCGGCCCTGGTGATGCCGAGTTCCCTGGCCGTGCGCACCACGTTGCAGAGCCCGACCTTGCGCTCCAGCATCATGTAGAAGATGTTCACCGACTTCCAGGTGCCGGTCTCGATGCTGTGCGGCCCGCCCTCGCCCTCGCCGCTGGCGTTGAGCACGCGGCCGTTCGGGTCGTTGACGGAGCGGCCCGCGCAGTTGCGGTAGCCCTGTCCCGGCACCATCGCCCCCGGCGTCTGGAAGCCGTCGCCGAAGCGCCACCCCTGCCGCAGCGCGGTGGCCAGGGTGAACACCTTGAACGTCGAGCCCGCCTGGAAGCCCTGCCCGCCGCCGTGCGCCACGTCGGCGGGCAGGTTGAAGGTGGTCTTGGGGCCGTTCTTTCGGTTGCCCGGGTTGCGGCCGAAGCGCTTGCTGGCGGCCATCGCCCTGATCCGGCCGGTGCCCGGCTCCACCATGGCCTCGGCGGCCACCTCGGTGTCCTCGGCTGAGACATGCTCGTGGATGGCGCGTTCCGCCGCGCGCTGCGCGATCGGGTCGAGGCTGGTCCTGATCACCAGGCCGCCCCTGGCCATCCTGGCGTGGCGTTCGCGGGCGGTGTTGCCGAAGGCGGGGTTCGACAGGAGCTCCCGCTGCACGTACAGGCAGTAGAACGGGTAGTGGCTCTGGGCGCAGCCGCCGGGCTCGGGCCGCAGCCGGATGTCCAGCGGCTCGGCCTTGGCCCGCGCCGCCTCCTGCTGGGTGATCTGCTTGAGCCCGGCCATCCGGTCGAGTACGGCGTCGCGCCGCATCTTCAGCCGTTCCCGGTGCGCCTGCCCGAGCGAGGGGTCGGTCGAGTACGGCATCCGCACCGCACCGGCCAGCGTGGCCGCCTGGTTCAGCGTCAGCCGGGAGGCCGAGGTGGAGAAGAAGCGCCTGGCCGCCGCCTCGACGCCGTGCGCCCCCGCGCCGAAGTAGGCGATGTTCAGGTAGCGCTCCAGGATCTCGTCCTTGCGGTACTTCTTCTCCAGCGCCAGCGCGTACCGCAGCTCGGTGATCTTGCGGGCCAGGTTCGGGGCGCGGGCCTTGTCGCGTTCTGCGTCGCTGCGGGCGCTCTCCACCAGGATGTTCTTGACGAGCTGCTGGGTCAGGGACGAGCCACCCTGCCGGATCCCGCCCGCCTGGGTGTTGGTGAGCAGCGCCCGGATCGTGCCCTTGACGTCCAGGCCGCCGTGCTCGTAGAAGCGGGCGTCCTCGATGGCCACGATGGCCTTGCGCATCACGGACGCGACCGCGCCGAGCCGCACGGCCGTCCTGTTGGCCTCGTAGAACTGGGCGAACTGGCGGCCGTCCTTGTCCAGCAGCCTGGTCACCTGGGACAGCGGCTCCTCGCGCGGGGCGGGCGGCAGGTCCACGAACGTGTTCGCGACGCTCATCGCGGCCATGCCGCCCCCGCTCACCAGCGGCGCCGCCATCGCGCCCGCCAGTACTCCGCCGAGTGCTCCCGCCAGCCCGAGCGCCCCGACGGATTTGAGTACGGTCACGTCAGATGGTCTGCGACGTCAAGATCGGCGGCAAACGCCCGCTTCCGACCTCTTTACTGTTGCCTGCGAATATTGAGACCCAGCGAGGCGAACTGCTCGAACGGCCGGTGATAGCCGCGCTCGATGTGGTGCACGCCGCGCAGCGTGGACGTACCGTCCGCCACCGCCGCCGCCAGCACCGCCGAGAACCCGGCCCTGATGTCGGGCAGCGTCACGTCGGCGCCCTTGAGCCTGGACACGCCGCGCACGACCGCCGAATGACGGGCGTTGGTGTCGTGGTAGCGGCACGCGGGGCCGCCCAGGCACTGGTCGAACACCTCGATCTCGCAGCCCATCTTCTGCAGCGCGGGCACGTACACCAGGCGGTTCTCGAAAACCGTCTCGTGCAGCACCGACATGCCCTGGCTCTGCGTGAACAGCACCATCAGCGGCGTCTGCCAGTCCGTCATGAACCCGGGGTGGGTGTCGGTCTGCACGGCCGCCGCGCGCAGGCCCTCGGGCGGCGCGGTGGCGCACAGGTACTCGTCGTTGATGTCGAACTGGGCGCCCATCCTGGCCAGCGTGGTGATCGCGGTGACCAGACGGTCCTGGGGGCAGCCGTGCACGCGTACCTCGCCCTGCGTGACCAGGCCCGCCGCCAGGTACGAGAACGCCTCGATGCGGTCGCCGGTCAGCCAGGTCTGGGCGCCGCGCAGCCGTTCGACGCCCTCGATGACGATCCTGCGGTCGGGCGAGAGCTCGATCCTGGCGCCCATCCGCTGCAGGAACAGCGCCAGCTCCACCACCTCGGGCTCGGTGGCCGCGTTCTTCAGCACCGTCTTGCCGTCGGCCAGCACCGCCGACATCAGCACCGTCTCGGTGGCGCCCACGCTCGGGTACGGCAGCTCGATCCGGGTGCCGTTGAGCCGCTTGGCCTTGGCGTAGATGCCCGTGTCACCCACCTCCACCTCGGCGCCCATCGCGCGCAGCGCCTCCACGTGGAAGTTCACCGGCCGCCGCCCGATCGGGTCCCCGCCGACCAGCGGCACGAACGCCTCACCCGCCAGGTGCAGCAGCGGGCCGAGCATGAGGATGGGGATGCGGTTCAGGCCGGTGAACGCGTCGGGCACCCGGGGCTCGATCTCCGCGCCCTTCTCGATCCTGATCTCCGTACGGGAGATCTCCACGTTGATGCCCAGGGCCCGCAGCATCTCGGCCGTGATGCCCACCTCGCCCACCTCGGGGGCGTTGTGGATGCTGCTCTCGCCGTTTCCGAGCATCGCGGCGACCATATGTTTGGACACGCCGTTCTTCGAACCGCGCACTTCGACGTCTCCCCGCAGGGGGCCGGAAGGTTCTATGAGCCAGACCTCTTCTGCAATCACGAAGTGAGCCTAACCGGGGGATACCATCAAGCTGATTCGGACGTACATGTGAGGGGGAGTGGCGTGACGAGGGAAGTACGCGCTTTTGCGGTAACTGTCCTCACACTCGCCGCTCTCGGCATGGCCGCCGGACTGCTCTGGTCAGGCCTGACGCCCCGCGCTCCCTATGCGGTCACCGAGCAAGGAACGGTCCTGGCCGACCCCACCACGCAGGCTCTGATCGCCGCCGACGGGTGGTTCGCGGTCATCACGGGCGCGCTGGGACTGCTGTGCGGCGGGGCCGCCTGGTTCACCTCCCGCCGGTGGATGCTGCCGGTGCTGCTGGGGTTGTGCGCGGGCGGGGTGCTGGCCTCGTTCCTGACGTTGTGGATCGGAACGACCTTCACGATCGGCGCGGTCACGGTCGAGGCGGCCGCGACGCCCGGGGTCAAGGTCGTCCCCGGCGCCCTCACCCTGACCGCCTCGGGCGTGCTGGTCTCCTGGCCTTTGATGGCTGTGGGGTTCTTCGGGCTGCTCGAGGGCATGCACGGCTACCGCGAATCCCCACTACGCCACCCCTACGGCCTCGGCCCAAACTAACCCTTCGCCTCCACCCCACACCCCGAACCCGCACCCACCCATCCCATCACCGATGTCACGGTCCCAACCCGTGCCTTCCCCGCTCCCCGGCCCGTTCCGCTCGTGCCCATCTCCGCCCAAGCGCTGACCGCGCGCCCGGTGATCAGCCCTCAGCGAGCGGCCCCGGAGAGCGGCCCCGGAGAGCGGCCCCGATGAGCGGCCCCGATGAGCGATCAGAGTGGGGGCCTGCGCAGGCCGTGGCCCGTTGCCTCCTCGAACGCTCGTGCCACCCGCAACACCCTGGCGTCCTCGAACGGCCTTCCGATGATCTGCACGCCCACCGGCAGGCCGTCCTCGGTGAATCCGGCAGGGACGGAGGCGGCGGGAGAGTGCAGGACGCTGATCCAGTAGGCCGAGCGCATCCAGGTCAGGTAGTCGGGAAGCTCCTGCCCGTTGATCTCGCTGACGTGGGGATGCTCGACCGGGAACGGCGGCACCTGGCTGACCGGCGCGATCAGCACATCGTAGGTGTCGAAGAAGACGGCCATGCGCTGATAAAGGCGACTGCGCGCCACCTCGGCCCTGACCAGGTCGGCGCCGGTGACCTTGCGCCCCTGCTCGACGTTCCACGCCGTGTTGGGACCGAGGCCGGTCTTGTCGCCGTGGGAGAGCAGGTAGTACCAGGCCCGGTAGGTCCTGAAGGCGTCCTCGGCGTCGGTCAGGTCCAGCTCGACCTGCTCGACGTGGGCCCCGAGCCGCTCGAACACACCGGGCGCGGTCGCGGTGACCGCCGCCGTCCGCACGTCCACGGGCAACCCGCCCAGATCGGGACTCCACGCCACACGCAACCCCGCCACACCCTGCTCGGGCTCGGGCGCGAACACCTCCTTGATCGAGTACGGGGAACGCCGGTCGAACCCGGCGATCGCCCCGAACAACAGCGTCGCGTCCTCGACCGTCCTGGCCATCGGACCGGAGACGGACAGCGTGTACCAGGCGGCGGTCTCGGAAGGGCTGGGCACCCGGCCGGGCGTGGGCCGCAGACCGACAACGTTGCAGAAGGAGGCGGGGTTACGCAGGGAGCCACCCATGTCCGAACCGTCGGCCAGCGGCACCAGACCGGCGGCCAGCGCGGCGGCGGCTCCCCCGCTGCTGCCTCCCGCGGACTTGGACAGGTCGTAGGGGTTCCTGGTGGCGCCGAACACCTCGTTGACGGTGTGCGAGCCGGTGCCGAACTCCGGGGTGTTGGTCTTGCCCACGGTCACGGCTCCGGCCGCCCGCAACCGCTGGATGATCACCGCGTCCTGCTCGGGAACGTTGTCGGCGAAGAGCGGCGAGCCGTACGTGGTGCGGATACCCGCGGTGTCCACCAGGTCCTTGTGCGCGACCGGCACTCCATGCAGAGCCCCGATCCGCCCTTCGCCGGCCTCCCCTCCCTTCGACAGAGCCGCATCGGCCGCCTTGGCCGCCTCGATCGCCCGCTCGGCAACGAGGGTGACGATGGCGTTGACTTGAGGGTTGACCTGTTCGATGCGGTCAAGGTGGGCCTGGAGAACCTCCACGGCGCTCACCTGGCGGCTCCTGATCAGTCGTGCCAGTTCGGTCGCGGTCAAGTAGTGCAATTCGTCGCTCACACTGCGATCCTTCCGTTCACTGGATATTAGTTAATCTCAGTGATTCGCCCATTGCTGGGTGAAGGTCCCCGTCTTGCCCGGTCGCCCGATGCGGGGTAGACGTTTCATGGCCACCGGCCCCGCTGGGCGGGGTCTTCTGGTCGGCTCCGTGTCCGTTACCGTCTCCGGGCCACTCCCGGCGACGTGCTGTACGAGGGATGCGAGGTTGCGTGCGGCGTTGCGGTCCCGGTCGATCGCGAGTCCGCAGGCCGGGCAGGTGAAGGTGCGCGCGGACAGGGGCAGCGGCCCGGCCACCGGTTTCACACAGGCCGGCTGGCACGCCTTGGTTTTCGCTGTCCCGCAGGCCGAGCACGTTTGGGAGGAGGGGTACCAGCGGTCGGCCACGATCAGCCGGCCGCCGTTCCAGACGGTCTTGTAGGTGAGTTGGCGGCGGATCTCGCCGAAGCCGGCGTCGGAGATGGCCTTGGCCAGGCGGTGGTTGCGGAGCATGCCGGCCACGTGGAGGTCTTCGATGACGATGGCGCCGTATTCGCGCGCCAGGCCGGTGGTGAGCTGGTGCAGGGCGTCGCGGCGCAGTGCCGCCACCCGGTGCTGCGCCCGGTTGCGGACGGCGTTGGCGCGCAGCCAGCGCTGGGAGGGCTGCTGTCCGGTGCGCCGATCCGGGCCGATCTTCCGTGACACCGCGCGGGCCGCCCGGCGCAGCCTCTTGGACGCGCCGGCCAGATGCTTGGGGTTGGCTGCGGGTGGCCGGTCGTCGGAGAACACCGCGAGCGTCCGCACGCCCAGATCCACGCCGACGACCGCGTCCGGGCGGCGCGGCACCCGGACCGGACGGTCGACGTGCACGCTGAACGCCACCTGCCAGCGGCCCGCCTCCCAGCGCACGGTCGCCGACGCGATGCGCGCCGTCCCGGCCTCGATCCGGCGGGCGAGCTTGCGGGTGGACTCGTGCGTCTTGATCCGGCCCAGCCTCGGCAGCACCACATGGGTGCGCCCGTCCAGGCGGATCGTCCCGGTGGTGAACCGCACCGACGGGGTTGTCTTGCGTCTGGACCGGAACGACGGGAAGCCCATCACCCGGCCTTTACGCTTTCCCATGCGGGCGGCGGCCCAGTTGTTCAGGGCGGCGGCCAGGCGTTCCAGACCGCAGGCGTATGCCTCCTTGGAACACTCCGGCCACCACGGCGCGACCTCGTCCTTGGCCTGGTTCCACGCCTTGCGCAGCGCGTACATCGACCACGGCAACGACGGCGTCAGCTCATCGCCACAGATGCCGTAGGAGCGTTCGGCGGCGCGCCGGCCGAGATTGGCCTTGATCAGCGCCAGGCCCCAATTGAACGCGAACCGCGCCGCTCCGCAGTGCGCGGCCAGGGCGCGGGCCTGGGCGGGGGTGGGATCGAGCGCGTACCGGTAGGCCCGGACGACCTGCATTCACCCACCCCCGGGCCGACAGACCCTCACCCGGGACCGACTGAACCCGTCCCTGGACTGGCGGACCTCGGCCAGGACCAACTCAACCCCGCCCCGGGCCAGCGGAACCTCGGCCGGGCCCGACTGGACTCCGCCGTAGACCAACACATCCCACCCAGAACCGTCTGGAGCCTGCCCCAGACCAACAGCACCTCGCCCGGGGCCTGCTGGGCCCTGCTTGAGGTCAGCAGGACCGTGCTCCGGATCGGAGGGTCCTGCCTGGGACCAGCGGAGCCCCAGGACCAGCAGAGCCCATGCCCGAGGCCCTAACCGGTCAGGCCGCTCTCTGAGCGTTCCGGCGTGGTCGTGCCTGACGTGCCTGACGTGCCTGACGTGCCCGTCGTGCCCGTCGTGCCCGTCGTGCCCGTCGTGCCCTCCCCTGCCCTGCGTCGGCCCAGGAGGAGGAGCCCGGCCAGGACGAGTGCGCAGGTCAGGATGATGAGCTGCACGTCGTACCGGATGTCTTGGGTTGGCGCGGCGATATTGCCGAGGTGGAAACCGGTATGCGCGCCAACCGCCATCCACACCGTCCCCGTGCGAGCCCGCGCCGCCCCGCAGATGAAGCCGAGCGCGATCGCCTGGACCACGTAGAGCAGGCGCTCGGCGACCGTGTCCGCCGGGCTCTGGGAGATGATGTGCAGCGCGCCGAACACCACGGAGGTCACCAGCAGCACGGTTCTCGGCGATAACCGGTCCGACAGCGTGTCGTACAGATGCCCGCGCCACAGCAGTTCCTCAGGGAATGCCTGGCCCAGGAAGATCGTGAAGACGATCGCGAGCGGCAAGTAGGGCAACTGCGGCGCTATCACATCCCACGGCACCCAGGTGGCCGCGCCGAGCGTCACCGACAGCAGGTTGGCGGCGGCCACCGCGAGCCCGGCCACCAGGATGCCGGCCAGGAGATGCGGCACCGCGCGCCAGGATCCACCGAGTCCCAGTCCGCGCCATGGACGGCGATAGAGGAAGCGGCGCACCAGGTAGATGAGCCCTAGTGCGGCCAGGGTGGTGCCGGCCGTGCCGAGCGGCCGGTAGAGAGGGTGGCCGGGGTCGAGCAGCAGAGGCAGGGGCAAGGTGGGCAGCAGAACCTGCGCGAACATGAGGAAGACGGCGATCAGCACCGCCCAGATGGGATGGGTGGCTTTCATGTGGGCCACGCTAGGTAGCCGGGTGGTGGCGGCGCATCGGACGACGGGTGGAACTGTCCATGACCATGGTCATGGGCCGTCAGTACGATGCCCCCGCCCTGCCCGGCAAGCTAAGGTCAAAGCCATGTCGCCCCGTCTGGCCGAGGCCAGTCTGGCCCGGCTACGCGATCTCAAGCTGTCCCGTCCCACCGGATACGCAACGCCAAACCGCCTCCACCGCCCCGGCCACGCAACCTGAAGCTGCCCCACCCGACCCCGACCCGCAACACCGAACCACCCCGACCACCCCGGAGCCGCGCAACCCAACGCTGCCCCACCCAACCTCGACCCGCGACGCCGAACCGCCTCCACCGTCTCGGCCACGTGACCTGGGGCTGCCCCACCCGACCCCGGCACGCAGCGCCGAACCGCCTCGACCGTCCCCGCTATGCGACCTGAAACCGTCTCGTCTCACCTCTAGCCGCAGATTGGTGGTGTCTCGTCTGGCCTGGGTGCGCGATTCGGAGCTGCTTTGTCTGGCCTCGCGTGGTTTGGTCCGGTTGCGCGATCCGGACCGGCCGGTCCTGTTCAGTGTCGTGTTCTGGGTGGTGCTGGCGGCCACCGAGGCCGGGCACTGGATCCGTTCCGGAGAGATCGTCTCCACCTTGGCCTTCGGGATCAACCTGGCGCTCGTCGCAGCGCTGTGGCTCCTGCTGCCGTGGCGGCGCGGGGATGGCTGGCGGCGGCCCATGCCGGTGCTGTTCCTGCTGGCGACCTTCATGCTCGGGCTGACCGGCTCGGCGGAGGTCCACCAACTCCTGACGCTCCTCGCCGTCGCCAACGTCGCCTTCGTGTACGGCATGCGGGCCGCCTCCGTCATCATCGGCTACCTGAGCTGCTTCCTCTTCGTCTCGGTCATCGTGGTCTTCGGGCGCGAGGTGGAGAACGCCATCGTGCAGACGGTGCCGTTCGTCGTGTTCGCCGTGTTCGTACTGGGGATGACGTCGGCCGTGCTGGAGGCGCGGCGCAGGCGGGCCGAGGCGCAGCGGCTGCTGGCTCGGGTCAGGGAGCTGACCGTGGCCCAGGAGCGGGCGCGGATCGGCGCGGAGATGCACGACTCCATCGGCCACCACCTGACGGTGATCAAGATGAGCCTGGAGAACGCCGAACGCTTCCGCTCCCGCCGTCCCGAGGCCGCCTGGGACGAGGTGCGGCAGGCTAAGGACACCACCGTGGCGGCCCTGACCGACGCCCGCCGCTGGGTGCGCGCACTACGGCCGCTCGCACTCGAAGGGCACGTCAGCAGTACGGCACTGCAGCGGCTGGCGGCCTCCTTCGACGGCACGGGGCTGGCGGTGTCGTTCGAGGTGGAGGGCGGTGAGCTGCCCCTGGATCCGGACGTGGAGCTGGTCCTCTACCGCGTGCTGCAGGAGGGCCTGACCAACGCCGTACGGCACGCCGGAGCCCGCCACGTACACGGTCGGCTGACCTTCGACGGCGGGCGCGTGATCCTGGCGGTCACCGACGACGGCTGGGGTCGCGACGGCGACGCACGCGGCGGCTTCGGCCTGCGCTCCCTCGCCGAGCGCGCCCGCGCCGTGGGCGGCACCCTGCTCACGGGCAACCGCCCCGAAGGCGGCTTCGAGGTACGGGCGGAGCTCCCCGCACTGACGGAGCCACGAATACGAGCCGGGAGAGCGTCATGAGCGCCGCAACATCCGCCGTGCAGAGAGCACCAGGCGGAAGGGAAGGCGAGAGGGCCAGGCCGGCCGACCAGGAGTTGAGAGCGCCGGGCGGGGCAGGAGCGAGAGCTCGGGGGCCGGGCAGGAGGCGAAAGCTCCGGGCGGCGCAAGAGGCCGTGGCCGTGCTCACGCCGCTGGAGATGGGGTGAAGGCGTTGAGAATCTCACCGGGCGGCACGACGGAGCAGGTGGGGTGATGGCGACCAGAGTCCCTCGGGCGGCACGGCACTGCGAAGGGTGGAGTGACGGCGATCAGAGTTCTGTCGGGCAGCACTGCGGAGGGTTGCGGTGACAGCAAGCGGGACACTGGCGGAGGACGACGACGATCAGGGCGCTGCCAGGCGGCACCGTGAAGGGGCGCGATGACAGCGAGCGGGACGCTGGCGGAGGAGGTGGAGTGACGACGATCAGGGTGTTGCTGGCTGACGATCAGGAGCTCATCCGGCAGGGGTTGCGGAAGATGCTGGAGATCGAGGACGGCATCGAGGTGGTCGGTGAGGCCGCTGACGGTGAGCAGGCGCTGGAGGTGGTCGAAGCCTGCGATCCGCACGTGGCGCTGGTGGACGCGCGGATGCCGAGGATGGACGGTGTCGAGCTCATCGCCCGGTTGTCGGCCAGGCATCCCGGCGTGGCCGCGATCGTGCTGAGCACCTTCGACGAGGACGACTACATCTTCGGCGCCCTGCGGGCCGGCGCCGTCGGCTACCTGCTCAAGGTCTGCACCCCGGAGGAACTGGTCGACGCCATCCACCGGGCCGGTCGCGGCGAGACCGTGCTGGCCCCGCCCGTCGCCGAGCGCCTGGTCGCCGAGATCCGCCGTACACCGCCCACGCCCAGTCCGTCGCCCCACCAGGAGGGCGTGTCCGCCAGAGAGGCGGAGGTGGCCGACCTGGTCGCCGCCGGGTCCAGCAACCGCGAGATCGCGGCGCGGCTGCTCATCACGGAGGGCACGGTCAAAAACCACGTCACCAGCCTGCTACGCAAGTACGGCCTGCGCGACCGCACCCGCCTGGCCCTCCACCTCCGCACCACCACCCCCGCCACCGACCACGACAACCCACTGTGACCCAGCCAACCCCACACCGTGACCCAGCCAATAGGGCCACGGCCACGGCCCCGCAGGCCGACGGTCACCACGGCAACGGCCAAGAGGACGTTGTATGTCACGGCGGATCAGGGCGAAGGGCGCGCTTCGTTCACGCTGCCCGCCCGGGTCGGACCCCACTGAGCGAGCGTCACGGCCCGCAGCAACGGGCGTCGTGGCCACAGCGTGCGTCGGTGTGTCGTGGCCACACCGCGCGCAACGCGCGCTCCGTGGGTCGCGACGCAGGGTTCTGCGGGTCATGATGCGGGCTTTGCGTGCGGTGCCCGGCCATGTGCGCCCCGTGAGCGTCTCCCTGGACAGACGCCAGCCCCGTGCGGCGGATGGACATCACCGCGCGAAGCCGTAAAAAATGCACGAAGCCCTCAAAAGGGGGCGGCCAGGCAAGCTGCCCCGAGGAGTTGCTTGAGATCGCCCATCAGGGAAGGGGTAAGGGACACTCGCAGCCCGTCGGCCACGCGTAGCACCGTCGTTCGAGGGCCGTCGTGTACCTGCAAATGCACCTCCGAGGCGCCCGGGTGGGCTCTGAGGATCTGCTTCAGTCGCTCCACCACCGGCGGCGTGCAGCGGGCCAGTGGCAGGCTTACCAGCAGTGGGCCGGCGGATCCGGCGGTGAGGTCGGGGGCCGTCACCTCCATGGCGATGATCTTGGCGACGTCCTCGCGCTTGTCGATGCGTCCCTTGACGAACACGATCGCGTCCTCGGCCAGGAGCGTCGAGCACAGCAGGTACGCCGACGGGAAGATCATCACCTCGATCGACCCCGCCAGATCCTCCAGCTGCGTCAGCACCCAGGTGTCGCCCTTCCTGGTGACCCTGCGCTGCACCCCGCTCAGGATGCCGCCCACGGTCACCACCTCCCCGTCGGCCCGGCTCTCGTCCTGCACGGCCGCGATCGAGCAGTCGGCCCCCGCCGCCAGGATGTGCTCGACGCCGAACAGCGGATGGTCGGACACATACAGCCCGAGCATCTCCCGCTCGAACTGCAGCAGCGTGTCCTTGTCCCACTCCCTCTCCGGGACCTGCACGACGAAGGTCTGGTCCTCGCCGCCGTCGCCCGTGGCGAAGATGGAATAGGTCCCGATGGCCTCGTTCCGCTTGATGTCGGCGATCATGTCCACGGCCCGCTCGTGCACCATCATCAGGCCCCGCCGCGCGTGCCCCAGCGAGTCGAACGCCCCCGCCTTGACCAGCGACTCGATCACCCGCTTGTTGCAGACGACGGCCGGCACCTTGCGCAGGAAGTCCTTGAAGTCGGTGAAGCGGCTCTTCTCCCGGCGCGCGGAGATGATGCCGTCCACGACGTTGGCGCCGACGTTGCGGACGGCCGACAGGCCGAAGCGGATGTCGGTGCCGCGTGGCGTGAAGTCCGCGTCGGAGTCGTTGACGTCCGGCGGGAGCACCTTGATGCCCATGCGGCGGCACTCGTTGAGGTAGAGGGCCGACTTGTCCTTGTCGTCCTTGACCGACGACAGCAGCGCGGCCATGTAGGCGGCCGGATGGTTGGCCTTGAGGTAGGCGGTCCAGTAGGCGATCAGGCCGTAGGCGGCCGTGTGGGCCTTGTTGAAGGCGTAGTCGGAGAACGGCAGCAGGATGTCCCACAGCGCCTTGACGGCGGCGGCCGGGTAGCCGTTGTCCCTCATGCCCTGTTCGAAGGAGGCGTACTGCTCGTCCAGTTCGGCCTTCTTCTTCTTGCTCATCGCGCGGCGCAGCAGGTCGGCCGCGCCGAGGGAGTAGCCGGCCACGCGCTGGGCGATGGCCATGACCTGCTCCTGATAGATGATCAGGCCGTAGGTCGTGTCGAGGATGTCCTTGAGCGGCTCCGCCAGCGCGGGGTGGATCGGCGTGATCTCCTGCTGGCCGTTCTTGCGCAGCGCGTAGTTGGTGTGGGAGCCGGCGCCCATCGGGCCGGGGCGGTAGAGCGCGAGCGCGGCGGAGATGTCCTCGAACTGGTCGGGGCGCATGAGGCGCAGCAGCGCGCGCGAGCCGCTGCCGTCGAGCTGGAACACGCCCAGCGTGTCGCCCCTGGCCAGCAGTTCGTAGCTTTTGCGGTCGTCGAGCGGCAGCCCGAGCAGGTCGATCTTCTCGCCGGTGGTCGCCTCGATCATCTTGAGGCAGTCGTCCATGATGGTGAGGTTGCGCAGGCCCAGGAAGTCCATCTTCAGCAGGCCGAGCGCCTCGCACGTCGGGTAGTCGAACTGCGTGATGATCGCGCCGTCGGAGTCACGGCGCATGACCGGTACGTGGTCGGTCAGCACCTCGGCCGACATGATCACGCCGGCGGCGTGCACGCCGGTCTGCCTGATCAGGCCCTCCAGGCCCTTGCCGAGATCCATCGTCGCCCTGACGTCGGCGTCCTCGGCGTAGAGGCGGCGCAGCTCGCCCGCCTCCGCGTGGCGCGGATGGCCCTCGTCGAAGATCGCCGACAGCGGGATGTCCCTGCCCATGACGGTGGGCGGGAACGCCTTGGAGACCCGGTCGCCCAGCGCGTAGGGGTAGCCCAGCACCCGCCCCGCGTCCTTGATGGCGGCCTTGGCCTTGATGGTGCCGAACGTGGCGATCATGGCGACCTTGTCGGCGCCCCACTTCGCCGTCACGTAACGGATCACGTCGCCGCGCCTGCGCTCGTCGAAGTCGATGTCGACGTCGGGCATGGACACGCGCTCGGGGTTGAGGAACCGTTCGAAGATCAGGCCATGCCTGATCGGGTCGAGGTCGGTGATGCCCATCGCGTACGCCACCAGCGACCCCGCCGCCGAACCCCGCCCCGGCCCGACCGGGATGCCGCTCTGTTTGGCCCACATGATGAAGTCGGCGACCACGAGGAAGTAGCTCGGGAAGCCCATCTGCTCGATGATCCCGATCTCGTACTCGGCCTGCGCGCGGTGCCGCTCGTCATACCCCTGCGGCCAGCGCCGGTCCATGCCCTCCCAGACGGCGCGGCGGAAGAACTCGCGCTCCGTCACGCCCTCGGGAACCGGGTAGACCGGCATGAGGTTCCTGAACTCGAAGAACCCGCTCGGATCGGTTTTCTCGGCCACCAGCAGCGTGTTGCGGCAGCCCTCGGCCCACAACTCGGAGGTGTCGGCCGCGCGCATCTCATCGGCGGACTTGAGGTAGTAGCCGCTGCCGTCGAAGCGGAAGCGGTCGGGGTCGGACAGCTGCTTGCCGGTCTGGACGCACAGCAGGGCGTCGTGTGAGGCGGCGTCGGACTCGTGGGTGTAGTGCGAGTCGTTGGTCACCAGCGGCGGGATGTTCAGCTCACGACCGATCCTGGTCAGCCCGTCGCGAACGCGGCGCTCGATGGCGAGGCCGTGGTCCATGATCTCCAGGTAGTAGTCGTCCCTGCCGAAGATCTCCTGGTACCTCGCGGCGGCCCGCAGCGCCTCGTCGTACTGCCCGAGCCGCAGCCTCGTCTGCACCTCCCCCGACGGGCAGCCGGTGGTGGCCATCAGGCCGCCTGCGTGCTCGGCGATGAGCTCGGCGTCCATGCGCGGCCACTTGCGCACGAAGCCCTCGGTGTAGGCGCGCGAGGACAGCCGCATCAGGTTGTGCAGGCCGGTCCTGTCGCGCGCCCACATCGTCAGGTGCGTGTAGTGGCCGCCCCCGGAGACGTCGTCCCCTCTCTGGTACGGCTCGCCCCACAGGACCGGCTTCTTGTGGTGGCGCGACTGCGGTGCGACGTATGCCTCGATGCCGATGATCGGTTTGATCCCGGCGGCCGTGGCCTGGCGGTAGAAGTCGTGGGCGCCGTGCAGGTTGCCGTGGTCGGTGATCGCGATCGCGGGCATGCCCAGGTCGCCGACGTGCTCGAACATCTGCTTGAGGCGGGCGGCCCCGTCGAGCATGGAGTATTCCGTATGCACGTGCAGATGAACGAACGAGTCGCCGGACGGCACGGAAACACCTCCCACATCTCGATGGGTTGTTCGATACGACCTTAACGCGGGCGACCGACAATTCCCGAGGCCGACCCGAGCGCCCGGCGAACCAGCAACACCCCGGGGCGCGGAGACGCGGCGCGGAGGGGGTGGGGTCGGGCCGGACGTCGGGCAGACCGGCGCGGCGGGGACGGCGCGGTCGGTGGCACCGATATCCTCGTCATCACGTCAGGTAATCAAGGAGTCACTCGGTGCAATCGCAGACCGACGAGGGATACCGGCCTTCACTGGGCAACCGGCAGGTCCAGATGATCGCCATCGGCGGCGCGATCGGCGTGGGCCTGTTCCTCGGCGCCGGAGGCCGGCTGGCCGCCGCGGGCCCGGCGCTCGTGCTCTCGTACGCCGCCGCCGGGATCGCGGCGTTCTTCGTCATGCGGGCGCTCGGCGAGCTGGTGCTCTACCGCCCCGCCTCGGGCTCGTTCGTCGAGTACGCCGGAGAGTTCATCGGCCCCTGGGCGGCCTTCGCCAGCGGCTGGATGTACTGGATCAACTGGGCCGCCACCGGCATCGCCGAACTGACCGCCATCGCCACGTACATCCGATATTGGGCCCCCGCCTTCCCCGAATGGCTCACGGCCCTCATCGCGCTCGGCTTCGTCCTGGTGGTCAACCTGCTGTCGGTGCGCCTGTTCGGCGAGCTGGAGTTCTGGTTCGCCATGCTCAAGGTCCTGGCCATCACAGTCTTCCTGGTCGTCGGCCTGGTACTGGTCGTTTTCGCGGTCGGCGAAGCCGGTCCGCACAACCTGGTGACGCACGGCGGGTTCTTCCCCACCGGGTTCCCGCTGGTGCTGATGAGCCTGCAGTCGGTGGTGTTCGCGTACGCGTCGATCGAGCTGGTCGGCATCGCGGCGGGCGAGACGGCCAGGCCGCACGAGGTCATGCCGAAGGCGATCAACGGCGTGGTGTGGCGCATCGCGATCTTCTACGTCGGGTCGGTGGTGCTGCTGGCCATGGTCCTGCCGTGGACCGCCTACCGCGCGGGCGAGTCCCCGTTCGTGACGGTCTTCTCCGGGCTCGGCCTGCCCTGGGCGGCCGACGCCATGAACCTCGTGGTGATCACCGCCGCGCTCTCGTCCTGCAACTCCGGCCTGTACGCCACCGGCCGCATCCTGCGTACGATGGCCAGGAAGCGCGAGGCCCCCCACTTCACCGGCACCCTCAGCTCCCGGCACGTGCCGATCGGCGGCATCGTGTTCACCGCGTCCATGCTCCTCACGGGGGTGGCGCTGTTCTACTACCTGCCGGAACGGGCCTTCAACATCGCCACCGCCGTGGCCTCCCTCGGGGTGGTCACGACCTGGGGCGTCCTGGTGTACTGCCAGGTCAGGCTGCGCCGTACGGGGCATCGCTCGGACTTCCCGATGCCCGGCACGCCCTACACCAACTGGATCACGCTCGCGTTCCTGGCGCTGGTGGTGCTCCTGATGCCGTTCGCCGACCGGGACCAGCAGGTGGCCTTCTACCTCATCCCGGCCCTGGCCATGGGGATCGCGCTGGGCTGGCTGGCCGTCTCCCGCCGACGCGCCTCCGCCAAGATCGAGATCGTGGCGGCAGGGGCGGCGGAGGCGGCGGGCCCGGAATCTCAACCCTGACGGCCGGGCCACGCCCGCGCCGATCATCGGCTGGGTAGTCTCGATGGCGCAACAGGAGGAGCCGCCGCTGGGGAGGTCGCGCTGGACGAGGCTACACGGCTGGACGAGGCCGGAGAACCGCCCATCAAGGACGAACATCCGGACGAGACCCGCCCGCCCATCAAGGACGAACGCCCGCACGAGACGCGACCGCTCATCAAGGACGAACGGCCGGAGGAAACGCGACCGCCGATCAAGGACGAACGGCCGGACGAGTTGCCGCCGCCGCTCCCCGCCAGAGAGCTGGGCGGCCGGAGGATCCTCCAGAGCGCGGCGGCCGCCGCCATCGGCGTCGCGCTGGCGCTGGCGTTCCTGCCCCTGGAGATCTATCCGAAGCTGGCCTGCGCCGTGCTGGACGCCGGCTGCCCCACCACGTCGCAACCCCGGGGCGAACTGCCGAAGGCGGTCAGGCTGACGCCGGTGCAGGTGGCCCAGAGTGGCGGGTACGTGGCGCTCGGCGACTCCTACTCCTCCGGCGAAGGAGTCTACGAACTGGACAAGCAGCCGCTCAACGACGGGGCCGATCGTTGTCACCGGTCGGCGGGCTCGTACGTGCCGCTGGTCGCGCAGGCCTACCGGTTCGGCGGCGGCACCGACTTCTACGCCTGCAGCGGCGCCACCAGCGGCGAACTCCTGTCGGGCCAGCACGGCCACCCGCCCCAGGTCACCCGCGTGACCTCGGCCACCAGCCTGGTGACCTTGAGCATCGGGGGCAACGACGCGGGCTTCAGCAAGGTGCTGACGGGCTGCATCGTCAAGATCCCGTGGTCGTCGGCCTGCGTGGACCAGGACGCCGCCGTCGGCAAGCGCATCGAGGAGCTGCGTACGAGCATGCTCAAGGTGTTGCGGGAGCTGCGCGGGCGCGCCCCCGCCGCGCGGATCGTCGTGCTCGGCTACCCACGCCCGTTCCCCGAGAAGCCGACCCAGAGCGTCGACAACCTCACCGTGACCGATCAGCTCTGGGTGAACGGCATGACGCGGCGGCTCAACGACACCGTGGGGTCGGTGGTGGCGGACTTCGACCGTACGATCGCGGCCTTCGGGGCGCCGGGGAGCGCCGAGTACGTCGACGCCTACGCGGCGTTCACCGGCCACGAGGTGGGGCAGGCGCAGCCGTTCCTGAACGGTCTGGCCGTGGACGTGAAGGAGCTGACGGTCAACGCGCGCAGCTACCACCCGACGGGTGACGGTTACCGCCGCTTCGCCGAGCTCATCACGAAGCAGATCGCCGCGGGCCCCGGCCGCCAGATGAACAACTTCCAGCTGGCCACCGCCTCCTGAGCCCGCCACACCCGTGGATGTCCGCGTCCTGAGAGGCGGTCCGCGAACGGCAGCGTGACTCACTGCCCGGTACGGCGAGCCATACCGCGAGTGCGATGTCGATAACAGATCACAAAGCCGTTCCCCGGCAAGCCGGGTGCGTTCAACCCCGCCACCGCTGCGAAAACGGTAGCAGCTCACACAGGCGGGAGGACGCCTGCGCGAAGATTCCTTCCCTTACTGCACCGCTCGGGCCCTGGAGACCCTCCCGCGCCGACGTTTCCTCCCAGCCGTGACCGCCAGGATTCCGCTCCAGGTCATACTGAAACCTTACATCTGTGCCCCCACCTGCTGGGCAGCCCTTCTCACATAGCGGACTGGCCTTCGAGTGAGTCGCCGTTGATCCCTGCCTATGGGAGTATTTCTTGGCCTAGAGGGAGGGTTTGAGGCCGTTGATGTCGGATCGCAAGCAGGACGGACGCCGCATCGCCGGCCGCTACCAGCTGCAGGAACCCATCGGCAGGGGCGGTATGGGCGTGGTCTGGCGCGCCTACGACGAGCTCCTTGATCGCACGGTCGCGGTCAAGGAGGTCAGGTACGCCGCCGCCCTGGGCGAGGAGGTGCAGCTGCTGAACCGGCGCACGATGCGCGAGGCGAGGGCGGCGGCCAGGTTCGAGCATCCCAACGTGATCGTCGTTCATGACGTGATCGAGGAGGACGACCGTCCCTGGATCGTCATGCAGCTCGTCCAGTCGCGCTCACTGGGCGCCGTGATCAAGCAGGACGGGCCCCTGCCGCCCAAGCGGGTGGCCGAGATCGGCCTGGCCATGCTGGACGCGCTGCACCGCGCCCACGAGGCGGGCGTGCTGCACCGCGACGTCAAGCCCGAGAACGTGCTCCTGGCCGACGACGGCCGCGTCGTGCTCACCGACTTCGGCATCGCCACGCTGGAGACGGAGACGCAGCTCACCGTGACGGGCCTGGCGGGCACGCCGGCCTTCATCGCGCCCGAGCGGCTCAAGGGCCTGCCGGCGCGGCGCGAGTCCGACCTGTGGTCACTGGGCGCGACGTTGTACACGGCCGTGGAGGGCCGCTCGCCGCACGAGCGCGGGATGGCGCTGGCGACCATGCACGCCGTACTCACCGACGAGCCCGACCCCGCGACGCACGCGGGGCCGCTCACCGAGGTGATCGCGGGGCTGCTGATCAAGGAGCCGGTGCAGCGGGTGACGTTCGAGGAGGCGCAGCACATGCTGCGTCAGGCCCTCGTGCAGGCCAGCCCGCCGCCGACGGCGCAGTTCCCGGCCGCCGCGTACCCGACCGCGCAGTTCACCGGCGCGCAGGAGTTGCGCGTGCCGCCGGCCGAGCCGAAGCGTCCCGCCGAGACGCCCGCCAAGCCCAAGCGGCCGGGCCCCGCCAAGGCCAGGCGCCCGTACGCGCCCGTCGAGGACGACACCCCGACCGACCCGAACCTGCGTGCCGCCGCCCCGGCGGCGCAGGAGGCCGTTCCCGAGACGGGCGCGCGCATCCCGCAGATGCTGACGGTGCAGCCGCCGACGCCTCCGGCCGAGCCCACGGTGGAGTCGGGCAGGCCGGAGCCGCGCCGGGCCGGGCTGGTCGTGGCGGCGGCCGTGGCGGTCGTGCTGGTGGCGGGCGTGGGCGGTTACCTCGGCCTGCGCTCGGCCCCTGAGGAGGGGCAGCGGGAGGATCCCGGGGCGCAGGCGGCCACCGTCACGTCGAGCCCGACGCAGGAGGCGCCCGCGTCGCCGTCGGCCACCCCCACGGAGACCCCGCCGGCGTCGCCGACCCCGACCGAGAGTCCCAGCGCGTCTCCCAAGGAGACGAAGAAGGAGGACCCGCTGCCGGCCGGGTGGAAGATGTACACGGACAAGAAGCTCGGTTTCAAGATCGGGCTGCCCAAGGGCTGGGACGTCTGGTCGCGCGGTGGCAGGCAGGTCAGGTTCAAGGGGCCGGGCGCCGCCTCCAACGCGTACGTGCTGATCGAGGAGGCCGCCAAGCCGGGCACGGATCCGTACAAGGACTGGAAGAAGCAGGAGCCGTCGCTCAAGCACAACTTCGGCGGTTACAAGAAGCTCGGCATCAACCGGGTCGACTACCAGAAGGCCGCCGCGGACTGGGACTTCACCTGGAACACCAACACGGGGAAGACCCGGGTGCGCAACAGGGGATTCGTCACGGAGAACGGCAAGGCGTACGCCATCTACTGGCACACGCTCAACAGCCACTGGAAGGACGACTACTCCTTCTTCGAAGGCTTCTGCGCGACTTTCGTGCCCGCCAAGTAAGCTGCGCTCCGTGCACGTCAGCAACCGCTACCGCCTCATAGAGCCGCTCGGCGAAGGCGGCATGGGCGTGGTCTGGCGGGCGCACGACGAACTCCTTGACCGTACGGTCGCGGTCAAGGAGGTGCGCTACACGGGCGTGGGCGACGCCAAGCGGGCCGAGCTCAACCGCCGCACCATCAGGGAGGCCAGGGCGGCCGGCCGGCTCGACCATCCGTCGGTGGTCGTCATCCACGACGTCGTGGAGGAGGACGGGCGGCCGTGGATCGTGATGCAGCTCGTCCGCTCGCGCTCGCTGGCGCAGGTGGTCGGCGAGGGCGGGCCGCTGCGCACCGGGCAGGTCGCGGTGATCGGCGGCCGGTTGCTCGACGCCCTGCGCACGGCGCACGCGGCCGGGGTGCTGCACCGCGACGTCAAACCCGAGAACGTGCTCCTGGCCGACGACGGCAGGGTGGTGCTGACCGACTTCGGGATCGCCTCCATGGAGACCGAGGCGGCGCTCACGGCGACGGGCGGGCTGGTGGGCACGCCCGCCTACATGCCGCCCGAGCGGCTGAACGGCGACCCCGCCCGCCCCGAGTCGGACCTGTGGTCGCTGGGCGCCACGCTGTACACGGCCGTCGAGGGCAGGCCGCCCTTCAAACGTGACTCGTGGGCCGCGACGGTGGCCGCGGTGCTGCGCGACGAGCCGGAGCCGCCGACGCGGGCCGGGACGCTGGAGCCGGTGATCATGGGGCTGCTGCGGCGCGACCCCGCGGCGCGGATGCCCGCGGAACAGGCCGCCCGGCTGCTGCACGAGGCCGCCCTGGCGCCCACGACCCCCCAGTGGACGGATGGCGGCGGCGGGCTCACCGCCATGCCGTCCCAGGCAGGCGGCGGGCCTCAGAGGGCCGCTGGCGGGCTGACGACCGATCCGGGCGTACCGGACAGCGGGCTGTACCGGACGGCGTCCGAGCCGGTCCGCAGGAGCCGCAGGGCGTTGTGGATCGGGGTTCCCGCGGCGGTGGCGGTCGTGGCCGTGCTGGGCACGGGCGGCGTGCTGCTGTCCGACCGCTGGAGCGCCGCGCCGCTGCCCACCGGCACCCCCACGGCGACACCGACCGCGACACCCACCCCCGAACCTACCGAGACGCCCAGTGAGACGCCGACCCCCACGGCCGTGCCGGTGCCCGACGGGTGGAAGGACTACAGGAGCGCGCCGGGCGCGTTCGAGATCGCCATCCCCGAGCGCTGGCAGATCAAGAAGCACCCGACCAGGGACAGCGTCTCCATCCAGGGCCCCGGCTCCTCCGGAACCTTGATCGTGGAGTGGACCGCTTCCGACATCGCGTGGGACGACCCGAAGCAGCACTGGGCCGCGCTGGAGAGGGACATCAGGGCGAAGGGCGAGTTCAAGGAGTACCGCCGCATCGGCATCACCTCACTCTCCTACCAGGGTGTACGGGCCGCCGACTGGGAGTTCACCAGAGTCAGGAACGGCCAGCGGATCCACGTGATCAACCGCGGCTTCCGCACCGCCGGCGGCCGCCCGTTCGCCCTGTACTGGGAGGCCCCGGCCGCCCAGTGGTCCAGGGACAGGCACTACTTCGAGAAGTTCGCAGAGACCTTCCGTCCGCTGTGAGAGAGCAGGCCACCTTCTGGCGGCACCCGGCGGTGCCGGAGACCGACCTGCTCAAGGCCCGCTACGTCACTCACCGCTTCTCGCGGCACGCGCACGACGGCTACGCCATCGGGCTGATCGTCTCGGGGGTGGAGGAGTTCGACTACCGGGGCACGCTGCATCGGGCGGCCGCGGGCGAGATGGTGCTGGTCAACCCCGACTCCGTGCACACGGGGCAGGCGGGGACGCCGGGCGGGTGGGCCTACCGGATGCTCTATCCGTCGATCGAGGCGCTGGCGGGGATCGCGCGGGAACTGGGCGCGCCCGGCGGCACGCCGCACTTCCCCGAGCAGGTGGTGCGCGACGAGCAGGTGGCGGCGCTGCTGGGGCGGGCGCACCAGGCGGCCGAGCGAGGCGACGCGCTGGCCGCCTCGACGCTGAGCCGTACGCTGTTCGCCCGGTTGCTGACCCGCCACGCCGCTCCCCGGCCGGACCCGGTGCTGCCCGCCGAGGGCAGGCGGGCGGTGCGCGAGGCGCTCGCCGTGCTGCACGAGAGCCTCGTCGATCCGCCCACGCTGGACGACCTGGCGGGCGTGGTGGGCGCGCGGCCGTTCGCGTTGTTGCGGGCGTTCAAGGCCGCGACGGGGATGCCGCCGCACGCGTACCTGACCTCGCTGCGGGTACGCCAGGCGCGCCGCCTCCTGCAGGCCGGCGTGCGTCCCGCCCGGGTGGCCACCGAGGTGGGCTTCAGCGACCAGGCCCACCTGAACCGGCACTTCAAGCGCATCGTGGGCGTGCCGCCCGCGGCGTACCAGCGGGCTGCAGGAACGTACAAGACTGACGTTTGACCTGGTACATAGCCTCAGGTCACATGAAGGACACAACACCCCGTTCCGCCGCCGTGCGGGACGGTCTCGGCGTGGGCCTGGCCGTGGGGCTGTCCGGCCTCGCCTTCGGCGCCGCGGCGATCACCGCGGGCCTGTCTGTGCCGCAGGCGTGCGTGCTGAGCCTGCTGGCGTTCACCGGCGCCTCGCAGTTCGCGCTGACCGGGGCGGTCGCCGCCGGCGGCGACCTGGTGGCCGCCACCCTCGGCGCGCTGCTGCTCGGCGGCCGCAACACCCTGTACGGCCTGCGCATGGCCGACCTCCTCCGGGTACGCGGCCCGCGCAGGCTGCTGGCCGCCCACGGCGTCATCGACGAGACCACGGCGGTGACGATGGCCCAGCCGACCCCCGAGGCGGCCCGCACGGGCTTCGTGACCACGTTCGCCAGCCTGTACCTCTTCTGGAACCTGAGCACGCTGGCGGGCGCGTACGGCACCTCGTTCCTCGGCGACCCCGGCGTGCTGGGGCTGGACGTGGTGGGACCGGTCGCGTTCCTGGCCATCCTGTGGCCGCGGCTGGCCGAGAGCGCGGAGTTGCGCGGGCTGGCCGCGGGCGCGGCGGTGATCGCGCTGTGCGCCAGCCCGTTCCTGCCTTCCGGCGTGCCGGTGCTGCTGTCGGCCCTCGCGGTGCTGGTGGTGATGGCCCGATGAATGGGGGCGGGTCGATGACGTTGTGGTGGGCGATCGCCGCCGTCTGCGTGGGCTGCTACGCGCTGAAGCTGGCCGGGCTGGCCGCGCCCCGGCGGGTCCTGGACCATCCGCGGGTCCGCAGGTTCGCGGAACTGGTGCCGGTGGCGCTGCTGGCCGCGCTGGTCGCGGTGCAGACGTTCACGCAGGAAGGCGCGCTGAGCTTCGATCCCGCCCGCGCGGCGGGTCTCGGCGCGGCGGTCGTGGCGCTGCTGCTGCGCGCGCCCTTTCTCGTCGTTCTCGTCTCAGCGGCCGTTATTACCGCGCTTGCCCGGATTTTTATGGGGTAGTCGCCGATGCATGTCCGATTCAGCGGTAATGGTCGGCGGGCGATACCGACTGCTCAGAACGATCGGCAAAGGCGGCATGGGCACGGTGTGGCAGGCGCACGACGAGGTGCTCGGCCGTGACGTGGCCGTCAAGGAGGTGCTGCCGCCGCCCGACATGAGCGGGCCCGAGCGCGAGGAGTTCGCCGTACGCACCTTCCGCGAGGCCAGGGCGGCGGGCCGGGTGGCGCATCCCGGCGTGGCCGCCGTGTACGACGTCCTGGAGGAGGGCGGCCACCCCTGGATCGTCATGCAACTCGTGCCCTCCCGCACGCTGGGCGAGCTGATCCGCGAGGACGGCCCGATGTCCCTCACCGACGCGGCGAGCGTCGGGATCCAGCTCATGGAGGCGCTGCGCGCCGCGCACGCGGCCGGCGTGCTGCACAGGGACGTCAAACCGGACAACGTGCTGCTCACGAAGGACGGGCGGGCGGTGCTCACCGACTTCGGCATCGCCACCACCGAGGACGAGGCGCCGGTCACGAGGACGGGCATCCTGATCGGCACCCCCGCCTTCATGGCCCCGGAACGCGCGGCGGGCGGCCGGGCCAGGCCGGCGTCGGACCTGTGGTCGCTGGGCGTGACGCTGTACATGGCCGTCGAGGGCAAGTCGCCCTTCCACCGGGACCACGCCCTGGCCACGCTGGGCGCGGTCATGCACGCCGAGCCCGAACCGCTGGCCCGCGCGGGCGCGCTCGCGCCGGTGCTGCACGGGCTCCTGCGCAAGGACCCGGCCGAGCGCATGTCGCTGGACGAGGCAGAGCGGCGGCTGACCGCGGTCCTGGCGGGCGGCCCTCCCGAGCCGACCGGCCCCGTCACCGCGCCGCGGGTGCCGCGGCGGCGGCGCAGGCTGCTGCCGCTGGCCGCGATCGCCGGGGGCGCGCTGCTGGTCGGGCTCGTCACGGGCGGGGCGGCCTGGTGGTCCTCGCAAAGCCCGTCCGACGGGGGGATCGTGCCCGCCGTGGTGACCTCGAAGAGCCCGCAACAGGGCCAAACGCCCCGGCGCACCCCGTCACAGAGCATCCCGCAGCAGGTCACCCCGCGGCAGACGGCACCACGGCAGGTCGTCCCGCCGGACAACTCGCCGTCCGCGGACGGTCGGTCCGGCACGCCGTCCGGCGAGGGGTCCCCGGCCAAGCGGAGCCCGTCGCAGGACCCCGAACCGAGCAAGTCCAAGGAGCAGGAGCCCGAGCCGCAGGAGGAGCCGGAGCCGGAGGAGACCTCCGGCCGGGTCGAGGGCTCCGACAACGACCAGGCGTCGGACGAGGACAAGCAGAACGCCGAGCAGAGCGACCTCTAGAAGCTCTGGCAACGTGGATCTCCGGCGGCCCTCAGGACTCCTCGCGTACGACGTCCAGCGCCTTCCGCAGATCCTCGGGATACTCGGTGCTGAAGGAGATCCACTCCCCCGTCGAGGGGTGCTCGAACCCGAGCGACATCGCGTGCAGCCACTGCCGCGTGATCCCCAGCCGGGAGGCCAGCGTCGGATCCGCGCCGTAGAGCAGGTCACCGACGCACGGGTGGCGCAGCGCCGACATGTGCACCCGGATCTGGTGCGTACGCCCGGTCTCCAGCTTGATGTCCAGCAACGACGCGGCACGGAACGCCTCGACCGTGTCGTAGTGCGTGACGGAGGGCTTGCCCCCGGCCACCACGGCGAAGCGGCCGTCCCCCGAGGGATGCCGGTCGATGGGCGCGTCCACCGTGCCCCTGAACGGGTCGGGATGCCCCTGGACCAGCGCGTGGTAGCGCTTGTCGACCGTGCGCTCCTTGAAGGCCCGCTTGAGATGCGAGTAGGCGTGCTCGCTCTTGGCCACCACCATCGCGCCCGTGGTGTTGGCGTCCAGCCGGTGCACGATGCCCTGCCGTTCGGCGGCACCGCTGGTGGCGATGGTGTGCCCGGCGCCGAGCAGGCCGCCGATCACGGTGGGGCCCGTCCAGCCGACCGTCGGGTGCGCGGCCACCCCGATGGGCTTGTTGACCACGACGACGTCGTCGTCCTCGTACACGATGGTCATGCCCGGCACCGGCTCGGCCACCGGCATGGGCGTGGTGACCGGCGGCGGCATCGTGACCTCCAGCCACGCGCCGGCGTTCACCCGGTCCGACTTGGCCGGTTGGCGGCCGTCCACCAGCACCTCGCCCGCCATGATCAGGTCGGCCGCGCGGGTGCGGGAGAAGCCGAACAGCCGCGAGAGCGCGGCGTCGAGCCGCTCGCCCTCCAGGCCGTCGGGTACGGGGAGGCTGCGCTGCTCACTCACCCTTGCTCGCCCCCTTCGGCCCGTCGATCTCCCTGGATCCGTCGATCTGCACGTTGCGCCAGGCCAGGATGACCGCCAGGATGCCGCCGCAGACGATCGCCGAGTCGGCGATGTTGAAGACGGGGAAGTAGTCGATCACCGGGAAGTTGCCGGGGAGCACCTCGATGAAGTCGACGACGTGCCCCTGGAGCTGCGATGAGCGCCCGATGCCGGAGGGATAGCGCAGCAGCCGGTCGGTGAGGTTGCCGGTCGCGCCGCCCAGCAGCAGCCCGAGCGTGATCGCCCAGGACCGGCTGCCGAGCTTGCGCGCCGTGCGTACGATGGCCACGACCACGCCGGCCGCGATCAGGGTGAAGACGAACGTCATCCCGGTGCCGATGCTGAACGCGGCGCCGGAGTTGAAGATCACCCGGAACTGCAGCACACCGGGGGCGATGACCAGCGGCGGCTCGCCCTCCAGCGTGCGCAGCACCACCGTCTTGGTGATGAGGTCGGCCGTGTAGATCACGGCCGCCAGCACGACGAGGACGACGATCAGGCCCCTGCGAGGGCGCACCACCGGGGGCTCCGGCGGGGGCCCCGCCGGCGGCTCTACCTGCGCTCTTCCCTCTGCTTGCAGGTCACGCACAGCGTCGCCCTCGGGAACGCCTGAAGGCGTTCCTTGCCGATCGGCTTGTGGCACGATTCGCACACTCCATAGGTCCCTGCGTCGATCCTGGCGATCGCACGTTGGTTCTGCGCGACCAGATCGCGCGCATTCAGGGTAAGGGCGATCTCGCGTTCGCGCTCGTACGTCTTGGCGCCGGCGTCCGCCTGGTCATCGCCGGCCCCCTGGGTGACGTCCCCCGAGGCTATCTCCGACTCGTGGCGGGAGATGTCCGCCTCGAGTTCGTCGACCTCCGTCTGAAGCATGCCGCGTACCTCGGCCAGTTCTTCTTCCGACCACGTCGAGGGTGTAGCGGTCTGCGTGACTGCCGCCATGGCTGCCTCCATTGCTCATCAAGGCCGTAAGGGTGCGGGCAGCCTAGGATCCGGATAACGGAACGGCAAACGACCCGCCGAACGGTTTACCTCCCCCGTACTATCCCGCCTCGCGCATTCAACTCCTCCCCAGAGGTGTCCATTCCCACTTCTTTGCGCCGTTTACGACTTGCGTACCAACGGGCGTCGCGGGAGCGGGCCGCCACCGGGAAAACGAGGAAGCCTTCGCCTCCACTCTGCGTTATGGTTTGAGACTGCAAGGCGTTGATGGGGCCCGACTGTGAGGGATATCACCCCGGAGCCGCCGGAAGAACGGCTCTCACGAGCTCACTAGAACCGGCTGCGGATCGAAACGAAGAGGGCTCCGGCACGTGCCGGGGTCAAGAAGGGTGGTACCGCGGAGCCGTACGGCTTCGTCCCTTCACGCACAGCCCAGACGGCCGATAAGCGTGGAGGTCCCGCCCGAGATGTCTTCCCCAACGTTCCGCTCTCTTCCCGCGCAGGTCGACCTGCCCGCGCTCGAGCGCGAGGTCCTCGACCGCTGGCGGGACGGGAAGATCTTCGAGCGCTCCGTGGAACAGAACGCCGGCAACCCGGCGTGGGTCTTCTACGAGGGGCCGCCCACCGCCAACGGCCTGCCCGGCGTGCATCACGTCGAGGCGCGCGTGTTCAAGGACCTGTTCCCGCGCTACAAGTCCATGCGCGGCTTCAGCGTGCCGCGCAAGGCGGGCTGGGACTGCCACGGCCTGCCCGTCGAGGTGGGCATCGAGCGCGAGCTGGGCCTGTCGGGCAAGAAGGACATCGAGGCGTACGGCATCGCCGAGTTCAACGCCAAGTGCCGCGAGTCGGTGCTGCGGCACGTGGACGCCTTCGAGCAGATGACCGAGCGGATGGGCTACTGGATCGACCTGTCCCAGGCCTACCGCACCATGGACCCGTCCTACGTCGAGTCGGTGTGGTGGTCGCTGAAGGTCGTCTTCGACAAGGGGCTGCTGTTCCGCGACTTCCGGATCACCCCCTACTGCCCGCGCTGCGGCACCGGCCTGTCCGACCACGAGCTGGGCCAGCCCGGCGGCTACGAGACCGTGACCAGCCCGTCGGTCTACGTCCGCATGCCCGCCACCTCGGGCCCGCTGGCCGAGCTGGGCGCGGCGCTGCTGGTCTGGACGACCACGCCGTGGACGCTGGTCTCCAACACCGCGGTCGCCGTGCACCCCGACGTCACCTACGTCGCCGCCCGTACGGCCGGCGGCGAGGTCCTGGTCGTGGCCGAGCCGCTGCTGTCGGTGCTCGGCGAGGACGCCACCGAGGTGGCCCGCTTCACCGGCCGTGACCTGGAGCGCACCACCTACACCCGCCCGTTCGACCTGGTCGACATCCCCGACGCGCACTACGTGGTGCTCGGCGACTACGTCACCGTCGAGGACGGCACCGGCCTGGTCCACCAGGCGCCCGCCTTCGGCGCCGACGACCTGGCCGTCATCAAGCGCTACGACATGCCGGTCGTCAACCCGATCGGCCCCGACGGCCGATTCCTCGACGACGTGCCCATGGTCGGCGGCAGGTTCTTCAAGGACGCCGACGAGGAGCTGACCGAGGACCTGCGGGCGCGCGGCCTGCTGTACCGCGGCGGCCACTTCGAGCACAGCTACCCGCACTGCTGGCGCTGCCACACGGCGCTGCTCTACTACGCGCTGCCCTCCTGGTACATCCGCACCACCGAGATCAAGGACCAGATGCTGGCGGAGAACGCCGGCACCAACTGGTACCCCGACACGATCAAGTGGGGCCGCTTCGGCGAGTGGCTGCGCAACAACGTGGACTGGTCGTTGTCGCGCTCACGCTACTGGGGCACGCCGCTGCCGCTGTGGGTGTGCACGCAGGACGAGTCCCACGTCACGTGCGTGGGCTCGATGGAGGAGCTGGGCCGGCTCGCGGGCCGGGACGTCTCCGCGCTCGACCCGCACCGCCCGTACGTCGATGACGTCTCCTTCGACTGCCCCTCCTGCGGCGCCGAGGCCCGCCGCGTGCCGGACGTCATCGACGCCTGGTACGACTCCGGCTCCATGCCGTTCGCCCAGTGGGGCGAGCGCGGCAAGCCCGAGGGCGCCTACCCGGCGCAGTTCATCTGCGAGGCCACCGACCAGACGCGCGGCTGGTTCTACTCGCTGATGGCCGTCGGCACGCTCGTGTTCGGCCAGACCTCCTACGAGAACGTGCTGTGCCTGGGTCTCATCCTGGCCGAGGACGGCCGCAAGATGAGCAAGCACCTGGGCAACATCCTGGAGCCGATGCCGCTCATGGACCAGCACGGGGCCGACGCGCTGCGCTGGTTCATGGCCTGCTCCGGCTCGCCGTGGGCGGCGCGCCGGGTGGGGCACAACACGCTGGAGGAGATCGTCCGCAAGGTCCTGCTGACGCTCTGGAACACCTCCTCCTTCTTCACCCTGTACGCGGGCGCCGAGTCCTGGTCGCCGGCCATGCTCGCGCAGGCTCCCCCGGCCGAGCGGCGCCCGCTGCTCGACCGCTGGGCGCTGGCCGAGCTGCACAGGACGGTCGCCGAGGTCACCGCGGCCCTGGACGACTACGACACCCAGCGCGCCGGCCGCCGGCTGGCCGACTTCCTCGACGACCTGTCCAACTGGTACGTACGCCGCTCGCGCCGCCGCTTCTGGCAGGGCTCGCAGGAGGCGTTCGCGACCCTGTACGAGTGCCTGGAGACGGTGTTGCGGCTGATGGCGCCCATCACGCCGTTCATCACCGACCACCTCTGGGACGTCCTGCGCGGGGCGGACGCGCCCGCGTCGGTGCACCTGACCGCCTGGCCGGAGGTGCGCGAGGACCTGCTGAACCCGGCCCTGTCGGACCAGATGGCCCTGGTGCGGCGCCTGGTGGAGCTGGGCCGCTCGGCCCGCGCCTCCTCGGGCGTCAAGAACCGCCAGCCGCTGCGGCGCGCCCTGGTGGGGGCGCACGCCTGGCCCGCGCTGCCGGACGAGCTGCGCGCCCTGGTGGCCGACGAGCTGAACGTCCAGACTTTGGAGGACATGTCCGGCTTCAGCGCCGACCTCGTGTCCTACACGGTCAAGCCCAACTTCCGAGCCCTGGGCAAGCGTTTCGGCTCCCAGACCAAGCTCGTGGCCGCCGCGGTCACCGCCGCCGAGCCCGCCCGCGTGGCCAGGGCCCTGCGTTCCGGCTCGACGGTCATGGTGGAGGCGGACGAGCTGGGCGAGATCATGCTCGGCCCCGACGAGGTGATCGTCAACGAGCAGCCCCGCTCGGGCTGGGCGGTGGAGCGGGGCGTGATCGGCACCGGCACGGGCGAGACCGTGGCCCTGGACCTGGAGCTGACCGACGAGCTGCGCCGCGCCGGCCTGCTGCGCGAGGTCATCCGGCTGGTGCAGGAGGCCCGTAAGGCGACCGGCCTGTCGATCACGGACCGCATCGACCTGTGGTGGACCACCTCCTCCCCCGAGCTGGCCACGGCGCTCCGCTCGGAGGGCCACGTGGTGGGCGAGGAGGTCCTGGCCGCCACCCTCGCGGAAGGCGCCCAGGAGGGCCTGGCCGCCCACACGGACGAGGACCTCGGCCTGACCTTCCAGCTCCGCCGCGCCTGACCCCGGTCGGGGGGCGCGCCTGACCCCCGGCCCGGCCTCCGGTCGGGGCCGCGTCTGGCCTTCGGCCCGGCCTCCCGTCGGGGGGCCGGGCCGAAATTGGTACTCGAACGGCCTGCGGAATCGGTCCTTATCAGGTGTACCAATTCCCGCCAGGCTGAGTGCATGACAACAACAGCGACCCGCTTCGACGGCCAGCTCCTCACGCCTGGCGACGCCGGCTACGACACCGCCCGCACCGTCTGGAACGCCATGGTCGACCGGCGCCCCCGCATGATCGTCCGCGCGGCGGGCGTCGCCGACGCGGTCGCCGCCGTACGGCTGGCCAGGGAACGGGACCTGGAGATCGGCGTGCGCTGCGGCGGCCACAACGTCGCCGGCTTCGCGGTCCCCGACGACGGTCTGATGATCGACCTGACTCCCATGGGCGGCGTGCGGATCGACCCGGCCCGCCGCCGGGCCCGGGTGCAGGGCGGCGCGCTGCTCGGCGCGCTGGACCGGGCCTCCCAGGCGTACGGGCTGGCCACCACCGCCGGCAACGTCTCGCACACCGGCGTCGGCGGGCTCACGCTCGGCGGCGGCATGGGCTGGCTGGCCCGCCAGTACGGCCTGGCCTGCGACAACGTCGTCTCCTACACGGTGGTCACCGCCGAGGGGGACGTGGTGACCGCGAGCCGGGCCGAGAACCCCGACCTGTTCTGGGGCCTGCGCGGCGGTGGCGGCAACTTCGGCATCGTCACCGAGTTCGAGTTCCGGTTGCATCACACCGGCACGCGGACGCTGGTCGCCGAGTTCGACTTCCGCGCCGAGGACGCCGTGCCGGTCATCGAGGGCTGGCGCGACCTGAACGCCGTCGCGCCCCGTCAGGCGACCTTCACCGCCGACGTCCACAGCGGCCCCACCGGCCCGATCGCCACAGTCGGGTTCGTGTGGGTCGGCGACCCGGCCGAGGGCCGCCGGCTGCTCCCCGCGCTGCGGGCGCTCGGGCGTCCCGTCGCCTCGCGCGTCACCACACCGTCCTACCTCGAACTCCAGCGACGGGACGACTCCACCGGCGGCCACGCCTATCGCCGCTACTCCAAGGCCCACTACCTGCGGGAGTTCCCCACCCCCGCGATCGAGGCGTTCCTGCTGCGCGGCGGCGCCGACCTGAGCGCGGACCCGTACCTGCCGTCCGCAGGGCTGCAGGCGCACGGCGGCGCGATCGCCGACGTCCCGGAGGCGGACGCGGCGTTCGGCCATCGCGGCACCATGTTCGAGTTCGGCGCCGGCTCCCGCTGGACCGATCCCGCGCAGGACGATGCCAGGATGGGCGCCGCCCGTGCCGCCGGGGCGTCACTTGAGCCGTACGCGAGCGGGGTGTACGTCAACTCGCTGACGGCCGACGAACTGGCTGATGGGCAGCGTGGCGTGCGGCGGTCTTACCCGGCTGCGAAGCTGGCCCGGCTGACCACACTGAAGACCGCCTACGACCCCCTGAACATCTTCCACCTGAACCAGAACATCCGCCCGACCCGCTGAATCCACCCGCCGCTGAATCCACCCGCCGCTGAATCCGCCCGGCCCGCTGACACGCAGACCAGGACGTGCCACCGGCGGAACGCGCCCGCGCCGGATCAGGGTCCGCGTACTTCGCGGATGGCCGTCGCCAGCAGCGCGACCCCCTCGGCGATGGCGCTCTCACTGAGAATGGCGTAGCCGAAGATGAGGCCGCCCGGTCCGGTGCCGGTGATCCGGTACGGGCCGACGCCGTTGATGCCGAGCCCGTGCCGTGCCGCGGCCGTCACCACCATCGCCTCGTCGAGGTCGGGAGGCAGCCACGCGACCACATGCTGACCTGCGGCGATCCCGGCCGGTTCCAGCTCGGGCAGGTGCGTGCGCAGGGCGTTCAGCAGGGCGTCGCGGCGACGGCGGTAGACAGGGCGCATACGGCGCAGGTGACGGTCGAACTCGCCGCGCGCGAGGAAGTCGGCGAAGGTCAGCTGGTCGATGACCGGCGAACCGCGATCGGCGAGCACCTTCGCCTCGACGACGTCGGCGACCAGGTGAGCGGGCACCACCAGCCAGCCGAGCCGCAGCCCCGGCGCGAGCGTCTTGCTGGCCGTACCGCAGTAGACGACATGATCGGGCGCCAGGCCCTGCATGGCGCCCACCGGCGACCGGTCATAGCGGTACTCCGCGTCATAGTCGTCCTCGATCACCAGCGCGCCGCGGCGCTCGGCCCAGCGGATCACCTCGGCCCGCGCCGCGGCCGACAGCACCCCTCCAGTGGGCCACTGGTGCGACGGCGTGAGCACGACCGCGTCCGCCTCGGCCCGATGAAGCGCATCGACCTGTACGCCGTCCGGGCCCACCGGAATGCCGACCACGTCCAGACCGGCGGCGCCGGCCAGCACCCGGGCGTCATCGTTGGACGACGGGTCCTCCAGCGCGATCCGCCTGGCACCGCGCCCGACGAGCACCTGGATCAGCAACGAGATGCCCTGCCCGTAGCCGTTGCAGATCACCACGTTATCCGGGTGGGAGGCGGTACCGCGTACCCGGTCGAGGTAGTCGCACAGGGCCTCGTGCAGTTCCGGCACGCCACGCCCGTCGAGGTAGGCGAACCGGTCGTTGGGCGTGGTGGTGAGCACGGTACGCACCGAGCGCAGCCAGGCGGCCCGAGGGAACTGCGACACATCGGTACGCCCATACCCGAAGTCAACCCTGAACTTGGGGCCGGGACCGCCGTCGAAACCGGTACCGCGCACGGCGCTGAGACCAGCACTGGGATCGGTACCGCGCACAGCGCTGGAACCGGCACTCGGATGGGTGCCGCGCACGACGCTGGAACCAACACTGGAACCGGCCCTGGGACCGGCGCTAAGACCATCGCCGGGACCGACGCCGGGACCGGCACTGAGACCGGCACTGAGACCGGCGCTGAGACCGGCACTGGCCGCGACGCTGGAACCGGTGCCGCGCCTGTCCGGGCGCGTCATCGAAGCCGCGGAGCCTGGGCCGCCGGCAGCGGTGGTGGTCGGCGGGATCGATGCGGCGACCTGGGTGTAGCCGCCCGATCGGCTGGCGAGGTAGCCCTCGGCGGTGAGCTGCTGGTACGCCTCCACCACCACACCGCGGGAAACCCCGAGGCCCGCCGCGAGGGTGCGGGTGGGGGGCAGTGACGCGCCCGCTCGCAGCCGGCCGGACCGGATGCCGGCGCGGATGGACGCCTCGATCTGCCGGTGCAGCGACACCCCGGAGTCACGGTCCAGCTCGATCAGCAGGTCCTCGGCAAGCCCTGAATTGGTCCTCGATCGGCCCACAGAATCGGACCTTATCGGCGTGTACCGATTTCTGCCAGGCTGAGTGACCTGCCAAGAGATCATAGGAGGCGCCAGATGAACGACACCGAGCCGCAGACCGCAAGTGGGAAAGTGCTCTTCCACTTCGCGATGTCCCTGGACGGGTTCGTGGCAGGACCCGGGCACGAGATGGGCTGGATGACGGGGACGGACAGACCGGGCCTGGAGGATGAGTACGCGCGCACCACCGGTGCCGTCCTTGGGGGCCGGGACGGGTGGGACGCCATGCCCGACGCCCGCCCCTACGGCGGCGACTGGACGGGGCCGATCTTCATACTCACCCACCACCCCGAGGACGCCACACCCGCCGACGATGTCACGTTCCTGACCTGCGACCCGGCCGAGGCCGTACGGATCGGGCTGGAGGCGGCCGGGGGCAAGAACCTCGAAGTGCACTCGCCGACCATCGGGCGTCAGCTTCTCGACCTGGGGCTGATCGACGAAATCGACCTGCACATCATGCCCGTCCTGCTCGGCCAGGGCATCCGTCTCTACGACAACCCCGGCAGCGAGCCGATCAACCTCCACCACGTGGGCCAGAGCGACCCCATGGCGACCGTCAACGTACGGTACCGGCCCGCCACAAGGGCGAAGAGCCCCACCGGCTGACCAAGCGATGACGGTAGACGTCGCGCCGTCTCACAGCGCAACGAAGGCCGACCCGCAGGGCAACCACCCCAACCGACCGGGGACCGGCGGTTCCGCAATCGTGCCAACCCCTCAGCGAACCACCGGACGACCGTGCTGCCCCGTCAATCAACCGCCGGGCAACGGTCCCGACCCATCAACCAACCGCCGGACAACGATGCTGACCCACCAGCCAACCGCCAAGCGATGGTGCCAACCAATCACCCAGACGATGGTGCCAGCCCCTCAGCCAACCGTCTCACGATGGTGGCGTGGCGACCCCTCAGCCAACCGTCTCGCGATCGTGCTGGCATACCGAGCAACTCGTCAGCCCGGCCGCCTCCGCGGCGGCGAGGGTCATCGTCTCCACGCCGGTCTCACCCGCTCCCCGGATCAACGGGCAGTTCGTGCTGTGGTAGCGCCGGGTGCCGACGATGACCTTGACCGTGCCGGAGCGCTCGCCCCTGTCGCTCTCACTCCCGGCACTCCCCTTGGCGGCCTCGTCACCGGCCTTACCCCCGGAGACCCCGGCCTTCGGAGCCGGAGTCGCGGGCTTCTGCGTCGGAGTCGCGGGCTTCTGTGTCGGAGTCGCGGGCTTCGGGGTCGCCGCCGCTGCGGGCTTCGGGGTCGTGGCCTTGGGGACCGGTGAAGTCGCGGCCTTGGGAGCACCTGGGGTCGCCGGAGTCGCAGGGGATGCGGCGCCACCCTTGGGTGACGGGCCTCTCTCCTCGCTCCTCGGCGCCTCGCCCTTGGAGACACCGTCCTTGGCGGAAGGCGGACGCTCGGTCCCGGTCTTTCCCGGAACCACCGTGGGCTTGGGGATGGACGACTTGCCGGGCGCGCCGGCGGGCAACGGTCCGCCGGGCTTGGCCGTGGACTCGGAGGCGGACGCGGGCCGCTCATGCAGGACCACGGTCTCCGAGGACGGCTGCTCGGCGGGCCCGGACGGACGCTTGGCCGGCTTGGCAGCCCCGTTGGACGGCTCCGGCATCCCGGACGCGGTCACCCGAGGCTGCGGCGCCGTATCGGACCCCGGCGACTCATCATCCCGCCGCCCCTCAGCACCGGCCCTCGGCTTGCCACCGGCCTGACCACCCACGCCCCCACCGGCCTGGCCGGGCCGGGCACCGCTGGTCTGTTGTCCTCGCTTGGCGGCTCCCGCGCCGCCCGGCTGCTCTGGCGTGGCGGCCGACGTGCCGCTCTTGGCACCGGCCTGCCCGGCCCCAGCCTCAGGCCGCCCGGGCCGCTCACCCGCGTTCCCGGATTGTCCGGGCCGCCCGGCCGCGCTCCCAGGCCGACCCGACCGCTCAGCGGCGTTCCCAGGCCGACCGGACTGGTCGGAGGCGTTTCCGGGCCGACCCGACTGCTCGAAGGCGTTCCCAGGCCGACCGGGCCGCTCAGCTGCGTTCCCGGGCCGATCAGCCGGCTCGGAGGGCTGGCCCGGCCTCGGGCCGGACGGGCGGGGCTGCCCAGGCGAAGCGCCGGCCGCGCCGGGCTGGGCGGGCTTGCCTGCCGTTCCCTGCGCCTTGCCGACCGGCCTGCCGTTGCCGGGCGGGGTCCCGGTCTCATCACCGGAAGAAGCGGAAGAAGAAGTAGAAGGCTCGTCGGGCGAAGAGGTGCCCGGAGGAGCGGAGTCCGGCCTGCGCGCGAACGGCTGCGGCCGGTAGTAAGCAGTCTGCTCCGCCTGCTCGTCATCCGAATCCGATTCGGGGGCGGCGGAGGGTGTCCCCTGGCCGGCCGGCGGACGGCCAAACCATCCGGTGGCGCCTTCCTCCTGGGCGGCGGCCGGCTCCGGGCTGGGGGTGGAAGCCTTCGGGTCGGGCTTCGGCGAAGTGACCGGCGGACGCAGGTCGCGGGTCTCCGCGGAGTTCTTGGTGGTGCTCTTGGCCGCGTTCTCGGTGGGGCCTTCCATGGACAGGTCCACGGCGACGGCAGGCTCGGGGTCGGCGGCAGGCGGCAGCTGCCGTCCGCCGAGCGCTGCGTCCGGCAGGCACGTCGTGCAGGGCGTGAAACCCTCCTCGCGTGCCTCCTCGTACGTGAGCTCCTCGTGCTCCCGACCGGCCAGTTGCCTGCAGCCGGGGACGTGGTAGCGCTTGCGTCCCGGGATCACCAGCACGATCGCGTCCGGCGTGATGCCGCCCGGCGCGGGACGGCGCTGAGCGGGAGCCGGTACGGTCGCGGTCCGCTGCGGCGGCCTCGGCTGCGGTCGGGGCTGCTGCGGGGGCGGCGGCTGGTGGTGGTGGTGGTGGGACATGGGGCCGGTCTGGGTGTACGTCGGCGTGGACGGCATGAGCCCCTTCGAGGGGGTGGCCGGCGCAGCGGCCTGCCCACCTCCGGGAAAAAGCTCGTTCCGCCGCAGGAACGCCCCGATCACCAGGAACAGCGCGGACAGCACGCTGACCACGATGGACCACATGATCAGGAACGGTTTCGCCAGTACGAAGCCCGCGATCAGCAGTACCACTGCCACGAGCACCAAACCAGCACTGATAAGGATCACAGGGGGCTCTTTCGATTGACATCCTCCCGGCCCGAGATGGACCGAGATTCCCGGGTTGCTCCAGGTGGTTCGCGGTTCACGGCCCCGGCCGGCGCCTGGAGGGCTCCCCGCGCCGCGACCTCATGCCCTGAGGCCGTCGAACACGACGGCTTGGCTTTCGCCGTCACAGCAAACCCCAACGGACGAGACCGACAGAACGAGAGCGAAGCATCCCTGGCGAAGTCCGGTGCCAGATCCCAGTGACCCTTATTTTACCTGCGGTCGTTGTGCGGGCCGTCACCACCGGGGAAAGCACCCTGCGGAGCCTCGCCGCCGAACGGGCTGGGACCACCGGGAAGAGGCGGCTGTCCACCCTGCGACACGGCGTGCGACATGGCGGGAGCCTGACCCTGCGGACCACCGGACATGACCGGGAACCCGCCGCTGCCCTCGGCGGAGACGTTGAGCTCGGCGAGCTGGTTCTCCAGGTAGAGCTTGAGGCGGCTGCGGTATTCGCGCTCGAAGCTGCGCAGCTCCTCGACCTTGCGCTCGAGCTCGTCGCGGGTCTGCACCAGCGAGCCCATCGCCTGACGGTGACGCTCCTGCGCGTCGCGCTCGAGCGTCTCGGCGCGGGCGCGGGCGTCGCCGATGACCTGCTCGGCCTGGCGGCGGGCCTTGGTGAGGATCTCGTCGGCGTCGCGCCTGGCGCGGGTGACCGTCTCGTCCGCCTCGCGGCGGGCGTCGGAGATCGCCTGGTCGGCGGTCTGCTGGGCGAGCGCGAGCACGCGGGCCGCGGTGTCCATGTTGTCCTCGGCGGGAGGCATGTTCATGGCCACGGGCGCGGGAGGCTGCTGCTGCATCGGCGGCGGCTCGGGGGCCCGCATGGGCTCCGGCTGCGGCGGTGCCATCATCTCCGGCTTGGGCTGCTCCTGGACCGGGGCGGAGGCCATGGGCATGTTCATGCCGCCCGGCACCTTCCCGCGCAGGGTCTCGGCCAGCTTGGCGCGGAGCTCCTCGTTCTCTTGGATCAGGCGGTCGAGCTCAGCCTCCACCTCGTCGAGGAAGGCGTCGACCTCTTCCTCGTCGTAGCCCGGCCGCAGCCGGGTGGTACTGAACTGCTTGTTCCGCACATCAGCGGGCGTCAGCGGCATTTTTTGGTCTCCTTGGCGCGCTTGGAGTCTGTCCGGAGGACGGTAACCCGAATCACCTCAGCGCGGACACGAGTTGGATCACGACCGGAGCCACACCGGCTCGGTTCATCGCAGCATCCCGGCTATGTTGATCAACAGCAGCACCACGATGAACAGGACAGTGAAGCTTAGGTCAAAGGCCACCGTACCCAACCGGAGCGGAGGAATGAAACGGCGGAGGAACTTGAGGGGCGGGTCAGTTGCGGTGTAAGTGGCCTCCGCCAGCACCAGGACGACGCCGGAAGGGCGCCACTGACGGGCGAAAGCCTGCACCGTCTCAAAAATCATCCTGCCGATGAGCAACACCAGGTAGAGAGACAGGGCAACGACCAAGATCCCACCTATGATCTCCACGGTCCGGCCGCGCCTCCACTTCTGGTGTGCCCGCCAGACCCCGGGGAGAGGGCTGGCTGGGTCCGATAGTCATACAGAGACTCTAACTCTGGTTGAAGAACCCGCGTTCCGCGATTCGGGCCTTGTCCTCGGCGGTCACCTCGACATTGGCAGGGGACAACAGGAACACCTTGTTGGTAACACGTTCAATGCTGCCATGTAGGCCAAAGACCAGACCTGCCGCGAAATCGACGAGCCGCTTGGCGTCACTGTCAACCATCTCGGTCAGGTTCATGATGACCGGGGTGCCGTCCCGGAAGTGCTCTCCGATGGTACGCGCCTCGTTGTACGTGCGGGGGTGCAGCGTGGTGATCCGGGCCAGATCCGTCGTGCGGCGTTCGAGTACGGTCGTGGTGGGCCTGGGCGCGACGGCGCCTGCTTCGGGCTCGTCGTCGCGGTCCTGCACCGCCACGGGACGCTCCTCGCCGGTGCGCTGGGCGTCGTCCTCGTAGGCGTAGTCGTCGGGGTAGGTCTCGTACCTCTCGTAGCGGTCGTCCTCCACGAGACCGAGGTAGACCGCCATCTTGCGCATCGCGCCGGCCATCGCTACGTCGTCCTCCTGCTCATGGTCGCACTCGCTCGGGCCCGTCGCCGTGTCCGAGGCGGTAGGCGTACCCCCTGGAGCTCACCGCTGATCGACCTCTACTTGGTCATGGGCCTGAAGACCCACTTGAGGGGACATTACCTGACGAAGGGCTTTCGACGACCGAGCAACGCCGTACCGACCCGCACGTGTGTCGCGCCGTAGGCGATGGCCTCCGTGAGGTCCTCGCTCATGCCGGCGGAGATCATCGTGGCGCGCGGGTGCTGCTCCTGGACGCGCAGTGCCAGGTCCCGCAGCCGGGCGAAGGCCTTGACCGGATCCTCGCCCAGCGGCGCGACGGCCATGACGCCGCCCAGCCACACCCCTTCGGCCAGGGCCACCTCGTCGGCGAGTTCGAGCAGGTCGGCCGCGCGGGCGCCGCCCCTGGCGGGGTCGTCGTCCAGCGCCACCTGCAGCAGGCAGCCGACCGTGCGGCTCTGGCGCACGGCCTCCTTGCTGATCGCCTCCACGAGCCTGAGGCGGTCCACGGAGTGGATCACGTCGGCGTACCCGACCACGGAGCGGACCTTGTTGGTCTGCAGCTGGCCGACGAAGTGCCAGGTCAGCGACAGCTTGGCGAGTTCGCGCGCCTTGACCGCGGCCTCCTGGTCGCGGTTCTCGCCGACGTCGCGCACACCCAGCTCGGCCAGGATGCGCACGTCCTCGGCGGGCCGCGTCTTGGTGACGGCGATCAGGGTGACCTCTCCGCGGTCGCGTCCCACCGCGCGGCACGCCTCGGCGATGCGCGCGTCGACCTCGGCGAGACCGGCCGCGATCTCGTCCCTTCTCACGTGCCTCTCCCCCTCACTACCGATGCCTCGCCCACTGCGCCGATGTCCCCGCCCGTACGCGGTCCCGCACGAGGATCCCGTACGACGATTCCACAATGCCCTGAGCACGACGGCGCCGCTCCCTCTGGTCCCTGTGGGAGCGGCGTCAGGCGGTCCTGCTGTTGACGGCTATTTGAGGAAATCGGGAACGTCGAGTTCCTCTTCCTGCTCCTCGAAGATCACCCGATTACGTTTGGGGGGGTCCGACATGCGGGAGGTGATGGGCGTGGGCGGGTTGGCGGGCTCGGGCGCGGGCCGGGGAATCGAGACGGGGCCCGAGGGCTCGTCGTCCGGCTCGTCCACGGGCTCGGCGGCCCGTACCGGCTCCACCGGGCGCACCGGCTCGGGGCGCGGCTCGGACCGGAAGTCACCGCGCGGCTCGGGACGGAACTCCGCGCGCGGCTCGGGACGCGGCTCCGTACGGAACTCCGCGCGCGGCTCCGGACGGGGCTCGGGGCGGAACTCCGGACGTGGCTCCGGGCGGGGCTCAGGACGCACCTCAGGGCGCGCCGCGGGCGGCTCGGACTTCACGCTCGGGGACGGCACGCTCGGCCGCACAGGCGACGACGGAGGCGGCGCGGCGGGCTGCGCCGCGGCGGCGGTACGGCCCGCCGGGCGGGGCGCCTCCTTCACCGCCGGGCCCGGCACGTCGTCGAAGCCGGCCGCGATCACCGTCACGCGGACCTCGTCGCCGAGCGCGTCGTCGATGACCGTGCCGAAGATGATGTTGGCGTCGGGCGCGGCGGCCATGGAGACGAGCTGGGCCGCCTCGTTGATCTCGAACAGGCCGAGGTCGGAACCTCCCGCGATGGACAGCAGCACGCCGTGCGCGCCGTCGATGCTGGCCTCCAGCAGCGGGCTGGAGACCGCCATCTCGGCCGCCGCCACCGAGCGGTCGTCGCCGCGGGCGTGGCCGATGCCCATGAGGGCCGAGCCCGCGCCCGACATGACCGACTTGACGTCGGCGAAGTCGAGGTTGATCAGACCGGGCGTGGTGATCAGGTCGGTGATGCCCTGCACACCGGACAGCAGCACCTGGTCGGCGGCCTTGAACGCGTCGAGCACGCTCACCTGCCGATCCGAGATCGACAACAACCGGTCGTTGGGAATCACGATCAGGGTGTCGACCTCGTCGCGCAGCGTCTCGATGCCCGCTTCCGCCTGCGAGGCCCTGCGCCGTCCCTCAAAGCTGAACGGCCTGGTGACGACACCAATGGTGAGCGCGCCGAGCGACCTGGCGATGTTGGCCACGACGGGCGCGCCGCCGGTGCCGGTGCCGCCACCCTCACCCGCCGTGACGAAGACCATGTCGGCCCCCTTGAGGACCTCCTCGATCTCCTCACGGTGGTCCTCGGCCGCCTTGCGGCCGACATCGGGGTTGGCGCCCGCGCCAAGTCCGCGCGTGAGCTCGCGGCCCACGTCGAGTTTCACATCGGCGTCACTCATCAGCAGCGCCTGGGCGTCGGTGTTTATCGCGATGAACTCGACGCCCTTGAGTCCCTCTTCGATCATCCGGTTGACGGCGTTGACTCCGCCGCCGCCGATGCCGACGACCTTGATGACCGCGAGGTAGTTCTGCGGTGCTGCCACGACGAGGGGCCTTTCCGCTCGTTGACTTGCCATTTCGGTGCGGATCATCTCCGCTTTTTGTCAGTTCGGGTAACTCTCAACCTCAGGTTGAGATTTAGATTTATGTCAACCTGAGGATTGATACGGACAGTAGGAGTTACGCTCCAGGCGGGTCAACTAACCGCGCCGCAAGCACGTCCGGCGTGTCGCGGGCTGTCCGTTTCGCGCCACGGTCGCGCCTGGTGGCGACCCTCCCATGCCGAAAGTCCCGCTTACAGGCTCTCACGCCGTGAGCCGCGTCTCGCACAGGCTCGGCGATGCCCTTGCCGCTGAGTTGCCAGACCCTGACGATCACGATCACTTCAGCGTCACCACGTCGGGGGAGCTGACGTCGTACGACTTGGCCGTTCTTTCGCGCTTGAGCAGCGAACTGAGAATGCGCGCCTTCTCCTCGGGGCGGTCGGGCCCGCCCCAGAGGACGGTGCGGCCGTCCGACAACTCCAGCGTCACGCCTTCGGCGCTCGCCGCGCGCACCTGCCTGACCTTGGCCGCCACCTCGCCCGGCACAGCCTGGACGACCTTGAGCGCCGCCGCCATGACGGGGTCGCCCGGAACGGGGCGGTCCACCTTGAGCAGTGGCAGCATCGGCGGCGCGACGGACCTGTGCTCGATCACCACGCCCTGCCCGTCGACGATCGCCACCCGCTGCCCCGACTGCACGGCGGCGACCGGCTCGCGCTCGACCACCTCGATCTTGAGCGTGCCCGGCCAGATCCGGTCCACCTTGGCGGAGGCGAGCTGCCTGATGCCCATGACGCGGCCCTCGACGTCGGCGAGGTTCACGGTGGCGAGCGGGTGCAGGTCCGCCACGCCGGCCTGCTGCTTGATACGCTCGCTCGGCACTGTGATATTTCCCACGATGTCGATCGAGCGCACCCCCAGCACGGGCGAGAAGAACACCAGCCACGCGGCCGTGCCCACCACCCCCGCCGTCAGCAGCACCAGGAACGCCGTGCGCGCCTTCATCGCCCTCCCGCCATCGGCCCCATGCCTGAACGGGGGCCCGTGTAGGCACCGAACCTACGCCGCCACGCGGCCCAACACCCACGCGCCACGCCCAAGATGACGGCCCCGCGCAGGCTCAGGACAGGCGCGCGACGATCTGCGGCCCGAGCTCCGTGATGTCGCCCGCGCCCATCGTCAGCACGATGTCGCCGGGCCGCGCCCGGTCGGCCACCAGCGCCGGCACCGCGGACCGGTCCGGCGCGTACGCCACCCGCTCCGGCGGCAGCGGCACCCGCCCGGCGACCATGGCCCCCGACACCCCGGGCTCGGGGTCCTCGCGGGCGCCGTACACGTCGAGCACGATGGCCTCGTCGGCCAGCCCGAGCGCGGCCCCGAACTCGTCGGCGAAGAAGCGGGTGCGCGAGTAGAGGTGCGGCTGGAAGACCGCGATGACCCGGCCGGTGCCGGAGTAGGAGGCCACCACGTCGCGGGCGGCCCGCAGGTCGGCGGCCAGCTCGGTCGGGTGGTGGGCGTAGCTGTCGAACACCGCGACGCCGCCGGCCTCGCCCTTGGCCTCGAAGCGCCGCTTGGCCCCGGTGAAGGCGCCCAGGCCGTCCCTGATCTCCTCGAACGGGATCCCCAGCTCGTCGGCCACGGCGATCACCGCGGTGGCGTTGAGCGCGTTGTGAGCCCCGGGCACGGCCAGGCGTACCTCACCCCTGCCCTCGATGCTGAACACGGTGCCGAACCCGTCCGGCCTGACGTCGGTCACCCGGTGGTCGGCGCCCTGGAGCCCGTACGTCCTGACCCGCAGCCCGCGCCCGGCGGCCCACCGCGCCAGCTCGGCCGAGCCCGGGTCGTCGGCGCAGGCGATGAGCAGCGAGCCGATCCGCTCGGCGAACCTGGCGAAGCTGTCGTGCACGGCCCGCGGGTCGCCGTAGTTGTCGAGGTGGTCGGCCTCGACGTTGGTCACCACGGCGATGTCGGGGGCCAGCATGAGGAAGGAGCCGTCGCTCTCGTCGGCCTCGGCCACGAACACGCCGCCCTGGCCGTCGTCGGCGCCGAGCCCGGTGGTGACGAGCTGGCCGCCCACGCAGTAGGACGGGTCGGCGCCGCACTTCTGCAGCGCCACGGTGAGCATCGAGGTGGTGGTGGTCTTGCCGTGGGTTCCCGCGATGGCGACCGCGGTGCGCCCGGCCATCACCGAGGCCAGCGCGGCGGCCCGCGGGATGATCCGCAGGCCCTGCTTGAGCGCCTCGCCCAGCTCGGGGTTGGAGTCGCGGATGGCGGTGGAGACGACCACGGTGTCGATGTCCCTGATGTGGGAGGCGGCGTGCCCGATGTGCACGGTCGCGCCGAGCTCGCGCAGCTCGGTGATCAGCTCGGAGCTGCGCGCGTCGCTGCCCGTCACCCGCACGCCGCGCTTGAGCAGGATGCGGGCGATGCCCGACATCCCGGCGCCGCCTATGCCGATGAAGTGCACCCGCCCCAGCTCTTCCACGGAGACGGGATCGACCAGCTTGACGAGATTCATCGGGCTATCTCCAACACTTTCCTGGCAAGCATGAGATCGGCGTCCTTCCTCCCCAGTCTGGAGGCGGCCTCCGACATGAAGGCGACCCGCTCGGGGTCGCGGAGGATGGGCAGCACGTTGTGGATGATCCATTCGGGCGTCAGCTCGGCGTCGTCGGCCACCAGGCCGCCGCCGCCCCTGACGATGCGCTCGGCGTTGATGCGCTGCTCGCCGTTGCCGTAGGGCAGCGGCACGTACGCGGCGGGCAGGCCGACCGCGGTCAGCTCGGCGCAGGTCAGCGCGCCGCTGCGGCACAGCGCGAAGTCCGCGGCGGCGTAGGCGAGGTCCATCCGGTCGACGTAGGGCAGCAGGACGTACTGCGGGTCGCCGGGCGGGGGCTCGCGATCGACGCCGTTCTTCGGGCCCAGCACGTGCAGCACCTGCACCCCGGCCTGCCGCAGTACGGGCGAGGCGGCCAGCGCGGCCTCGTTGATCGACCTGGCGCCCTGCGAGCCGCCGAACACCAGCAGCGTCGGCCGGTCGTTCTCCAGCCCGAACCAGGAACGCGCCTTGTCGCCCGTGGACAGCCGGTCCAGCGTGACGATCTCGCGGCGCAGCGGCGTGCCGATGTACTCGGCCTTGGGCAGCGTGCCGTCGGGGAAGCCGCTGAAGACGTGGTCGGTCAGCCGGGCGCCCAGCCGGTTGGCCAGGCCCGGGCGCGGATTGGCCTCGTGCACGACGATCGGCACGCCGCGCCGCTTGGCCGCCAGGTAGGCGGGCGTCGCCACGTAGCCGCCGAAGCCGACCAGGACGTCGGCCCTGACCCGGTCGAGTATGCCCGCGGTCGCGTTGATCGCTCCTGCCAGCCTGCCCGGCACGGTGAGCAGGCTCGGAGTGATCGCCCTGGGCAGCGGCACGGCCGGCACCAGCTCCAGCTCGTAGCCCCTGGCAGGCACAAGGCGCGACTCCAGGCCGCGCTCCGTGCCCACACAGGTGATGCCGACACCGGCGTCCAGATAACGCAGCGCGTCCGCAAGGGCGAGCGCGGGCTCGATGTGCCCGGCTGTCCCCCCACCGGCGAGGACCACCCTCATCTCGGTCACTCCCTAACGTTTTGCTCGGCCTTTGGACGTACCCCCCAGGCCAAGCCAGCTTAGAGCCCGGGCGGCCGGTCCGGGGCCACGAGCGGCCAAGGCCTCCCGCGCTCCCGGCTCGCGTTTGGCGAACGCCAGCAGCATGCCCAGGGCGGCGAGCGTGGGCAGCAGCGCCGAACCACCGTAGGAGACCAGCGGCAGCGGGATGCCGGTGATCGGCAGCACGCCCAGCACGGCCCCGATGTTGACGGTCGCCTGGCCCACGATCCAGGCCACCATGGCGGCGGAGGCGAGCCTGGTGAAGGCGTCGTTGACCCGTACGGCCACGCGCAGCCCGGCGTAGCCGAGCAGCCCGAACAGCGCCACCACCATCAGCGTGCCCATCAGGCCGAGCTCCTCACCGACGATGGCGAAGATGAAGTCGCTCTCGCCGTGCGGCAGCCAGCTCCACTTCTGCCGGCTCTCGCCCAGCCCCAGCCCGAACCAGCCGCCGGAGCCCATCGCGATCTGCCCCTGCACCGCCTGGTAGCCGGCGCCCTGCGCGTCGGCCCACGGATCCAGGAAGGCGCCGATGCGCGCCATCCGGTACGGCTCCACCCTGATCATGATGACCGCCGCCAGCACCGCCAGCGCCATGATGCCGCCGAACAGCTTGACCGGCGCCCCCACCACCCACAACAGCGCCAGGAAGATCATGAACAGCACCAGCGTGGTGCCCAGGTCGCGGCCGAGCATGACCATGACGGCCAGCAGCGCGGTGCCGGGCATGAGCGGGATCAGCATCTGCCGCCACTCGATGCGGCCCTGCCGCGCCCGCCTGGCCAGCAGGTCGGCGCCCCACAACACGAGCCCGAGCTTGGCCGGCTCCGACGGCTGGATGGTCAGCGGGCCGATGTAGATCCACCGCTGCGCGCCCAGCTCGGAGGAGCCGATGAACAGCACCATGACCAGCGCGAAGATCGACAGAGCCATCAGCGGATAGCCCGCCCAGCGGAAGAACTTGACCGGCAGCCGCGAGCACAGGTACATCACCGGCACGCCGATCGCGGCCGACATCGACTGCTTGATGAACCACGAGAACGGGCTGCCGGTCTTGTGCAGCGCCTCGATGCTGGAGGCCGACAACACCATCATCAGCCCCAGCGCGAGCAGCAGCGCGCTGCACATGATGATCAGGTAGTAGGTGGTCAGCGGCTTGTCGAGCAGCTCCTTCAGCGTGCCGAGCTGCTCGCGCGCCCACTTCCCCGGGCCCTCCTGCGCGGCCTTGGCCTTGGCGGGCGGCCGCACCCGCTCCTCAGCGCTCGTGCTCACGTCGCGCCCTCACCGCCCGTGCCCACCCACGCCCTCACGTCGCGCCCTCACCGCCCGCGCTCCTCCGCGCCCTCGCGCCGCTCCCGCAGCCCGCGCACGGCACGCGCGAAGGCCTCACCCCGCGCCGGGTAGTTGGCGAACATGTCGAGGGAAGCCCCCGCCGGGGAGAGCAGCACGGTGTCTCCTGGCGAGGCCAGCCGGGCGGCTTCGGTGACGACCTTTTCCATCGCACCAGTGTCCCGATCGGAGATGTCCACGAGGGGGACATTCGGCGCGTGTCGCGCGATGGCTTCGGCGATCCTGGCGCGATCGGCGCCGAGCAGGACCGCTCCGCGCAGTCTGGGGGCGGCCTGGCGTACCAGGTCGTCCACGTCGGCGCCCTTGAGCTGACCGCCCGCCACCCACACCACCGAGGAGTAGGAGGCCAGCGCCGCGGCGGCGGCGTGCGGGTTGGTCGCCTTGGAGTCGTCGATGTAGTCGACCTCGCCGATCCGGTCCACGTGCGTGAGCCGGTGCGGGTCGGGCACGAAGTCGCGCAGCCCCTGGCGTACGGCCTCGGACGGCACGCCCAGCGAGCGGGCCAGCGCGGCGGCGGCCAGCGCGTTGGCCACGTTGTGCGGCGCGAACGGGCGCACGTCCTCCAGGGTCGCCAGTTCCTCGGCCGTCTCGGCGGGGTCGGGCACGAACGCCCGGTCCACCAGCAGGTCCTCCACCACGCCGATCTCGCCGGCCTTGGGCACGCGCAGCGTGAACCCGACCGCCCCCGGATAGGGCGCGGCCAGCCTGGCGGTCTCCGGGTCGTCGGCGTTGAAGATCACTGTGCCGGCGCGTTCGTAGATGCGGCCCTTGGCGGCGGCGTACTCGGCCATGGACCCGTGCCAGTCGAGGTGGTCGGGCGCGAGGTTGAGTATGGCCGCGGCGTGCGGCGCGAGGGTGGCCGACCAGTGCAGCTGGAAGCTGGACAGCTCGACGGCCAGCGCGTCGTACGGCTCCGCGACGGCCCGTACCACCGGCACGCCCACGTTCCCCACGGCCAGGGCCTTGCGCCCGGCCGCGTTCAGTATCGAGGTGAGCATGCGCACTGCGGTGGTCTTGCCGTTGGTCCCGGTCAGCGCCAGCCACGGGGCGGCCTGCCGCGGACGCAGCCGCCAGGCCAGCTCCACCTCGCCGACCACCTCGACCCCGGCCCGCAGCGCGGCGGCGATCAGCGGATGGTGCGGCGCCCACCCGGTGGTGACCAGCCGCGTCACCCCCTCGGGCAGGACCAGCTCGCCGAACCGGGTCTCCACGCCGACGCGGGCCAGCTCGGCCGCGGCGGCGAGCTGCCGCTCACCCGCCACGGACTCCACGACCACGACCCGCTCGCCGCGCCCGGCCAGCACGCCGGCCACGGCGGTGCCGGACACGCCGAGCCCGGCCACACAGGTGCAGCTCATAGCTTGGGCATCCACTCCACGTAGAACAGCCCGAGCCCGAGCGCCGCGCACAACATCGCGATCAGCCAGAAGCGGACCACGATCGTGGTCTCCGCCCAGCCCTTGAGCTCGAAGTGGTGCTGCAGCGGCGCCATCCTGAACACCCGTTTCCCGGTCATCTTGAACGACCCGACCTGGATGATCACCGACAGCGTGATGATCACGCACAGGCCGGCCAGGATGATCAGCAGGAGCTGGGTACGGGTGGCGATGGCCAGCCCGGCCAGCACGCCGCCCAGGGCCAGCGAGCCGGTGTCGCCCATGAAGATCTTGGCGGGCGGGGCGTTCCACCACAGGAACCCGATCAGCGCCCCCAGCACCGCCGCCGCCACCACCGCCAGGTCGAGCGGATCTCGTACCCAGTAGCAGTTGGGGCCGAGCTGGTCGATGCAGTTGTTGCGCAGCTGCCAGTTGCCGATCAGCACGTACGCGGCCAGCACGGTGCCGGTCGCGCCGCTGGCCAGGCCGTCGAGGCCGTCGGTGAGGTTCACCGCGTTGGAGAACCCGACGATCATGATGAGCACCCAGATGGTGAACCCGACGATGCCGATCGACGGGCCGATGTCGCGCAGGAAGGACACGCGGGTCTCGGCGGGGGTGATGCCGTAGACGTTCGGCTGACGGGTCACCAGGACGGCGAAGACCGCGCCGACGACGAGCTGGCCGAGCGCCTTGGCGCCGCTGCGCAGGCCGAGGCTGCGCTGCTTGTAGATCTTGATGAAGTCGTCGAGGAACCCGACCGCGCCCAGGCCCGTCATCAGGAACAGCACCAGCATGCCCGACACCGTCGGGGGTTCCAGTGTGGCCAGGTGGGAGGCGCCGTAGGCGAGCAGCGAGGCCAGCACGAAGACGATGCCGCCCATCGTGGGGGTGCCCCGCTTGCCCTGGTGGGCCTGCACGCCCTCCTCGCGGATCTCCTGGCCGATGCCGCGCCGGGAGAACAGCCTGATCGCCACCGGGGTGCCCAGCATCGACAGGATCAGGCCCACGGCGGCGGCGATGACGATGTTGATCACTGGGGGGCACCTCCGAGCACGAGCTCGGCCGTCCGCTCCAGGCCCATGGCCCTCGGTCCCTTGATCAGCACCGCGTCACCGGGCCGCAGCCACGCGGCCAGCTCGGCCGCGGCGGCCTCGGCGTCGGGCACGTGCACGATCCGCGTCGGCTGCCCGTAACCGGGCTGCGCCGGGAACCCGGGCGGTCCCCCGGGCCCCGCTGGCGGCCCGCCCGCGTACGGCCCGCCAGGACCCGCGTACGGCCCGGCAGGCGCCTGAGGCCCGGGACCCGGGACGCCGGGAGCCGGAACGCCGGCAGCCGGGAAGCTGGGAATCGGGAAGCCGGGGGCCGGGGAGCCAGGAGCCGGGGAGCCAGGAGCCTGAGGGCCCGGAGCCTGGGGAGCCGGAGCGCCGGGAGTCTGGGGACCTGAAGCCTGGGCGGCCGTGTGGGCGCCCTCCAGGACCGGTCCTGCGTCGGGGCCCGCCACGATCAGTGCCGCCAGCCCCGCACCGCCGGCCAGCCGCCCCAGCTCGGTGTTGAGCGCGGCCCCCTCCTCGCCGAGTTCGCGCAGCGCCGCGATGACCGCGAAGCGCCGCCGTCCCCTGCCGAGCACCTCGAACGCCTCGAAGGCGGCCCGCATGGAGTCGGGGTTGGCGTTGTAGGCGTCGTTGACCACCGTCACGCCGTCGGGCCGGTCGGTGACCTCCATCCGCCACCGGCTGCGCGGCGTGGCCTCCGACAACTCCTCGGCGATGGTCGCCACCGGCAGCCCGAGCTCGTACCCGGCCGCCGCCGCGGCGAGCGCGTTCTCGACCGCGTGCTCCCCGTGCAGCTTCAGCGACACGTGCGCGGCCCCTGACGGGGTGCGCAGCGTGAAGGAGGCGCGCCCGCGGGCGTCCATCACGACGTCCTCGGCCCTGATCGCCGCGGACTCGGCGCGCCCGAAGTAGGTGACGCGGGCCTCGGTACGCGTGGCCATCCCCCGCACCAGCGGGTCGTCGGCGTTGAGCACGGCCACGCCCGAGCGCGGCAGCGACTCCACCAGCTCGCCCTTGGCCTTGGCGATGGCCTCCTTGCCGCCGAACACGCCCAGGTGCGCGGTGCCCACGTTGAGCACCACGCCGATCTGCGGCGGCGCGATGCGGGTCAGGTCCTTGATGTGGCCGATGTTGCGCGCGGCCAGCTCCAGCACCATGAAGCGGGTGTCGAGGTCGGCGCGCAGCACGGTCAGCGGGTGGCCGAGCTCGTTGTTGTAGCTGCCGACGGGCGCGATCGTGGGGCCGACCCGCCCGGTGAGCCGGGCCAGCAGGTCCTTGGTGGTGGTCTTGCCGGCCGAGCCGGTCACGCCGATGACGGTGACCTTGGACAACATGCGGACCTGTGCCGCGGCCAGTTCGGCGAGCGCCGCGGCGGTGTCCGGCACGATCACCGCGGGCCCCTCGACCGGCCTGGTGGCCAGTACGGCGACGGCTCCGGCCCGCATCGCCTGCGCGGCGAAGTCGTGACCGTCGACCCGCGCGCCCTTGATGGCGACGAACAGGGATCCCGGTTCCACCGCCCGCGAGTCGATCACGACGGGCCCGCGCACCACCGCGCGGGGGTCGGCCATGCCCGACAGGGCTCCCGAGGTCATCTCGGCGATCCTGGCCAGAGGCAACGGGATCATTAGTGCTTCCTGCTTTCCTTGCGTGCGTCGATCGCTTCGGCGACCACTTCGCGGTCGTCGAAGGGGATCACCTCGCCTGAAACGTACTGGCCCTGCTCGTGGCCCTTCCCGGCTACGACGATCACGTCGCCGCGCCCGGCCCTGGCGATCGCCAGGCCGATGGCGGCCGCGCGGTCGGGCTCAATGATCACATGAGCACGGTGGTGCTGCGGAACGCGGAGCGCTCCCTCCATCATCGTCGCGAGGATGGCCAGCGGATCCTCCGAGCGTGGATTGTCGTTCGTGAAAATAGCCACATCCGCCAGCTCGGCGGAGATTTCTCCCATGGTGGGGCGTTTGCCCTTGTCGCGGTCGCCGCCGCAGCCGAGCACGATCGTCAGCGTGCCGTCCGTGACCGTCCGCAGCGAGCGCAGCACCGACTCCACGGCGCCCGGCTTGTGCGAGTAGTCCACGACGGCCTGGAACTCGTCCTCGGCGGCCGTGACGCGCTGCATGCGGCCGGGCACGCCGTCCAGCGTGCCCACGCCGTGCACGGCCGTCTGCAGCGGCACCCCGGACTCGACCAGCGTCACGATCGCGCCGAGCGCGTTGGCGACGTTGAACGGGCCGGGCAGCGAGACGTGCGCGTCGGCCTCGACACCGCCGGGCCCGACCACGCGGAACGCGCTGCCGTCGGAGCCCAGCCTGGCCTCCACCGCCCGCCACTCCGCCTGCGGATCGCCCAGCGCCGAGAACGTGGTCATCGGCACCTTCGCCAGGTCGAGCAACTCGCGCCCGTAGCGGTCGTCGATGTTGGTCACGCCCAGGCGGCTCAGCTCGGGTTGGAACAACCTCGCCTTGGTGGCGAAGTAGTCCTCGAAGTCCTTGTGGAAGTCGAGGTGGTCCTGGGACAGGTTGGTGAACAGGGCGACGTCGTAGTAGATGGCGTCGATCCTGCCGAGCGCGAGTGCGTGGCTGGAGACCTCCATGGCCGCCGCGGTGACGCCCTCCTCGCGCATCAGGGCGAACAGCCCGTGCAGGTCGGACGCCTCGGGCGTGGTCAGCGTGGGCTGGAAGCGCAGCCCGCCCGCGTGGATCTCGACCCCGCCCACCAGGCCGGCCCGGTGCCCGGCGGCCCGCAGGCCGGCCTCGATCATGAACGTGGTGGTGGACTTGCCGCTGGTGCCCGTGACGCCGAGCACCTGGATGTCGTGGGCGGGCTGCCCGTACACCCAGGAGGAGATCTGGCCGAGCAGGGAACGCGGATCGGAGACGATGAGCACGGGCAGCCCGGTGGCCACGGCCGCGTCGCGACCGGCGCGGTCGGTGAGCACGGCCACGGCCCCGCTCGCCATCGCGTCGGCGGCGAACGTGGCGCCGTGGACCCGGTTGCCCGGGAGCGCCACGTACAGATCGCCGCGTCTGACGTTGCGGGAGTCGATCGTGACGCCGGTCATGGCGGCGTGAGGCGACCTCGACGTGCCGGAATCGGCGTCGAGCATGGTCGCGAGCCCGGTCAGCGGGCGAGGCGGGCTGGTCGTGGGACGCATAGACGACGGGGGACGCACGGCGAGAGCGTACCTTCCCCGGTCACTGTCCGGCGCGCGTACGCACCGTAGGCGCGGCGGAGCCTGTGGGAGGAATCTTCTTGCTCTTGATGGCGAACGTCATCACATCCTTGAAGACGGGGGCCGCCAACTGCCCGCCGAAGTGGCCCTTCTTCGGGTTCTGCAGCACCGAGAGCACCACCAGCCTGGGCTGGTCCGCCGGCGCGAACCCGACGAAAGAGGCCGTGTAGCCGTCGTAGCGGCCGAGCTCGGCGTCGTAGCGGTCGGCCGTGCCGGTCTTGCCCGCCACGCGGTAGCCGTCGATGGCGGCGAGCTGGCCCGTGCCCTCCTCGCCCACCGCGCCCTCCAGCATCGTCGTGATCTCCTTGGCCGTCGTCTCGCTCACCACTCTGGTCTGCTTGCCCGCGGCGGCCGGTACGAACCTGCCCGTCGCGTCGGTCGTGCCCGCCACGATCTGCGGCTCGATCTTGACCCCGCCGTTGGCGATCGTCTGGTAGACGCTCGCCATCTGCAGCGCGGTCACCGACACGCCCTGCCCGTAGGCGACCGTGCACTGCTGGCTGCCCGACCACTTGCGATAGTCGGGCAGCAGGCCCGCCTCCGCGCTGGGCACGCCCCCGCCCGGCCTGGTGCCGAACCCGAACGTCTTCAGCATCTCATGCAGTTTCTGGCTGCCCACCTTGCGCGCCGCCATGATGGTGGCCACGTTGCTGGACTGCGCCATGGCCTGCCGGAACGTCATGGACTCCGTCTTGTGCGCGTGGGCGTCGCGCAGCACCTGGTCGGCGCACCTGATCCGGTCGGGCACCTGGTACACCGTCCCGCCCGTCACCGCGCCGGCCTCCAGCGCGGCGGCGGCGGTGATCACCTTGTTGGTGCTGCCCGGCTCGAACACGTCGGCGGCGGCCTTGTTGATGTAGGCCGACTCGGGGGCCTTGCGCCAGTTGCCCAGGTCGAGTTCGGGGGCGTTGGCCATGGCGACGATCTGCGCCGTCCGCACGTCCATGACGATCACGGTGCCGCTGTCGGCCTCGGCCGCCTTCACCTGCTCGGCGACCGACTTCTGCGCGGCCCACTGGATGTCGCGGTCGATGGTCAGCCGTACGTCCTGGCCGTCCACGGGCACGGTGCGCTGGCTGCTGGTCATCGGGATGCGCTGGCCGTCGCGGCCCGTCTCGACGCGCTGCTCGCCGTCGCGGCCGGCCAGCAGCGAGTTCTTGGCCTGCTCCATGCCGCCCAGGCCGTCGCCCTCGTCGCCGACGAACCCGATCAGGCTGCCCGCCAGGTCGCCGGCCGGGTACAGCCGCTTGTAGGTCTTCTTGGTCGACAGCGCGGGCACACGGGCCTGGAGCAGGCGCGTGGCCACGACGGGATCGACGTCCCTGGCCAGGAGCTGGTAGCGGCTGCCGGTCTTGGCCAGCTTCGCCGCGATCTCCTGCTCGTTCTTGCCGAGGTGCTGGGCCAGGATCCTGGCGACCTTCGCGCGCACGTCGCCCGGGACCTTGGTCGGGTCGATCGAGACCTCCCTGGCCTCGACGGTGACGGCCAGTTCGTGGCCGTCCACGTCGGTGATCGAGCCGCGTTTGGCCGGGATGACCTCGGTCTGCTGGCGCTGGTCCGCCGCGGCGGCCTCGTACACCTTGGAGTCGAGTCCCTGCATCTGGATCAGCCGCCCGGCGAAGATCGACAACACGAACGTCATGCCGATCAGGCCGAAGTTGATCCGCCTGCGTGGGCTGCCCAGCCGCAACATGAGCGGCGGCCTGGGCGGGCGTGGCGGGGGCCGGCGCGGGCCCCTGGGCGGCGGCACGTCGCCGCCGCGTCGCCGCGCCGGCTCCTGCCCTCGGGATCCCTGGTTCCGGGAACCCTGGCTCTGGCCGCTGCGTGGACCGCCCGCCTGAGTGCTCCGTGGACTGCCCGCCTGGGTACGGCGCGCGCCCTCGTCCGCGCCGGAGGCCGACCCGTTGGCCGACCTGTTGGCGGCCCCGTTCGCGCCACGGCCGCGTGTACGCTCCTCGCGCCCCTGGACGCGTCCTTTGAGCCGTTCGGCGTCCGCGCGCCCCTGCCCGTCACGCCCCCTCGGGCGGTCGGCGTCCTCGGATCCCCTGGAACCGCGTCCTCTAGGGCGGTCGGCGTCCTCCGGCCCCCGGGAGCCACGCCCTCTGGCGCGGTCGGCGTCCTCACGTCCGGTGGAGCCCCGGCCGCGGGAGGGGTCGCCTTCGTCCCGGGAACGTCCGCGATTGCCGTCACCCTGACGTGACCGCCCGCGCGGCTCGTCCCCTCTGTCCTGACGCGACGGGCCGCGTGACTCCTCGCCACGGTCCTGACGCGACCGGCCGCGCGGCTCGTCCCCCGAATCGCGTGAGGGGCGCCCGCGGTCGTCGTCGGGGCCGAACGACTCGCGGCCGAACGGCAGGTCGAGGGGGTCGTTGCGGTCGCGTGGCCGGCGCGGAGGGTTCTCCGGCGACGCCGGGCGGCCCCCACCATCGGAACGGGTCCCGTCGGAACGGGACCCGTCTGATCGGGCGGGGCCGCCTTGGCGCCCCGCCCGTCCCGGTCCGCCCGGCGTACGACGAGCGGCGCCTGGCCCTCCTTGAGAGCCGGCGCCGCCAGCGCCGCGGCCGGGACCCTGTCCCTTGCCGCCTGATTCCCTCACCGCTCCGTGTCCGCCTCGCCCGCCTGGCCGGTGGCGCCGTCGTTCCAGGGGTTGACCTCGTCCCAGCTACGGCCCTCGCCGTTGTGCTCGGCCAGCTTGGCGATGTTCTCGGGCTGCGTCTTGAGCTGGTACTTCTGATCGAGCTGCTCGTTGACCAGCTTCGCCTCCGCGATCTCCTTGCGCAGCGTGGAGTCGGTGATGGCGTCCTGGGCGAGCATGGTGTTGAGCAGCAGCAGGCTCACCAGGCCGCCGCACAGCAGTCCGACGACGAGCAGCACGAACGGCGCCCGCTGCCGGCGCTCGGGACGGCGCCGCGGCGCGGTACGGCCCGGCCCTGCCTCGGCACGCGGGCGCCCGCCCGCCGGCCGCTTGCCCGCGGCCACGCTGCGAACCCGCTCGACGACCGGCGTCTTACCACCGGCGGCGGCACGCGCCCCCTCGGCGACCGGCGCCTTGCCACCGGCGGCGGCGCGCGCACGCTCGGCGGGCGGCGCCTCCCGGCCTGCCGCGGCACGCACGCGCTTACCTGCGGCCTCGGCGGGCCCACGCTCACCGACCGGCCGCTCACCGACCGGCCGTTTGCCGGCGGCCTCGGCGCGCCCGCGCTCACCGACCGGCCGTTTGCCGGCGGCCTCGGCGCGTGCCCGTTCGGCGGCCGACGGCTTGCCCTCGGCCTCGCGCCGCGCATCGGTACGGGGACGCGGCTTGGGCTGCTGCGTGGCCGACCGGCGCGTGCCCGCCTTGGGCACGGCGCGGCGGCCGGGAGCACCTCTGCCGGTTCCCTGCTCAGTCGTCAACACGGATCCTCTCTGCCGCCCGTAGCCGGGCCGAGGCCGCCCGCGGGTTGCGGGCGAGCTCTTCGTCGCTTGGGAGCTCGGCTCCCCTCGTCAGCAGGCGGAACCTCGGCTGGTGAGCCGGTAGCGGGACGGGCAGCCCGGGGGGGCTGGTGTCCTTGGTTCGCGCCGTGAGGGCCTGCTTGGTGAGCCGGTCCTCCAGTGAGTGGTAGGAGAGCACGACGACTCGCCCACCCAGTGCCAGCGCGTCGAGCGCCGCGGGCAGCGCCGCCTCCAGGGCGGACAGCTCCGCGTTCACCTCGATGCGCAGCGCCTGAAAAGTCCTCTTGGCGGGGTTTCCCCCAGTACGCCGGGTAGCGGCGGGAATCGCCTCGCGCACGATGTCCGCTAGCCGCTTAGTCGAGGTTATTGCCTCTTTGGCCCGTTCTTTGGTGATCAGGCCCGCGACACGCGGAGCGAACTTCTCCTCGCCGTACACGCGCAGGATGCGCGTCAGCTCGGCCGTGGAGTAGGTGTTGACCACCTGTCCCGCCGTCAGCTCCTGCGAGGTGTCCATGCGCATGTCGAGCGGGGCGTCATAGGAGTAGGCGAACCCGCGCTCGGCCTCGTCGAGCTGCGGCGAGGAGACGCCCAGGTCGAACAGGGCCCCGTCGATCACCGGGCGCCCCGCCCTGTCGAGCACCTCGGCCAGGTCGGCGGAGGAGGCGTGAACCAGGGTGGTCCTGTCCGCGTACGGGGCGAGCCTGCGGGTGGCGAAGTCTATGGCGAACGGGTCGCGGTCGATCCCGATCAGGTGCAGCCCGGGGTGGGCGGCGAGCAGGGCCTCGGAGTGGCCACCGAGTCCGAGGTTGGCGTCGACGACGACGGGAGCGGGCCCGGCGGCCGGCCGCGACAGGGCGGGCTCCAGCAGCTCCAGTACGCGCTCGAGCAGCACCGGAACGTGACCGCCCGTGCCGACGTCGTCCTGCATCTCCAACCCCCCTCTTCGCGTCCTGCTCGCGGATGACGCGTCGTTCGATCGATCTCGGCCATCGCTTCGGGTCCCCACCCGGCGCCGCCCGGCCAGGTCCCCATCCGCACCCTCTTCGTGGACGCCTGCCATCTGACACCGGGGAAGGTGCATCAGCTGCAGACAGTGGTTGCGGGTGGAGACCTCGCCGAACGACATCACCGACGGATCGACCGTGGTCCACTACAAGATCCCTGGCAGCACCTCCTCCGACAGATCGGCGAACGCCTGCTCCTGCGCGCTGAGATAGGTGTCCCAGGCCTGTGCGTCCCAGATCTCCAGCCGGGTGTTGGCCCCGATGACAACGCAGTCACGCTCCAAGCCCGCGTATTGGCGCAGACCCTGCGGGATCGTGATGCGTCCTTGCTTGTCTGGTTTCTCGTCGGACGCGCTGGCGAAGAAGACGCGGCTGTAGTCACGCACCGCCTTGGCGGTGACCGGGGCGGTGCTGAGAGCCTCGGTAATGCGCTGGAACTCCTCCACGGGAAACACGTAGAGGCATCGCTCCTGGCCTTTGGTGATCACAAGACCCTCCGCCAGCTCCTCACGGTACTTAGCCGGCAGGAACAGCCGTCCCTTGTCGTCCAGACGCGGTTGATGGGTGCCGAGGAACATCGGCCCCACCTCCCGTGCCTCGTGAAGCGCTCAGCGCTGGTGCACCGGGCTCTCCACTGCGCACCACCATACTCCACTTCTCCCCACCGTCAACTGATTCGAACCGTCTTCATCATCGGTTTCCCTTGCGTTACCGCAGGTCAGAGCGATGGGGTGGCGTGGAGGGGGGTGACCGGGCGGTCAACCCTCATGGGCGTGTCGAGGGTTTGAATCGCCGTGAAAATAGGGGCTCCGGGACGTCGGGGGGCTCCCGGTGGAGGAAAGTGGGGCGCCCGCTGGCGCCCGGCTCGTCATGAGATTCACCACGCAATCGCGCATGAGCAGGAAGATCGCCGGTGTTCGCCGGAATATCCACAAATGTCGCTCAAGAACCCACAGCGTCGTAGGGTCGTACAGACAATGGAAAAGGAATGGCATGGCTCCCGCAATGGCACCGTACCGGGACAGCCGTCGCACTTCTCATGGAGGCCTGGTGGCAGTAACCCATGACGTCCCTCCCCAGCTCGACGAGCTGGTCTCCACAGCCCACCGGATTCGGCAGGCCATCGAATCGGTGATCGAGGGAAAGAGCGACGCCGTCCGCCTCACGCTGACGGTCTTGCTCGCGGAGGGTCACCTCCTGATCGAGGACGTGCCCGGGGTCGGCAAGACGATGCTGGCCAAGGCGCTCGCTCGGTCCATCGACTGCCCGGTGCGCCGCGTGCAGTTCACCCCCGACCTGTTGCCCAGCGACATCACCGGGGTGAGCGCGTACAACCAGCAGACCCGGGAGTTCGAGTTCAAGCCGGGCCCGGTGTTCGCCAACATCGTGGTGGGCGACGAGATCAACCGTGCCTCCCCCAAGACGCAGTCCGCGCTGCTGGAGTGCATGGAGGAGCACCAGGTGACGGTGGACGGGCGGACGTACCAGCTCGACACGCCCTTCATGGTGATCGCGACCCAGAACCCGATCGAGATGGAGGGCACCTATCCCCTGCCCGAGGCGCAGCGCGACCGCTTCACCGCGCGCGTCGCGATGGGCTACCCCGAGCCGAACGCCGAGCTGGAGATGCTCGACGTGCACGGGGGCACCTCACCGCTGGACAAGCTGGAGCCGGTGGCGACGACCGCGGAGGTGCGCGCGCTGATCGAGGCCGTACGCGGCGTCTACGTCTCGCAGGCGGTCAAGAAGTACGCCATCGACCTCGTCGTGGCCACCCGCCACTCCCCCGACCTGCGGCTGGGCGCCTCACCGAGATCGACCCTGCAGCTCGTACGGGCCGCCAGGGCGCACGCGGCGCTCACCGGACGCGACTACGTCATCCCCGACGACCTGCAGGACCTGGCCATCCCCGTGCTGGCGCACCGGCTGCTGCCCAGCGTCGAGGCCCAGGGGCAGCGCCGCCTGCCCGAGCAGGTGGTGACGGATCTGATCAGGCGCGTACCGGTGCCGGAGACGCGAGCGTCGTGAGAGCCGGAATGCGGGCGCTGACCTCCAGGGGCAGGTCGTTCCTCGCCTCCGGGATCGCGGCCCTGCTCATGGCCGTCATGCTCGGGGAGAACGACCTGTTCAGGATCGGCGTCCTGGTGACGACGCTGCCGCTGCTGGCCGCGATGGTGGTGGCGCGCACGCGCTACCGGCTGAGCTGCGCCAGGCGGCTGGACCCGCCCAGGGCCGAGGTGGGCGGCGAGGCCACCGTGACCCTGCGGCTGGAGAACGTCACCAGGCTGCCCACCGGCCTGCTGCTCATCGAGGACACCGTCCCGTACGCGCTGGGCGTGCGGCCCAGGTTCGTGCTGGACCGGGTCGAGCCGCGCGGCGTGCGGGAGATCGACTACCGGGTGCGCTCGGACCTGCGCGGCCGTTACACGATCGGCCCGCTGTCCATCCGCATCGCCGACCCGTTCGGGCTGGTCGAGCTGACCCGCTCGTTCACGATCAGTGACACGCTGGTGGTGACGCCGCAGGTGGCGGCGCTGCCGCACGTACGGCTGTCGGGTGAGTGGACGGGCGGCGGCGACAGCCGTACCAGGAGTGTGGCGGCGGCGGGCGACGACGACGTGGCGCCGCGCGAGTACCGCCAGGGCGACGACCTGCGTCGGGTGCACTGGCGTTCGACGGCCCGCCACGGAGAGCTCATGGTGCGCCGCGAGGAGCAGCAGTGGCAGAGCCGCGGCGCGCTCCTGCTGGACACCCGCAGGCACGCCCACCGCGGCGAGGGCCCGCGCTCGTCGTTCGAGGTGGGGGTCTCGGCCGCGGCCTCGATCGGCGTGCATCTCGCCCGCGAGGGCCTCGGGCTGCGGCTGGTGACCGACCAGGGCGCCGAGCACCTGACCGACACGGGGCTGAGCTACTCGCTGCTCGACACGCTGGCCGTGGTACGGCACAGCCCGGCCCGTTCCCTGGAGATGGGCATCTCGGCCCTGCGCCAGGGCGGCGGCGACGGGCTGATCGTGGCGGTGCTCGGCGCGCTCGACGCCGAGGAGGCCAGGGAACTGGCCAGGCTGCGGCACAGCGGCATCACCGGCGTGGCCGTCCTGCTCGACGTGGCCACGTGGGACGGCGGCGACCGGGCCGCCGAGGAGAACTTCCAGGCCGTTCAGACGGTGCTGGCGGGGTACGGCTGGCGCATCGTCCGGCTGCCCGCGGGCACCTCGATCGCCTCCGTCTGGCAGGCCGCCGCCAATGGGGGCCGGTACTCGCTCAGCCCCGCGGGAGGAGCGGCATGAGACTGACCATCGCCTCCGGAGTGGCCGCGTTCACCGCGGCCATCCTGCTCCACCCGCTCTTCCAGTACTCGGAGTGGTTCTGGAGCTCACTCGGCGTCGTGCTGGCCGTGGTGGCGGCCGGGCTGCTGAGCAGCCGCCTGTCCCTGCCCGCGTGGGCGGCGCCGCTGGTCGCCCTGGCCGCGACGTGGATCTACCTGACCGCGTCCTTCGCCGCCGAGGAGGCGTGGGCGCTGGTGGTGCCGACGAAGGAGTCGGTGCTGGAGTTGTCCAGGCTGCTGGGCGTCGGGTGGGCCGACATCCAGCGCTTCGCGGCCCCCGTACCGGACACGGACGGCATCGTGCTGCTGACCACCGGCGGCGTGGCGATCATCGCGATCGCCGTGGACCTGCTCGCCGCGCGGGTGCGCAAGGCGGCGCTGGCCGGGCTGCCGCTGCTGGCGCTGGCCACGGTGCCGGCCACGATCCTCACCGACCCGATCAGCTGGTGGGCGTTCATCCTGGCCGCGCTCGGCTTCGTCAGTCTGCTGATCGCCGACGGGCACGAGCGGGTGGGCCACTGGGGCAGGGCGGTGCTGGTGCGCCGCACCCGCATGGCCGCCACCTCCGCGCAGAACGGCCCCCGCGCCACGGCCGACACGAGCGGCCTGCGGCTGTCGGGCAAGCGCATCGGGTTCGCCGCGATCGCGCTGGCCGTGCTGCTGCCCGCGTTCCTGCCCGTCATGGAGCCGGTCTCGTTCTTCACCTTCGGCGTGGGCGGGCGCGGTTCCGGGCCGGGCAACTCCATCAGCATCCCGAACCCGATCGCCAACCTGAAGGGCCAGCTCGAACTGCCCGAGCGGCGGGTCGTGCTGAACTACACCAACAACGACGACGCGCCCCGGTACCTGCGGATCTACGCGCTGGACACGTTCGACGGGCAGCAGTTCACCATGACGCAGCCCAAGGGCGCGCCGGAGAACAGGACGGAGAACGGGCCGCTGCCCGAGCCGCCCGGCCTCGGCCCCGAGCCCAAGATCACGAACGTCGTCACGAACGTGCAGATCAGCGAGGAGATCGCGAAGCTGCAGTTCCTGCCGCTGCCGTACCCGCCCAGGGAGATCCGGGTGGACGGCGACTGGCGGGCCGACGTGGACACGCTGATGGTCTTCTCCACGCGCGAGGAGGCCGCCGGCATCGAGTACGAGGTGGCCACCAGCGAGCCGGCGCCGACCCAGGACCAGCTCGACTCCCTCGAAGGCATCCGGCCGGAGACGGACGATCGTTTCCTGGCCCTGCCGGACGACCTGCACCCCGATATCAGGCGGCTGGCCGAAGAGGAGACGGCCGGCGCCAAGACCGACTTCGATGCGGCGATGAGGCTGCAGGAGTTCTTCACCAGGACCGGCGGCTTCACCTACAACCTGCGCACGCAGGGACACAGCAACTCGGCGCTGGCGGACTTCCTGCTGCGTGACAGGGCGGGCTACTGCGAGCAGTTCGCCGCGTCGATGGCGGTGCTGGCCAGGCTCGTGGGCATCCCGTCGCGGGTGGCGATCGGCTACACCGGCGGCACCAAGATCGACGGCCGCTGGCAGGTGGGCACGAACGACTCCCACTCCTGGCCCGAGCTGTACTTCGAGGGCGTGGGCTGGCTGCCGTTCGAGCCGACCCCCGCCGGCGCGGCCGGGCAGGGCAGCGCGCGGGTGCCGGCGTACGCGCAACCGCGGCCCACCGAGACGGAGACGTCCTCGGCGCCGACGCCCAGCAGCACGAGTTCCTCCTCCGCCGATGAGCCGCAGGACCCGGCCGCCCGGCGCAACACTCGCGAACTGGACCGCGAGGGCACGGTCGCGACCGGCACGCTGCCGCCCGACGACTCCATGCCGGTGGCCGGCCAGATCGGCATCGGGGCCGGGGTGCTGCTGCTGATCCTGCTGATGCCCGCCGCCGCGCGGCTGATCATCAGGAACCGGCGCGTACGCACCCTGGGCTGGAAGGTGTCGCAGCCGTCCGACGACCTGACGGCCAGGATGGTGTCGGGCAGGGAGCAGGCGATGACGGCTGCGGCCACATGGGCGGAGCTGGACGACGTGCTGTGCGACTACGGCATGGCGCGCGGGCCCAGCGAGACCCCGCGGGCGCTGGCGCGGCGGCTGACCCAGCAGTACGAGTTCGACACCGAGTCCGCGGCGGCCATCACCTCGATCGCCACGACGGTCGAGCGGGTGTTGTTCGCCAGGGATCCCGGCCGCGTCGAGCCCATGCGCAAGGACCTGCGCCAGGTGCGCCAGGCCCTGGCGGCGACGGTGTCACGCGGAAGGCGGCTGCGCGCGGTGCTGCTGCCCCCGTCCACGCTGCGGCGGCTGCGGATGCTGGGCGAGCGCCTGCTCGACGGGTTCGACCTGCTGGAGACGATCAGGTTGCGCCGGACGGCGGCGCAGAGGGACGGCTGAGCAACCGGACCCGGACACGCGTGCGGTCCAGGAGAGGGACCGGACCCGGACACACGTGCGGCCCGCCCCCTTCGGGGCGCATTCAAGGGGTCGTCGCAACACGGTGATCACTTGCTGGCGGCAAGCATAGCGAGCCAGATGGGTTCCGTATCCTTCCGGTTTGGGG